>CAZIQT010000006.1:0-19702 GCA_964541645.1 uncultured Halobellus sp. | reverse complement strand
ATGGACTCGATCAACCGGATGGCCATCGAACTCGTCGACGAGGCCATCGACTTCGCGGAGGAGCTCCGCGTCGACCCACACGAACTCCCGTCGGGTGCGACCGTCCTCGACTTCGGCGTCGACGCCCAAGGCGGCGTGGAGGCCGGGCTGCTCCTCGCGGAGGTACAGACCGCGGGGCTCGCCACCGTCCAGACCCGGATGGACGAGGTCGCGGGCGCGCCGACCCCGCACGTCGAACTGCAAACCGATCACCCGTCGCTCGCGCTGCTGTGCGCCCAGAAGGCGGGGTGGGAGCTCGCGTTCGACGACCCGGCGTTCGACGGCCTCGGCGCGGGGCCGGCGCGGGCGCTGGTCGCCGAGGAGGACGAGTTCCGGGAGCTGGAGTACGCCGACGAGTTCGACCTCACCGTCCTGTCGGTGGAGGGCGTCGACCTCCCGGACGACCGGGTCGCGGAGCACGTCGCCGAACACGCCGGGATCGAACCCAGCGGGGTGTTCCTTCCGACCTACGCCACCGGGTCGACAGTCGGGAGCGTCACCGCCGCCGCGCGGGCCGCCGAACTCGCGCTGTTCCGGCTGTTCGAGCTGGGGTACGACGTCCGCAACGTCCAGTCGGCGTTCGGCTCCGCCCCGCTCGCGCCGGAGACGTACGACGAGAGTGTCGCGCTGGCCCGCACCAACGACGCGCTGGCGTACGGCGGGGAGGTCCACCTCACGGTCACGGCCGACTTCGACGACTTCGACCGCGTGCCCTCCAGCGCACGCGAGGAGTACGGCACCCCCTTCGCGGAGATCTTCGCGGCCGCCGACTGGGACTTCTACGAGGTGCCCGAGTCGGTGTTCGCGCCCGCGAAAGCCACCATCGACGTGGTTGACGGCCCCACCTACGTGCTGGGTGAGACCGACGAGGAGCTGCTCGCGGAGTCGTTCGGCTTCCAGTGAGATTCAAGCTCCTCCCCGAACCCCCCGAGTCGCTGGCGCCGGTGCGGGAGGCCCAGCGCGCGGTCCCGCTGGTCCCGGGGTCGGAGGACGACTGCTGCGCCCGGCTGATGCGCCGGGTGGGGTTTCCCGCACGCGACGTGAGCCGGACGTGGCTCACGTTCCTCCGGGCGCTGGAGCTGGCTCGCGAGACCGATTCGGGGTTCGTGCGGGAGCGGACCGAGCCGACGCCCGACCACCTCCGGGGCGCGTTCCGACGGCGGGTCTACGGCGCCCGCGAGGTGCTGGACTCGCTCGACGCCGACGAACCACGGACGGCCGAGGCGGTCTTCGAGGCGTTCGAGGAGCGCGTCCCGACGTGGGAGACCCACCGGGCCGCCGGGGACTGGCGGGACGTCTGGCGCGAGCGGGTCGGGCGGATCCTGGGGTGGGCGGTGGTGCTCGGTCTCGCGGCGGAACGTGACGGCGGGTACGTCAGGGTCGAGCAGGACTGAGTCGGGGGCCCTACGTCGCCGGCGGCACGTCGACGTCGCCGCCGTCGCCGGCGCCGACCCCGTCGACCTCGCCCGCTCCGTCCCCGTACTGCTCCCGGAGCCGGCGGATCCGCTCGGGGATCGGCGGGTGCGTCAGGTTGAACGCGGCGTAGGCCGGGTGCGGGAACGGGTTCGCGAGGTTCTCGCCCGCCAGCGTCCGCAGCGCCCGGGTCATCGCGACCGCGCCGCCCATCGTCTCCGCGGCGAAGTCGTCGGCCTCCCGCTCGTGGGCCAGCGACAGGCGGTTCGTGAGCGGCGCCGTCAGCGAGAGCACGGGGGTGGCGTACAGCAGCCCGATCCCCAAGGCGGCGTAGGTCTCGCCCGGCAGCCCGAACGCGGTGTAGACCCACTGGGAGGTCGTGACCCACCACAGGAACGCGAACACGACCGCCATCTGGACCGCGGAGGCGGCGACCTGCTTCCAGATGTGGGCCTTCTTCCAGTGGGCGAGTTCGTGGGCCAAGACTGCTTGAATCGCCTCGCGGTCCATCTGGTCGACCAGGGTGTCGAACAGCACCACGCGCTTTGCGCGGCCGAACCCGACGAAGTAGGCGTTGGAGTGCGACGACCGCCGGCTGGCGTCCATCTCGTAGACCTGCTCGCACTCGAAGCCCGCGCGCTCGAAGACGTCCTCGACGGCCTCCCGCAGGGCGCCGTCGTCGATCGGGTCGAAGTCGTTGAACAGCGGCGCGATCACCCGCGGGTAGGCGATCATCATGACCAGCGAGAAGCCGACCACGAGCCCCCACCCGACGACGGGCCACAGGGTCGGGAGCGCGCCGACCGCGAGGAGCACCGCCCCCGCGATCAGCCCGCCGAACGCGATCGCGACGACCGTGCCGACGGCGAGGTCCCGAAGCCACAGCGCCGCGGTCTGGTTGTTGAACCCGAACCGCTCCTCGACCACGAACGTCTCGTAGGCGTCGAACGGCGCCGACAGCACCCGGCCGGCGAGCACCGCGCCCGCGAGCAGGAGAACCCCCTGGACGACGCCCGGCAGCCCCGTCGCCGACAGCCGCGCGGCGACGTCACCGTAGAGTCCCGACACGACGACCGCGAGCAGGAGCGCGACGCCGAGCCACGACTGGACGCCCGAGAGAGTCGTCTTCGTCCGCTGGTACGCGAGCATCTCCTCGGGATCGTCGACGTCGAGCGCCTCACGGACCCACGCCTCGGCGTCGCGGACGGCCGAGGCGCCGTACCTGACGTTCAATCCGTCGAGGATCGTTTCGAGCGCCTGGACGCCGCCGACGAGACCCACGAGCACGAGCGCGGGGAGCGAGATCATCGAATACTGATGGGGGATCGCGAAACTTCAACGTCGCGGACGGTGGTCGAAACAGCCTTGCGGGACGCGCAGCGACAGTGTATCGATGACCGACTCCGTCCGCGCCGTCCTGTTCGACCTCGACGACACCCTGGTCCGGTACCGGCGGTCGTCGGGAGCCCTCCTCGAGGAGTCCTTTGCGGCCGTCGGCGTCGACCCGGTGTTCCCGGTCGAGGCCTACTACGACCGGTTTCGGGAGTTCGCCGATCGGGCCGACTCGGTCGCGGAGCTCCGCCGGGCGTGTTTCGCGGCGCTGTGTGCCGACCGCGGCCGCGACCCCGACCTCGGGCGGCGGGTGGCCGACGCCTACGCCGCCGAGCGGGACCACCGTGACGTGGCGTGGGTCGCGGGCGCGCGAGAGGCGGTCGAGTCGCTCTCGGATCGCTACCGGGTCGGAGTGGTGACGAACAGCCCCGCCGACGCGGCGCGGCGGAAGATCGACGCCGCGGGCGTCGACGACTACGCCGAGACGGTCGTGTTCGCCGGCCACGACGCCCCGGCGAAGCCGGATCCGGAGCCGTTCCGCCGGGCGCTCGCGGAGCTCGACGTCGACCCCGGCCGCGCGGTCCACGTGGGCGACTCGGCGGAGTCGGACGTCGCCGGCGCCAACGCCGCGGGCCTGCGGTCGGTATTGTTCGCGGCCGACGGATCGGAGGACGGGAGCGTGGGCGGGGCGGCGGGCGGCGACGGCGGCCCCGACGACCGCATCACGTCGCTGTCGGAGCTCCGCTCGGTGCCGTGGGCGGAGTGAGTCGCCGGTCGACGACCCAGGCGGGGCCGCTGGCGGCGACACCGGTCACTGGTCCGTGTCGTCGCCGCCGTCACCGACGTCGAGCACCGTTCCGACGCCCTTCGATTGGCCCTCCCGGAACACGAACCGCTGGCCCTCCTCCACCAGATACGGTCGGAACTTGAACTCCACGGTGGCCGTGCCGGAGTCGCCCGGGAGGAGTTGGCCGCCCTCTGGGTGGAAGATCACCGCCTCGCTCGCGGTTTCGAGGTGGACCACCGGCTCGTAGCCCTCACGGATCCGCGTTGGGTGGTTCAACACCATGACCTCCGCCTCGAAGGACCGGACGGCGGTCGGGTCGGTGTCGGCGGGCAGAAGCGCCATCCCGCGTTCGATCTCGGCCTCCTCGACGCCCTTGAGCGCGATCCCGACGATCCGGCCCGCGGTCGCCCGGTCCACGCGGTGGTGGTGCATCTCGATCGATCGCACCTCAACGTCGCGGAACGACCCGTCGGGCATCGGCCCCAACTGGAGCGCGTCGCCGGGTTCGACGCTCCCGGAGTCGATGGTGCCGGAGGCGACCGCCCCCACGCCGGTCACCGAGTAGGTCCGGTCGATGTACATCCGGAAGTCGTCCCGCTCGTGGGACGCGGTCTTCGGGAGCCGCTCGAACATCGAATCCAGGTCGTCGAGCCCGTCCATCGTGACCGCGCTGGTGCGGAGGATCGGAACGACCGACCCGCCGAGCTCCTCGACGGCGGTCTCGACGCCGTAGCGCTCGACCGACAGCGGCGTGCGGTCGACGTCCCGGAGCAGGCGCTCGACCGCCCGGCCGACGGCTTCCAGCCGATCGTCGTCGACGGCGTCGGCCTTCGTGATCGCGACGATGGTGGGCAGTTCCATCGCGAGCAGGATCCCGAGGTGCTCGCGGGTGGTCTTGGTCGGACCGTCGTCGGCGGCGACGACCAGGAGCCCGTAGTCGAGCCGCTGGCCCACCAGTCCCCGGATGGTGGTCCGGAGCCACGGCTCGTGGCCGACGGTGTCGACGAACGAGACCAGCCGGTCGGCCTCCTCGACGATCCGCGCGCGGTCGGAGTTCCGGTGTGGGTTGTCCATGTGCACCGCGCCGTCGTCGGTGAAGCCGTAGACGGCGTACGAGAGGTCCGCCGACAGCCCGCGTTCGACCTCGTGGGGCTGGACGTCGAGGAACCCCCGGGTTCCCCCCTGGCCGTCGTCGGCGGTGCCGGTAACGAGCGACCCCACGAGCGTCGACTTCCCGTGGTCGACGTGGCCCGCGGTCCCGACGACGATGTGGTCGTCGTCGCCCAGCCGTCCGCCGGACCGAACCGTCGCGACGCCGACGAGCCCGCGGTCGCCGTCGTCGCCGACCCCCCAGGTCTCGACGCCGTCGATGTGGGCGTCGGCCTCGTCGGCGAGGATCGAGAGCACGTCCATCGATTCGGAGAACTCGTCGGGGGGGATGCCCGCGATCCCTCCGTCGTCGGTGACGCCCACCACGTACGTCGCGGTGCCGTCCCCGGAGAGCACCCGGTGGCGGAGCTGCGCCACCAGGCTCTCCAGCCGACCGTCGGCGAGGTGGAGCTCCCGGGAGAGCCGCTCTTTGAACTCGACGCTTCCCCCCTCCTCCTCGCCGCGCTCGAGGGCCGATTCGAGAACGGCCCGGTCAGCGCTCATACCACGTGGTGCGGCTCGATCCGACAAAACCCTTTTCGTGGTGTGAGATGCCGTGTCACACGAGCCCTCCGGAGCGCTCCCCGTCCGAACGCGCGCGACTCACTCGTCGACCAGCCGCTCGTAGGCGCGGGTGACCCGCTTGAACTCCTCGGCGTCGCCGGAGTCGGCGTCGGGGTGGGTCGACTTCGCCCGGTCGCGGTACGCCGCCCGCACCGCCTCCTCGTCGGCGCCGGGGTCGACGCCGAGCGTCCGGTAAGCCTCCGCGAGCGACGGCTCGTCGGGGCCCGTCCGCGGTCGCTCCCGAGCCCGGCCGCCGCGGGGGCCGGAGCCCGCGCGCCGTCCGCGGCCGACCCCCTCGAACCCGCCCGGCCCCTCGGCGGCGGCGTTGGCGCGGCGGCGTCGGCTCCGGTCGGCCGTCCGACGGACCCGGTCGGTGAGCCGGCCACTGGCGTGGTACCACATGAAGTAGGTCGCGAGCCCGAACGGAACCGCGAACAGCAGCAGGAACGGCTGGTAGGCGAACGCGAGCACCGACAGAAGCACGGTGGTGCCCGCGAACACCGCGGCGATCCCGACGACGAGTCCGTCTCCGTCCACGTAGACGAGTATGGAACCGAGGCCCGTAAGCCTCCCGGCACGCCGTCAACCCCCGGCCGCAACCGGCGCACCCGCCGTACTCGGACGCGGCGCGACGAGTGCGACAGACCGAAGACGGCGGTGGGGTAAGCCAGGGTATGGTCCCGCTGGAGGAGACGTACATCGAGAACCGCGTGTTGGTCCAGCCCGACGACACCAACCACCGCAAGATCGCCCACGGCGGCAACGTGGTGAAGTGGATGGACGAGGTCGGCGCGATGTCTGCGATGCGGTTTGCGGGCCGGACCTGCGTCACCGCGCGGATGGAGAGCGTCGACTTCCGCCGGCCGATCCCCCGCGGGAACACCGCCCTGGTGGAGTCGTACGTCTACGACGCCGGAACCACGAGCATGGACCTGTTCCTCAGGGTGTTCAGCGAGGACCCGATGTCGGGCGACCGGGAACTCACGTCCGAGTCCCGGTTCGTCTACGTCGCGCTCGACGACGAGGGTGACCCCGCACCGGTGCCCGACCTCGACGTCTCCTCCGACCGGGCGCGGGACCTCCGGTCGGCCGCGACCCGCCCGGGGGCGGACGGCGAGGAGTGAGGCCGCGGCGCAGAACTGTTACTCCGATAATCACAACACGACCACGTACGAACGTTTGCGGGGTTTAGCTCGGCGGCCGTCGTGGCCCGTCGTATGAGCGAAGAAGTCGCTGCGGCGTCGTTCGACGAGTGTCTCGACGCGCTCGGCCACGTCGAACGCCGGCGAGTGCTGCTCGGGTTACTGAACGACGGCGCCGACGCGGGTGGCGTCGCGTTCGACCGGCTCGACATCGCGGCCGCCGGCAGCGGGCTACGACCGGCGATGTACCACGTCCACATCCCGAAGCTGGAACAGCCGGGGTTCGTCGACACCGACCGGGACCGGGGGCCGGTGACCAGGGGCGTCCGGTTCGACGGGATCAGGCCGCTGCTGGAACTCCTCGACGACAACCGGGAGCGGCTGCCGGAGCCGATGACGTGGTGCCGCGTCGCCCGCCGCGGTCCGTCGCGGCGGCACCGGCAGCTTCGAGGTAGCGGGCCGTCGGTCGACGTCGACGGCGGTGGTGTCGTCCGCGGGCGCCGCCGGGTCGGGTCCCGGGACGTGCGCTACTCCGCGTGTGGATCGCGCCGAGGCACGAGCCCCTGCGAGAGCAGCCGGCGCGCGATCGCGATGAGGCCGTTCCGGAACCCGTCGCCGAAGACGGCCTGCTCCTCGTTCGTGTCGGCGGCGAGGGTGCTGACGAGGATCGCCGAGCGGTCGACGAGGAGCAGCCGCCCGATCACGAGGTCGTCGTCCACGGCGTCCGTGGCACGGAGCCACTCGAGCCCCGACAGGAACGTCGTCGCTGCCGGCACGGCGTCGTGGACGCGCCCTTCGAGCTCCTCGGAGACCGCCCCGACGAGCAGGTCGACGCCGCCGTCGAGCCCGTTGAGCGTCCCGATCAACTCGTCGGTCAGCAGCGAGTCGTCGCCGATGATCAACACCACCTCCCCGGTGGCGTCCCCGATGAGCGTGTTCGATCGGTTCGCGATCGCGTCGGTGCCCGACATACTCCACACCTCCTGGACCGGATCCTCCGCCCCGGGGTCGATGTGCTCGGCCTCCGAAAGCGCCCTCGTGAGCCGTTCGACGCGGGCCTCGTACTGGTCCCGGAGGGTTTTGGTCGCCTCCTCCAGCGGCACGGCCCGGAACTGCTGGGGGCTCGAGTGCTGGATCTCCACGAGCCCCTGTGCTTCCAGCATGCGGATCGCGTCGTACACGCGCGTCCGGGGCACGTCGGTGATCTCGCTGAGCTGCTTGGCCGTGCCGGTCGGGAGCCGCGAGAGCCCGACGAAACACCTGGCTTCGTACTCCTTGAGGCCGAGTTGCTGAAGCACCTCGACCGCCTCGTCTATTGTATCGTCCGTACTCATGTGCCCAACTCACGCCCGGGGCGAAGCCCCGGATCTCCTAACCGATCGTCGCTCCAGCCGAATAGGTGTTGTCACCGTCAGGTGTAAAGCCGAACGCCGATAATCCCGGGACCGTCCGCACCGGCCGTGTGCGGTCGTTTCGGGCTCAAAAACGTCTCCGGCGCCGTTTCCGGGTCGGCCGTCGACGCTCCGGGCGCCCCGCGGTTCATGCCGAGTCCGTCCGCAGTTCACCCTATTAATCACAAAAAGGTTATTACAGCCGGGCCTGTACCTCTGTCCGGTACGCACCCCGGTATCTGTGTCCCAACCGCGATCCGACGCGTACCGGCCCCGGTCGCCTTCCGTGATCGGGGTTTCGCGCCACGGAACCCGTACTATGGACACCGACCCCACTCCCGTCGACGACCCCGGTGCGGCGGCGGTCGAACAGCTCGAAGCGTTCGGGTTGAGTACCTACGCCGCCCGGACGTTCGTGGCACTCGTCGGCCTCGGCACGGGCACCGCGAGGGACGTGAGCCGCGTCTCGGAGGTGCCGTGCACCCGGGTGTACGACGCGGTCGACGAGCTACAGGAGTGCGGGCTGGTCGACGTCCAGCAGTCCTCGCTCAAGGGCTTCTGGCCGATCTCGACCGAGGCGGCGGGCGGGAAGTTCGAGCGCGAGATGGACCACCGGACCTCGGTCCTCCGGACCGCGCCGAACGAGCTCGAACCGGAACGGCGGAGCGAGGAACAGCGGGGGGTCTGGACGGTCGGTGGCCGGGGCGCGGTCGCCGACCGCGTGGTAGAGTTCGTGGACAGCGCCGACGACGAGATCGTCTACATGACCGTCGAGGAACTCCCCACCGACGACGTCGCCGGCGCGCCCGGCGCCGCCGCGGAACGGGGCGTGACGGTCCACCTCGGCGGCGTGTCGCCCGCCGTCCAGGACCGGATCCGCGAGGAGGTTCCCGGCGCGAACCTCTTCGAGTCGCTGTGGGTCCGGACGGACACCCCCGCCGGCAGGCTCGCGATGATCGACGGCGCGCGGACGCTCGTAAGCGTCCTGGTCAACGGCACGGACGCTGCGCCCACGACCCGCGGGACGAGACCGCGATCTGGGGCGCGGGCGAGACGAGCAGCCTCGTCGTCGTGCTCGGGGTGATCTTCACGTGGCGGCTCCGGAACGCCGAGGACGGTGCGATAGGGAAGTCATGAACACGGAATCAACTCTCGACGGATGGAACGCACACGACCGACGGACCCGAACGGGTCGCCGCCTGGACGGTGACTGACGCGATGAGCGAACCCGTACGCACCCGGTACGAGTGGTCGGCGACGCACCCGTCGACGGCGGTCGTCGAGTCCGTCGCGGCCGCGGTCGGCCGCGATCCGGCGGCCATCGGCCCCCTCTACGAGTCGGTCGACCCCGACGCGCTGGACGCGCTGGTGCTGTCGGACGGGGTCGCGGGCGCCGTAACCGTCTCCGTGACCCTCGCGGGCTGTCGGGTGACCGTTCGCGGGTCCGGCGAGGTCGTCGTTCACACGGCCGACGGCGACGACTGAGTCGCGCCGGCCGTGGGCGGTCCGGGCGGCGGCCGCCCGCGCAGCCCTCGTCGGTAGACCAGCCGCCGTCGTCACCGAACCACAGTTCGTATCGCGAAAACGGGTTTATCACCCGAACCAGTATCTTCAAACCGGGGCACGCCGAACCCGGCGGTATGAGCCTCGAACGCGAGTACGACTGTCCGGAGTGTGACGGGAGCACGTTCTGGCGGACGGCGTCGATGAAGATCCAGCTCGGCGAGAAGACCAAGTGGCGCTGCGATGACTGCGGCTACGGCTTCATCGAGATCGACGGGATCAGTACGGCGAAAGCGTCGCCGTAGGACCCGGCTACTCGGCGTCGTCCAGCGCGTGCCAGGAGAGCCGGGGGTTCCGCGCGGCGGTGGCCTGGTCGATCCGCCGGGCGGTGGTCTTCGACGGCGCCGTCGCCAGTTCCTCGTCGGAGTCGGCTATCGCGGCGTTGAACGCCGCCGCGAGATCGTCGAGCGACGTCCGGTCCTCCGCCTCGGTGGGCTCGGTGAGCATCGCCTCGGGAACGAACTCCGGCCACTTGGTCGTCGGCGGGTGAACCCCGTAGTCGAGCATCCGCTTCGCCACGTCGGCGGCGTCGCGATCGCCCGCGGTGGCGGCGAACTCGTGGTGGAACGGGCCGTACGGGATGTCGTACTCCAGTTGCTCCGCGAGGTAGTTCGCGTTCAGGACCGCCTTCGCGGAGGCGTCCGCCAGCCCCGGGTCGCCCAACCGGGCGATGTAGGCGTACGCCTTCACCAGGACGAGCCAGTTGCCCTGGTAGCCGTGGACCTTGCCGATGCTGCGCTCGGGGTCGTACAGTTCGTACGCCCCGTCGTCCGCCTCCCGGACGCGGGGCCGCGGGAGGAACTCCGCGAGCTCCTCGCGGACGCCGACCGGGCCGGCCCCCGGGCCGCCGCCGCCGTGGGGCGTCGCGAACGTCTTGTGGACGTTGTAGTGCATCACGTCGAACCCCATGTCGCCGGGGCGGGCCCGGCCGAGCAGGGCGTTGAGGTTCGCGCCGTCGTAGTAGAGCAGCCCGCCGGCGTCGTGGACCATCTCGGAGATCTCCTCGATGTCGCGCTCGAACAGCCCGACGGTGTTGGGGTTGGTGAGCATGAGCGCCGCGGTCTCCTCGGAGACGGCGGCGTCCAGCGCCTCCAAGTCGACCCGGCCGTCGTCGCCGGACGGCAGTTCCACGACGTCGTACCCCGCCATCGCGGCGCTCGCGAAGTTGGTGCCGTGGGCCGACGCGGGAACGATGACCTCCGAGCGGTCGTCGTCGTGGGCCTCGTGGTACGCCTTCGCGACGTGGATGCCCGTGAACTCGCCGGCGGCGCCCGCCGGCGGCTGGAGCGTGACCGCGTCCATGCCGCCGATCCGCGCGAGGTAGTCTTGGAGGTCCGCGAGCAGCTTCAGGTTGCCCTGGATCGACCCCTCCGAGCGCTCGGGGTGGACGGCGGCGTTGGGGTCCGCGGCGACGGTCTCCGTGAACGAGGGGTTGTACTTCATCGTACACGACCCCAGGGGGTAGGGGCCGGTCTCGACGCTCCAGTTCATCTGCGAGAGCCGGGTGTAATGCCGGGAGAGCTCCGGCTCCGAGCAGGTCGGCAGCTTCACCTCGTCACGGGTCAGGTCGTCGGGGAGCGGCGACGCCTCGTCGACGTCGACGGTCTCGGTACCGGTCTCCGACAGCAGCGGTTCGTACCGGTCGTCGTCGCCGTAGCGTGCCTGGTCGTGGTTCATTGTACCGCCTCCTCGAACGCCGCCACGAGAGCGTCGGTCTCCGCGGCGTTCACGTCGGTGACGCACACCTGGAGCAGGTGGTCGTCGAGCGTGTGGACCGCGTAGCCGCCGGCTTCGAGGTCCGCCGCGACCGCCGGCGCGGGACGGTCGGTTTCGACGGCGAACTCCCGGAAGTGGTGTCTGTCGTGAACCGGTGCCCGGACGCCGTCGACGCCGTCCAGCGCCGTCGCGAGCGACGCCGCCTCCCGGACGCACTGGCTCCCGAGGTCGACGAGGCCGTCGGGTCCGAGCCACGCCAGATGCATCGCGGTCCGGAGCGCCACCCACGCCTGGTTGGTGCAGATGTTGGAGGTGGCGCGCTCCTTCCGGATGTGCTGTTCCCTGGTCTGGAGCGTCAGGGTGTAGGTCCGCCGGCCGGACTCGTCCTCGCTGGCGCCGACGAGCCGCCCCGGGACCTGCCGCAGGAACGACTCGCGGGTGGCGAACAGCCCGAGCCCCATCCCGTAGGCAGTCGGCATTCCGAGGGTGCCGGCCTCGCCGACCACGACGTCTGCGCCGACGGCCTCGGGCTGCTCTAAGCTGCCCAGCGCGACCGTGTCGGTGCCGAGGCAGAACAGCGCGCCCGCCTCGTCGGTGATCGCTCCGACCGCGTCGAGATGCTCCTCGATCGTGCCGCGGACGGTCGGGTTCTCGACGTAGACCAGGGCGGCGTCCTCGTCGACGAGCCCCGCGAGCGCGTCGACGTCGACGTTGCCGTCGTCCATCGGGTAGGTGGCGACCTCCAGGTCGGTGCCGTCGACGTAGTTGTCCAGCACCGCGCGTTTGTTGCCGTGGAGGAGTTCGGGCACGAGCACCCGCTCGCCGGAAACCGACCGCACGCGGCCGGCGAGCCGCGCGGCCTCCCCGAGCCCCGAGGCGGCGTCGTACATCGAGCAGTTCGCCACGGGGAGTCCGGTGAGCTCGGCGATGAGCGACTGGTACTCGAACAGCGCCTGGAGGAACCCCTGGGCGATCTCGGGCTGATACTGGGTGTAGGAGGTCAGAAACTCCGCACGCTGTGAGAGGTCGTCGACCACGCTCGGGACGTAGTGGGTGTGGTGGTCCCGTCCCATGAACTCGGTGAGGTCGTCGTTGCGCGCGAACGTCGACGCCAACTCCGTGCGGAGCTCCCGCTCGCTGCGCGGCTCGATACCGAGGTCGCCGTCGAACCGGACTGCCTCGGGCACGTCGAACAGGTCGGCCTCGCTGTCGGCGCCGACGGCGTCGAGCATCGCCGCGGTGTCCGCCGGCGTGTGCGGGGCGTACGGCGTCCCCTCGGCGAGTTCGTGTCGACCAGCGTCGGTCATCGCTGTCCTCCGGTCCGGACGGAAGTGAAGGGGCGGGTCATCACGCTATCGCTCACACTATGGGACTGCATGCACTTTACTCCGTCTGCTCGCTGTACTCCGCCGCCGAGAGCAGCCCCTCGAAGTCGGCGTCGTCGACTCCCTCGAGCTTCACCATCCACCCCGCCCCGTAGGGAGCCTCGTTCACCAGCTCCGGCTGGTCGAACAACGCCTCGTTGACCTGGGTTACCGTGCCGGAGACAGGGGCGTAGAGGTCCGATACCGCCTTGATCGACTCGATGACCCCGAACTCCTCGCCCCGGGTGAGCTCGTCGCCGACCGCCGGCAGCTCGACGAAGACCACGTCGCCGAGTTCGTCCTGGGCGAAGTCGGAGATCCCGACCGTGACCTGGTCGTCGCCGGACGTGGCGTACTCGTGCGATTCCTGGTACTTGCGGTCGTCTGGCGTCTCGAACATATATCGTTCGACCTCGATTGTGCGGGCATATATTACTCCCGGATGAAGGGCGTGGTCACCACCTCGGCCCGCTTGCCGTCGCCCCGGACCACGACCTCGACCTCGGTTCCCGGATCCGAAAGCGACGTGGGGAGGTACCCCAGCGCGATGGGTTCGCCCAGCGTCGGGCTCATCGTCCCGCTCGTGACGTGGCCGACGACGTCGCCGTCGACGGTGACGTCGTGGCCGTGGCGGGCGATCCCACGCTCACGGAGTTGCAGCCCCACGAACGCCTCCTCGGGGCCCGACCTGGCGGCCGCAGCGAGGGCGTCGCGGCCGACGAAGTCGGTGTCGAGGGCGACCGCCCACCCGATGCCCGCCTCGTACGGCGTTCGCGGCTCCTCGTCGGGGTCGAAATCCTGCCCGGAGAGCAGAAACCCCATCTCGGTCCGGAGGGTGTCGCGGCACCCCAGCCCGCAGGGCTGGCACCCCTCGAACGCCCCCCAGACGGCCTCGGCGTCGGCGGTCGGACAGAGGATCTCGACGCCGTCCTCGCCGGTGTAGCCGGTGCGGGCGATCCACGACCGGACGCCGCCGATCTCCCCCTTCGCGATCTCGTTCCGGGCGGGCGCGGCCGCGTTATCGGTGGTCGCGTCGGCGACGGCGTCGATGGCGTCGGGCCCCTGGACGGCCACCATCGCCCACGCGTCGGTCTCGTTGCGGACCTCGCAGTCGAGCCCCCAGTCGTCGCGGTGGTCGACCCACCGGTCGTGTGTCTCCTCGTCGTGACCCGCGTTCGGGACGAACAGATACCGGGCCCCGTCCGACGCCGGGAGCCGGTAGACGATGGTGTCGTCGAGCATGATCCCCGCGTCGTCGGTGATCGCGGCGTACTGCGCGTCTCCAGGGTCGAGTGCGGCCACGTCGGCGGTAACGAGCCCCTGCACGAGGTCGGTCGCGTCGGGGCCGGTCACGACGACCTCGCCCATGTGGGAGACGTCGAAGATCCCCACCGACTCCCGGACCGCGGCGTGTTCGGTCCGGATCGAGTCGAACTCGACGGGCATCTCCCACCCGCCGAAGTCGGTGAAGGTCGCTCGGTCGGCGTGAACGTCGTACAGCGGGGGCGTCCGGAGTTCCATACCGTGGCGTCACCGCGCGGCGAGAAAGGTTTTGATATGTCGTGTCCGGCCGTCATAAACCGTGGACCGCGATAGCAAACCGGTCGGGCGGCGTTTCCGAGCGACAGCCGGGCGTCGACGCTCCGGTCGCCGGAGGCGCGTGCCGCGTCAGTCGTCGGCGGTCGGCGCGCCGCCGGTCGCCGGCGCCGGGTCCGGGGTTTCGACCGTCGCCTCCGCGGCGTCGCGGTCGAAGGAGTACCGGCGGTTCCACACGAAGTAGACGTACGGGACCTTCGCGACCACGTCGAGGTACGCGACGATGAGACTGACGCCGACCGCGGAGACGTATCCGAGGCCGGACGCGCCGACGAGCCACACCAGCGGGTACGCGAGCCAGAGCAGTCCGACGTGGTTTTGGAGGAGTTTGAACAGCCCGCGGCGCTTCGCGAATCCCCCGACGTACCGCGGGAACACGCGGTAGAGAACGTAGAACAGCGACAGGTGGAACGTCCCCGACACCGCGAACAGCGCCCACTTCGTGACGCCGGTGGTGACCGTCGCGACCCCGCCGGTCAGGATCATCGCCGCGTCGGCCGCCATCACGGCCGCGATCCACCGCCGCGGCGCGCCCGCGACGTAGCCGACGTATCCGACGAGAAGCGGGGTCGTGATCAGCCAGTCGACGTACCGCGGTACCACGATTGTCTCCGAGCCGACCACGACGGTCCCCAGGTCCAGCGCCATCACGACGTAGCTCAGCCCCGCGAACCCGGGGATGACGAGCAGGTACGCGAACTTCCCGCGGTCGGTGTCGACGTCGTCGGCGGTCGCCAGCCGCGCCGCGATCCCGACCCCGACGACGAACCCCACTACCGCCAGCGCGTAGGCGGCGGTGACCGAGGCGGTCATCGGAGATCACCCCCGTCCGGGGCGGCTGCGGTCCGCACCTGCCCGCCGCCGGGTCCCTCGTCGAGGGTGCCGACGCTGAAGGTGTCGAGCTGGGTGGCGAGCTCCCCCGCGTTACGCTCGAAGGTGCCGAGCGTGGCGGTGATGTCGTCGACAGCGTCCTGCTGGTCGCTGATCCGGTCGGTGATGTCGCCCGCGGCGGCCTCGGTCTCGCGGCTCTGCTCGGCCACCTCGTTGACCGCCGCTGCGGTGGTCTGGAGCGTCTCAGCCTGGTCGGCGGTCGCGTCCCGGATCTCCACGATACCGTTGTCGATCTCCGCGACCGAGTCCGCGATGGTCTCGATGTCGGTCAGGGCGGACTCCACGGTGTCGGTGCCGGTGGCGATCCGGCTCCGCGTCGTCCGCACCGACTCCGCGGCGTCGCCGGTGGCGTCGCGGACCTCCTCGATCATCGACCCGATCTCGTCGGCGCGCTCCTGGGTCTTGCCCGCGAGCTGTTTGACCTCGTCGGCGACCACCGCGAAGCCGTTCCCCGATCCCGACCCGCCCTCCCCGGCGCGGGCGGCCTCGATCGACGCGTTCAACGCGAGCATGTTGGTCTGTTCGGCGATGTCACCGATGATGTCGACGATCTCGGTGATCTCGTCGGTGCTGTCGGCCAGCGCCTCGATCTGGTCGACCGCGTCGTCGACTTCGGTCTGGATCTCCTCCATCTCGTCGATGGCGTCGTTCGCGGCCGCGCGGGCGTCCGCGCTGGTTCCCGTTACGGCGTCGCTCTGTTCGGCCAGGTCGTCGACCGTGGCGGCGACCTCCTCGGCGGTCGCCGACAGGCTGTCGATGTCTTGGGTCACGGTCTCGATCTGTGCCCGTTGGGACTGCGCCCGGTCGGTGATGTCGTCGGCGGTGCCGACCGCCCCGTCGACCGCGCGCTCGACGGCCTCGCCGCGGGTTCGCATCTCGTCGACGTCGTCACGGATGCTGGAGGCGAAGACGCCGACGTCGGCCAGCGCCTCCTGGAGCTGCTCCATCGTGGTGTTGAACTCCCGGCCAATGGTCGTCATCGACTCGTGCTCGGTGTCGACGTCGATGCGCTGCGTGAGGTCCCCCTCGGCGGCCCGCTGCATCGTCCCGGCGTACTGCTCGGCGATCCGTTGGTAGTCGTCCGCCATCCGAGTGGCCTGCTCGCTGGTGCGTTCGGCCTCCTCGCGGGCGGCTTCGAGGTCGGTGATCCGTTTCGATAGCGACACCCGCATCCCGTCGATGGCGTCGTAGATGCCACCCAGTTCGTCGGTCCGTTCGGTCTTGACCTCACGGTCGAGGTCGCCGTCGGCGATGCGTTGGGCCTCACGCTCGACCTCCTGGGCGGCCGAGAGCGTCGCGGTTCCCGTGATCGATCCCAGCGCCAACAACCCCGACAGCGTCGCCAGGACCGTGGCGGCGACGCTCCCGGTGAGGAACCCCACCGACGCGACGAACGCGCCGGTCGTGGCGTATCCGAGCGCGAGTTTCGCTCCGTAGCGACTCCGTATCGGCTTCCACATACGTCGCCGTCCGGACGTGTGGTGGAAAAGGTTGGCCGTCGGTTATCAGAACTGAGACCGAGCGGGGGGAGCGTCTCAGTCGCCGGCGGTGATCCCGTGGGAGGCGCCCGACGGCCGTGGCGTCGCCGCGTCGGCGCGCCAGACGTTGCCCCGATTGCCGACCCGCGAGAGGCTGAGTCGGGCGGACTCCCCGGCCGACAGCGACGAGACCGTCCGGCGGATCGATTCGTCGGCGTACGCCACTAGGTGGTAGGTGGCGTTGGTGCCGTCGCAACGGACCGTCGCCGCGTCGTGTGCGTTCATCGATTCGACGACGGTGAACAGATCGGTGCTCGAACTCGTGCTTACGCCCATTTCGTTTGACTATTCATCGTTTCACTTGATAAATTTGCTCTATTAAGTGTATAAGGTGTATGTATATGCACTCCGGATACGGGGCGTACCGCCCGGTCGACACCGTCGGGATTATGCCGCCCGGCGTGGACTTGAGGGTATGGACCTCCTGGAGCGGCTGTTCGGCGCCGATCCCGACGGGAGCGACGACCTGCGGGTCGGGCTGTTCGTCGACGGTCCGAACGTCCTCCGGGACGAGTTCGACGTCGACCTCGACGACGTGCGCGAGGCGGCCGAGCGGGCCGGGCGGGTGACCGCGGCCCGACTCTACCTCGACGAGCACGCCACCCCGGGGCTGATCCAGGCGGCGGAGGCCCGCGGGTTCGAGGTGATCGTCACAAGCGGCGACGTCGACGTCCGGTTGGCCGTCGACCTGACGCGGTTCGCGATCGAGGGCCGCGCCGACGTCGTGGCGGTCGCCTCCCGCGACACGGATTTCAAGCCCGCGATCGAGGCCGCGAACGCCAGCGGGTGTCGGACGTTCGCGATCGCGCCGGGGGCGTTCGGGCGGTCCGACGCCCTCCGGAACGCGGCGACCCGGCGAGTCACCCTCTGCGAGGACGACGACGGCCCCACCCTCGTCGGCTACGACTCCTGAGTCGGGAGCCGAAACGGCGGCTTTTCGGGCGGGTGGCCCCACACGGGGGTATGGACGAACTCGATTCCCCGGTGCTCGACAACCACCTCCACCTGGATCCCGAGCACGGCCGCGGGCTGGACGCCGTCGAGGACTTCGCCCGGCTGGGCGGCACCCACCTGCTCGTGGTGAACAAACCATCGTGGCACCTCGGCGACGTCCCCGAGTCGGCGGCGGAGTTCGACCACGCCTTCGGGACCACGATCGACGTCGTCGACGCCGCGAGCGGGCTCCTCCCGGGACGGGCCTGGCCCGTGCTCGGCGTCCACCCCGGGCTCGTCTCCAAGCTGGTCGACGACCGCGGGCTGGCCCCCGAGGCGGCGGCCGACCTGATGTGTGCGGGGCTGGACCGCGCTGCGGAGTTCGTTCGCGACGGGCCGGCGCTCGCGCTGAAGTCCGGCCGCCCCCACTACGAGGTCACCGACGCGGTGTGGGCGGCGTCCAACAGGGTGATGCGCCACGCCTTCGAGTTGGGCGCGGACGTCGGGTGTGCCGTCCAGCTCCACACCGAGGCCACCGACGACCTGACCGAGGTGGCCGCGTGGGCCGAGGCGCGGGGTCTGCCGGCGCACAAGGTGGTGAAACACTACGCCGGCGGCAGCCTCGCCGGCCCGACGCCCAGCGTCATGAGCGAGACCGACCGGTTGGAGGTCGCCGCGGCGGCCGACGACCCGTTTCTGATGGAGACCGACTTCGTCGACGATCCCGACCGGCCGGGGGCGGTGTTGGGTCCGAAGACCGTGCCGCGGCGCGTGCGGTGGCTGCTGGAGTCGGGCCACGACGAAGCCGTCGAGCGCGCACACGTCGAGACCCCCCGGCTGGTCTACGGGATCGACACCCGCGGGACGCTGCCGGAGTAGCGCGTCGCCGCCGTCAGCGCGTCGTGCGGCGGATCCCCGGCGTTCCGGCCGAACGCCCGAGGTTCGACAGGAAAGGCATTTGAATCCCGGCCGAAATGGGGGAGTATGGCCGACGCCGAGGAAACCTACTACACAGAAGACCGCTGGCAGAACTGGCTCGCCCGCGTCGAGTCCGAGGAGATCGACCCCGAAAACGAGGACTCGGCGCGGCTGCTCCTGAACCTCCAGGACGACGCCGCCATCGCGGTCGCGAAGATCGTCTCGGCGTACGAGGAGGGCCGGCTCGAGGAGACCGAGGCCGTCGAGGAGCTCGACCGCGTCCGGTCGATCGTGCTCTCGGAACCCGATCTCGCGATCGAGGACGACGCCGCCCGCGAGGACAAGGAGATCCTGGTCGACGGCGTCCAGACCAGCCTGGTCTGCGTCTTCTACGCCGCCGAGGAGTACGTCGCCGCCGGCGCCGCCGAGGAGGCCCCGATCGCGGAGTACGTCGAGGCCGCCGCCGCGGCGGAGGCCGACGAGGACATGGACGCCGCGCTGGGCTACCTGGTCCAGGCGGGCACCCGGATCATCGCGGGCGACGACCTGGACATGTCAGTGGTCGAGGAGATCGAGTACGGGCTGGTGTCGGAGTGGGTCAACGGGCTCGACAGCCTCCAGAGCGCGATGAGCGACCCCGAAGTGGTCGAGGAAGAGGACTGACGCGGCGGCGGCACGTTTTTATCCGGTTCTCGTTCATTCGAGGTATGATCTTCCGGGGGGACGACAGAGCCGTCGCGGTCCAGATCGGCGCGGTCATCCTGCTGGGTTTTCTGGTGGTGTCGCTGTCGCTGTATCAGGCCACCGTCGTCCCCGACGAGAACCGACAGATCGAGTTCCAACACAACCAGCGCGTGCAGAGCGACATGCTGGAGCTCCGGAACGCGATTCTCGGCACCGCCGCGACGGGGTCGGCGGCACCCACGGCGGTCGAACTCGGAACGCAGTACCCCACCCGGACGGTGGCAGTGAACCCCGCGCCACCCTCCGGGACGCTGTCGACGTCGTCGCTGGGGGAGATCCGGATCAAGAACGCCGTCGCCGACGACGCCACAACTCCGGCGGAGGACTACCCCGAGACCAGGGACTTCTGGAACGGCACCACGCGGAACTACACCACGAAGGCACTGGAGTACCGCCCGAGCTACGCGAACTACGCCAACGCGCCCACGACGGTCTACGAGAGCGGGGTGGTGTACAACCGATTTCGGGACGGGAACGTCACCCGGAGCGGCCAGCCGGTGGTGGCGGGCACCCGAATCTCGCTGGTGGCGCTGTCGGGTAACCTCTCCCGCGGCGGGGCCAGCAGCCTGCTCGTGGACCCGCAGGCGGTGAGCGTGTCGACGCGGACGATCAGCGTGACGAA
>CAZIQT010000005.1:0-41218 GCA_964541645.1 uncultured Halobellus sp. | reverse complement strand
TCGCGTCGCTCGGGCTGGTGATGATGGGCTATGCGTCGAACAACAAGTACTCGCTGCTCGGCGGGTTGCGGGCGATCGCGTCGAACATCGCCTACGAGATCCCACTGATCATCACCGCGGCGTCGGTTATCATCTTCACCGGCTCCCTGCAGATGAGCGAGATCGTCGCCCAGCAGGCGGAACCACTCGTGACGCTGGGCGGCGTCGCGATCCCGCAGTGGTTCGCGTTCGTCAACCCCTTCGCGTTCGCGCTGTTCGTGCTTGCGAACCTCGCTGAGGTCGGCCGCAATCCCTTCGACGTGCCGGAGGCACCCACCGAGATCGTCGCGGGGTACCAGACGGAATACTCCTCGGTATACTTCGTGCTGATCTACCTCGGGGAGTTCATCCACATTTTCCTCGGTGGCGCCCTGGCGGCGACGCTGTTTCTCGGCGGGCCCGCCGGGCCCGTGCTTCCCGGATTCGTCTGGTTCACGATCAAGATCTGGACGTTCTACCTGTTCACCCAGTGGGCGCGGTCGGCCGTCCCGCGCATCCGCGTCGACCAGTTCCTCGACGTCGGGTGGAAGGGAATGCTCGTCCTTTCGTTTGCGAACCTGGTGCTCACGGCCGTAATCGTGGGAGTGATAGCATGATTGGTGTCCTGAAATCGATGGCAACGACGATGAAGCACGCATTGGACGGGGAGACGTTCACGGTTGAGTATCCGGACGTCGCCCCCGAAGTCAGCCCCCGGTTCCGCGGGGTCCACAAGTTCAGCCAGGAGCGGTGCATCTGGTGTCGACAGTGTGAGAACGTCTGTCCCAACGACACGATCCAGATCGTGCAGGACGACAAGCGGAACGGCGAACAGTACAACCTCCACATCGGGCAGTGCATCTACTGCCGGCTGTGCGAGGAGGTCTGTCCGGTCGACGCCATCCTCCTAACCCAGAACTTCGAGTTCGTGGCTGACACCAAAGACGACTTCGTGTACAACAAAGAACAGTTGAAGAACGTCCCCTGGTACAAGGACATCGACCCGCTCAACTCCAGGGAACCCGACCGCGACGCGTGGATCGGCGAGGGGACGGGCGAGGTCGACTACCAGTAACCAGCGATCGATAGCGTTCGTCACGAGGCGCCGGCGGGTCGCACCGTCGCATCGGCCCGTAGACGGCGCGTCAACCCGAGTGCGATGCTCGTACACTTCTCGAAATCTTCAAAGGGGTCCCTGAAGGAGACACAAACAATGGTTTATGAGACCATCGCGTTCTCGCTGTTCGCCCTCGTCACCGTGGGCTGCAGCCTCGGCGTCGTCCTCGTGCGGGACGTCTGGCACTCCGCACTCCTGCTCGGGGGCGCGCTGTTGAGCGTCGCGGTACACTACGTGATGTTACAGGCGGAGTTCCTCGCCGCGATGCAGATCCTCGTGTACGTCGGTGGGGTGCTCATCCTCATTACGTTCGCCGTGATGCTAACGCGTACGCAACCGGACTCGGAGGTGAGTAGCACATGACAACGAAACCCGAACTCAACCTCGGCTCGCACCTGCTGCCCGGGGCTGCGGCCGCCGCGCTGTTCGTCGTGATGGCAGCGACGTTCCTGTCGGCGTCGTTCCCGGAGCCACAGGGGTTCGCCGACGGTGCGAACGTCACCGCCAGCATCGGCTACGCGATATTCAACCTCGACCTCGGCGACATCCCCGGAGAGAGCTTCCTGGCCGCGTTCCTCATCATCGCCGTCACCCTCGACGTGGCGCTCGACGGCGCGGTCCATCTCGCGACGCGCGAGGAGGGAAGCGACAACCGGCGGTTGCTCGCCGACGGCGGGCGTGAACTCAGACGGACCCTCTTCGGAGGTGACGACTGATGGTCCCGCCGGAGTACTACCTGCTCCTGTCGGCGGCGATCTTCTGCATCGGGCTGTTCGGGATCCTGACCCGGCGGAACGCGCTGTTGTTCCTGATGTCGGTAGAACTGATGCTGAACGCCGCGAACATCAACCTCGTGGCGTTCTCGTTCGTGTGGGGGAACATTACGGGCCAGACGTTCGGACTGTTTACGATGGCGCTTGCGGCCGCGGAGGTTGCGGTCGGAATCGGGATCATTCTCGTACTGTATCGTAACTTCGACGGCGTTGACGTCACCGACGCGGCGACGATGAGGTGGTAAGATGGTGGGAATCTTCGATTTCACGCCCGCGATCGTCCTGTTGCCGTTCGCCTCGTTCCTCGTCGCGCTTGCGGTCGGGGACAACCTCCCGAGAGGCGGCGCCCTCGCAGGGATCGGTGCGACCGCCGGCTCCCTGATACTCTCGATCGGAACCGTCGTCGCCGTCGCCGGCGGGCGGACGTACGACGCGACCGTCTACACCTGGGCCGAGGGGCTCGAGGCGGTCGACCTCACCTTCGGCGTCCTGATCGACCCGCTGTCGGCGATGATGCTGCTTATCGTGACGCTCGTGGCCTTCCTCGTTCACGTCTTCAGCCTCGGCTACATGAACGACGAGGACGAAACCGGGCTTGCCCGGTACTACGCCGGACTCGGGCTGTTCACCGCGTCGATGCTCGGGTTCGTCGTTGCCGACAACCTGTTGATGGCGTTCATGTTCTTCGAGCTCGTCGGGCTGTGTTCGTACCTCCTGATCGGGTTCAATTTCCGGGAACCCGGCCCGCCGAGCGCCGCGAAGAAGGCGTTTCTCGTGACGCGGTTCGGCGACTACTTCTTTCTCGTCGGCGTCGTCGCCGTCTTCGGAACCTTCGGAACGGCGGCGTTCGTGGGGAGCGAGTCGTTCCCCGCGCTCGCGGAGGGGGTGCTCCGCGGCGAGACGAGCGTGAACACGTTCGGGTTCGCGCCGGGAACGTGGTTCACGATCGTCGGACTGCTCATCCTCGGCGGCGTGATCGGCAAGTCCGCGCAGTATCCGCTGCATACGTGGCTCCCGGACGCGATGGAGGGTCCGACGCCGGTCTCGGCGCTCATCCACGCCGCGACGATGGTTGCCGCCGGCGTCTACCTCGTCGCCCGGATGTACGGCTTCTACGCGATCTCCCCCGACGCGCTCGCCGTCATCGCCTTCGTCGGCGGGTTTACCGCGCTCTTTGCTGCGACGATGGGGCTCGTCAAACGCGAGATCAAGCAGGTGCTCGCGTACTCGACGATCTCCCAGTACGGGTATATGATGCTCGCGCTGGGCGGCGGCGGCTACGTCGCCGCGACCTTCCACCTGCTCACCCACGCGTTCTTCAAGGCGCTGCTGTTCCTGGGCGCCGGGTCGGTCATCATCGCGATGCACCACAACGAGGACATGTGGGACATGGGCGGGCTGCGGTCGAAGATGCCGCTGACGTACTACACGTTCCTGTCGGGGTCGCTCGCGCTGGCAGGGATCTTCCCGTTCGCCGGCTTCTGGTCGAAGGACGAGGTGCTCTACGAGACGCTGCTCCACGGGCTCGACGGCGATCCGATCCTGCTCGCGGCGTACGCGATGGGGCTCGTGGCGGTCTTCTTCACCGGACTCTACACCTTCCGGATGGTCTTCCTGACCTTCCACGGCGACGCCCGCTCCGCGACCGCCGAGGACCCGCACGGCGTACGGTGGAACGTGAAGTTCCCGCTCGCGGTGCTGGGAGTGTTGGCCGCGGTCACCGGGTTCGTGAACATGGTGCCCGTGAAGAAGGTCACCGGCCTGGAGATCGACTACCTCCACAAGTGGCTGGAACACGGGTACGCCGGGCTGACGGTCGAACACTACGGCACGCTGCTCCACGACTTCCCGGGGTACGGCGCCGCGGGGCTCGAACTCAGCCCGCTCGGCCCGGGTGCGGTCTCGCTGGGGCTCGCGCTCGCGGGGGCGTTCGCGGCCCACCGGTTGTACAACGTGCCCGACCCCGTCGAACACACGGATCGGCTCGGTGAGATCAAAACTGTGCTCTACAACAACTACTACCAGGACGAGTATCAGGTGTGGATCGCGAACGGGCTCGCCCGGCCGCTGGCCCGCGCGGCGAACAAGTTCGACGGCGGCGTCGTCGACGGCGTGGTCAACGGCGTCTCGAGCGTCAGCCTCTTCTCGGGCACCCGGATCCGCCGGATCCAGACGGGCGTGGTGAGCAACTACGCGGTGTTGCTCACGCTCGGGCTGACCGCGCTGATTCTGGCGCTCGGCCTCGTCGGGGGGTGGTTCGTGTGATCATCGAGGGACTGCTGGCGGTCACGTTCGTCGCCGCCTTGGTGGTGTTCGTCGCCCCCGACGCCCACGCCGCGAAGCTCGCGGCGGCGCTGTCGGTGCTCCCGATCCTCGGGAGCCTCTGGATGTGGGCGGCCTACGACGCCTCGGGCAACGCCCTGCTCGGCGGGGAGATCGCCTTCGAGACCGACGTCGTGTGGCTGACCCTCGGCGGCCTGGATCTGCACTGGTTCGTGGGCGTCGACGGGATCAGCCTCCCCCTGGTGGTGCTCACCACCGTGCTCACCACGCTCGCGATCGTCAGCGCGTGGACCCCGATCGGCGAGCGGCAGTCGCAGTTCTACGGGCTGATGCTGCTCATGGAGGCGAACCTGCTGGGGGTGTTCACCGCGCTCGACTTCTTCGCGTGGTTCGTCTTCTGGGAGGCGGTGTTGGTGCCGATGTACTTCCTGATCGGGGTGTGGGGCGGGCCGAACCGCCGGTACGCCGCGATCAAGTTCTTCGTCTACACCAACATCGCGTCGCTCGTGATGTTCATCGGGTTCATCGCCCTCGTCTTCGGGCTGGGGGATTCGGTGTCGTCGCTGCGGTTGCCCGAGATCGCCCAGGCGCTGCGGGCGGGCGAACTCGCCGGCTTCGCGGGGCTCGACGCCGCGACGTTCAAAACGATCGCGTTCGTCGCGATCTTCCTCGGGTTCGCGGTGAAGGTGCCGATCGCGCCGCTGCACACCTGGCTCCCGGACGCCCACGTCGAGGCGCCGACCCCGGTGTCGGTGCTGCTCGCGGGGGTACTGCTGAAGATGGGGACGTACGCCTTGCTCCGGTTCAACTTCACCATGATGCCGGACGTCGCGACCGCACTAGTGGTCCCGATCGCGGGGATCGCGGTGCTCAGCGTGATCTACGGCGCGCTGCTCGCCTTGGCCCAGGAGGACCTCAAGCGGATCGTGGCGTACTCCTCGGTCTCGTCGATGGGGTACGTCATCCTCGGGTTAGTCGCGTACACGACCTACGGGGTCGGCGGCGCGACGTTCCAGATGATCGCCCACGGCCTCATCTCGGGGCTGATGTTCATGGCGGTCGGCGTGATCTACAACACCACCCACACCCGGATGGTGGGCGACATGTCCGGGATCGCCGACCGGATGCCCGTCACCGCGGGGATCTTCGTCGCCGGCGCGTTCGGGTACATGGGCCTGCCGCTCATGGCGGGCTTCGCGGGGGAGTTCTTCATCTTCAAAGGGTCGTTCGCGTCGACGGTCCACTCGGCGATGCCGATCTTCACCGCCGCGGCGATGTTCGGCATCGTGATCGTGGCCGGCTACCTGCTGTTTGCGATGCAGCGCACCCTGTTCGGGCCGTTCAGCTTCGACGACGAGTACGACGTCACCGCCGCGCCGCTGCACGACGTCGCGCCGCTCGCGGTGTTGCTGCTCCTGACGATCGTGCTCGGTGTCGCCCCAGACATCTTCTTCGGGATGATCCAGGAGGCGGTTAACCCGATCCTCACCGGAGGTGGGCTATGACGCTCGACGCCCTCGCGCTCCAGTCGGGGACCGCCGCCTGGACCGCGCTGGCGCCCGCGATCCTGCTCGGGGTGACCGGACTCGTGCTGTTGGGCGTCGACACGCTGTGGCCGGCCGACGAGCCCAGCAACGCGATTCTGGCCGGCGTCGCCGCCGCGGGATCGATCCTGGCGTTCGCGGTCACCGGGTGGTTCCTGGTCGCGGGCACCGGCCAGGTCCGGACCGGCGGCGCGATTTCGCTGTACGGCGACGCCCTGATCGTCGACGGGATGAGCCTCTTTTTCACGCTCATCTTCACCGTCGTGACCGCCATGGTCGCGGTCGCGGCCTACGACTACCTCGACGACCACTCCCACCGCGCGGAGTTCTACTCGCTGGTGTTGTTTGCGGCGACGGGGATGGCGCTCATGGCGACCGCGAACTCGCTTGCGACGGTGTTCATCAGCCTCGAACTCGCGTCGCTGCCCTCCTACGCGCTGGTGGCGTATCTGAAGACCGACCGCGGGAGCGTCGAGGCCGGGTTGAAATACTTCCTGATCGGCGCGGTCTCCTCGGCGGTGCTCGCGTTCGGGATCAGCCTGGTGTACGCCGTCACGGGGTCGCTCGTGCTCGGCGACGTCGCGGGCGCGATCGGCACCCCCGAGATGGCCGGCGTGCTCGGCTTGGGCGTGCTGATGATCCTCGGCGGCTTCGCGTTCAAGACCGCGTCGGTGCCGTTCCACTTCTGGGCGCCGGAGGCCTACGAGGGTGCGCCCGCGCCGATCTCGGCGTTCCTCTCGTCGGCGTCGAAGGCGGCGGGCTTCGCGGTCGCGTTCCGCGTGTTCGTGGAGGCGTTCCCGCTGGGCGCCGTGCCCGCGGGCGTCGACTGGGTGATCGCGTTCCAGGTGCTCGCGGTCGTCACGATGACGCTCGGTAACTTCGCGGCGGCGACCCAGGAGAACGTCAAGCGGATGCTGGCGTACTCCTCGATCGGCCACGCGGGGTACGCCCTGATCGGGCTGGCGGCGCTGACCGCCGGCGGCCCCAACGGAAACGTGTTGGGGGCGTCGATGGCGCACCTGCTGGTCTACGGGTTCATGAACACCGGCGCGTTCCTGTTCATCGCTCTCGTCGAACACTGGGGCGTGGGCCGGACGTTCGAGGATTACAACGGGCTGGCGTCGACCGCGCCGGTCGCGGCGGTCGCGATGACGGTGTTCATGTTCAGCCTCGCCGGTCTTCCCCCGTTCGGCGGGTTCCTCTCGAAGTACGTGCTGTTTTACTCCGCGATCGAGGCGGGGTTCTGGTGGCTGGCCGCGGTGGGCGCGGTCAACAGCGCGCTGTCGTTGTTCTACTACAGCCGCGTGGTGCGGGCGATGTGGATCGAGACACCCGCCGCGGACTTCGAAATCGAGAGCCGGCCGGTGGGGTTGTACGCCGCGGTGCTGTTCGCCGGCGTCGGAACGCTGCTCCTCCTCCCCGGCTTCGGTCCGGTGATCGAGACGGCTCAGACCGTCGCCGCGACGCTGTTCTGAGCCGGGTCGGCGTCGTCGTCCGCTCGCCGTCTCCGCCGGCTTCCCGACGACCGACCCACTCGAAAGGAAACACATTTAATCGCGCCACCGATACGGATTGATGGAGGGCCGGTAGCTCAGCCCGGCAGAGCGTCTGGCTCTTAACCAGACGGTCGCGCGTTCAAATCGCGTCCGGCCCGCTGTTCTCGCCGCGAGCAACTCCGTGAGCGGCGAGTCACGCCTCCGGCCCATTCGGAGTACCGACCGTTGCTCGCATCGAGTGAACGGAGGCCGAAAGCGGTGACCCTCGACGGCCGCTCTCCGCCGACACGGAGCACCGGTTCGGGGCGAGCCACGCCGTCGACGGCGGGGTCTTGACCGTGGACGTCGCCGCGACTGCTGTTACTACGTCTCCCCGTGAGGGGTGGGGGCGTAGTCCAAAGAAGCACACTCCGCGCGGTCGGAGTTGAAAACGTGACTGAAGACGACGCCGGCGTTCTCGCGTGGGCCCAGCGCGCTAGCGCCTCGTCCGACGAGGTGTGGGAGCAGCCCCGCGAGGACAACGCCGACACCGAGTGGGACGCCAAGCAGATGCTCGACTCGTCGGAGGATCCTGGCACGGATAGCCGGACGCACGAAGCTTCGCAGTAGCTGTTTTGTGTACGACGTCCTCGACTCGAGCGTGTGGGTCCGGGGGCTGACCGAACGGGCTCGGGAGGCGACGTCTCTCGTCGAGGATGCTCTCGACGGTGACCGGTACGTCGGTGTCAACGCGTACGTTCACGGCGAAGTGATGGACGCGTTTGATAGCCCGCGAACAGCCGACTCGAACGCAGTGACACGGGCCAAGAATACGTTCACCCTCATCGTAGCGCAGCGGCACGACGTAGATTTCCCCGATCAGGCTGAAGTCGGGAGGTCCTCGCCGCCCGTTGCTCACTCCGCGGTGAGCTCCGACAGCAACGTCTCCAGGTCGTAGTTTTCGAGCGCGCGGTGGCTGTGCCGCAGCGTCGACACCACGAACGTGGAGTTGGTTCCGCGGACCTCCTCGATGGTTTCGAGGTCGGTGAGCAGCCGCTCGACCATTCCCCGGCCCGGGAGGTGGGCCACCACCACGAAGTCGGTCTCGCCCATCGTGAAGTACGCCTGGGAGACGCCCTCGACCTCCAGAATCCGCTCCTCGAACTCGTGGTGGGAGCCGTGGTAGTCGGTCGACAGCTGCACCAGCACCGTCACGTCGAGCCCCACCGCCTCCAGGTCGATGTCGTAGAGGTCGTTCTCGATGACCCCCGCCTCTCGGAGGTTGTTCAGCCGGTAGTGGATCGTCGACACCGGGATGTCGGTTTCCTCGTGGAGGCGCTCCGGGCTGCCGGTTCCGAGGTCGGAGATGGCCTTCAGGAGCCGGACGTCGCGTTCGTCCATCGGTGGCTACCGTTCGAACCCGGGGTGACGTATATGTCGCGACTCGCGCCGACGCGGCTAAACCGCTCGCCCCCGAGGATACGGACACCGATGGACCGAACCGAGATCCGGCGAGCGTGGGACGAGGTCGCAGAAACGTACGCCCGCCGCCGCGACCCGACCGGCTCCGACGCCGACCTGCTTGCGGTGCTTCGCGACGAACTCGGCCCCGACCCGACCGTGCTCGACGTGGGGTGTGGCGACGGCGCCCGGACGCTCGCGAACCTCCCCGACGGCAGCATCGGGGTCGACATCTCCCGGCGGGGGCTGGAACTCGCCTCCGATACCGTCCCCGACGCCCGCCTGCTCCAGGCGGAGATGCGTTCGCTCCCGCTCCGGGACGGCACCGTCGACGCGATCACGGCGTACCACGCGGTGTTTCACGTCCCCCGGAGCGACCACCCCGCGGTCTACCGGGAGTTCACGCGGGTGTTGCGGCCGGGCGGACGCCTCCTGATGACGCTCCCTGGCGGACGGTTCGAGACGGTTCGGAACGGGTGGATGGGCGGCCGGATGCTGTTTTCGGCTCCCGGCCGCGACGAGACGCTCGCACAGCTCCGGGCGGCAGGGTTCGTTGACGTTCGGACGGAGACCGTGAGCGACCCGCTGGGCAGCTCCGCCGAGTTCGTGTTCGCCACGCTCGGCGGGTCGGAGTGAGGACGGACGCCGCGGTCGCGACCTCGCTGTCGACGCTCTCAACTACCGTTCGCGGCCTCGCTGTCGACGCCCATCGCCTGGAACAGCTTCTTTCGCACGGCTTCCTCGGTCAGCTGTAGCAGGGTGTCGCGGTTGTCGTCGCTGGTCTCGATCCCGGTGAAGATCCCGAGCGGGATCTCCACGTCGCCCTGCGTGGAGTGACCGCCCGTCTCGCCGATTCCGGAGAAAGCGTCCTGGAGGATGTTGCCGATGTTCATCCGGATGTCTTTCGACCGCGCCGACAGGAAGATCCGGTCGTCGCTGATCCCGAACACCGCCGTGGTGGTGATGCCTTCGAGCTTCAGGAGGTGCTGGGCGGCCTGCCCGAGCGCGTCGCGGTCGCGGATGAACCCCGCGTTCGAGACCAGGTGGCTCCCCTGGACCTCGCGGTTCTGGATCGCCTCCGCCAGCACGTCCAGCGTCTCCGGCGACATCGACGGCGACTCCACCTGTTCGAGGGTGTCGTGGTTGACGAACGGGTGGAGATACGCCGCGGCGGTGAGGTCCGCGGGCGTGGTCTCGCGCCGGAAGTCGAGCGTCTCCGAGCGGATCCCGTACAGCAGCGCGGTCGCGACCGCCTCGGTCGGCGAGAGCCCGAACTCCTGGAGATACTTCGTGAGGATCGTCGACGTCGAAGAGACGTTCGTCCGGACGTCGGTGAACGCCGCTCCGACCTCGGTCTCGGGCTCGTACCGGTCGATGAAGACGTCGACGTCGACCTCGGGGTCGAGCTCCGCGTCGCTGGATTTCCCGTAGTCGACCATCGCCACCGCCCCGTACTCCGAGAGCGGCTTGCCCTCGTCCAGCGGCACCAACTCGATCCCGAGGAGGTTGACGAACGCGCGGTTCTCCTGGTGGCCGATCTCCCCCTCGTAGTTGATGACCGCGTCGACCCCGTGCTCCCGCGCGATCGCCTGGAGCGCCACCGCCGACGCGATCGAATCGGGGTCGGGGTTGTCGTGGGTGAGCACCGCCAGCCCGTCGGTGGCGCCTTCGAGCACCTCCGCGAGCTGTCTGGCTTTGTACTCGAGCTCCCCGGATTCAAGCGAGCGCAGCGCGGAGTCGGCGATGACCTCCGAGGGGTTGACCACGACGTCGGCGCCCAGCTCCACGAGCTCGTCCTCGGTGACCGGATCGGAGGCGCGGGCGACGACGAACTGGCCGCTCCCGCGCTCCCTGATCGCCGAGACCGCCGCCTTGTTCGCCTCGATGTCGGACGCCAGAATCAAGAGCACGTCCCGGTCCGCGACGACGTCGGCGACCCCGGAGTCGGCGATGTCGGTCTGTTGGGCGTTCAGGTCCTGGTCCCGGAGCGACTCCACCCGGCTCCCGTTCTTGTCGAGGATGAGTACGTCCTTCCCGTCGGCGACGAGATCCTCGGCCACGGCGTACCCGACGCTCCCGCAGCCAAGGATGGCGTACGACGACATCGAAGCGGTCGTAACCCCGGCACTCATTTGACGCCACCTCGGTCCGGCCGCCACTTAACAGCACTCGTTCGGTCCCGACAACTCACCTCGGCGGCGACACCACGCCGCTCCGGCTCCTCCCACGGCCGCACCCACTCGACTCCGTGACGGCAGGGTTTTTGCGGGCGCGACCGGACCTCCGGGTATGCACCGCCGGTTGGTTCTCGGGTTCTGCGGGCCGCTTCGGGGGGGTGTCGAGCGCCTCGCGGCCCGTCCCGGCGACCTGACGGTCGTTTCGCCGGACGACCCGCCCGGCGCCGCCCGGGCGAACGTCACCCACCGACGCGGCCACCCCGACGACGCGGCGGCGTACCCCGACCGCGCCGATCTCGTTTTGGTCGCGAGCGGCGACGACGCGACGAACGCCGCGGCCGCCGCGGCCGCCCGCGAGGCGTTCCCGGACGCGCACCTCGTGGTCCACGTCGGCCTCGGCGCCGACGCGGCGACGCAGGCCCGGATCGCGGCGGTCGCGGACCGGGTAATCGACGCCGACCGGGCGCTCACCGACCGGCTGGCGGAGCTCACGACCGGCCCGGGCGCCGGGCGGCTCCACCGGCTCTACGCCACGCTCCGTCGGATCGACGGCCGGCTCGCGGTCGTGATGCACGACAACCCCGACCCCGACGCTATCGCCAGCGCGCTCGGCTTAGTTCGGGTCGCCGACCGGGTCGGACTCGACGCCGACGCGTGTTACTTCGGGTCCATCTCCCACCAGGAGAACCGCGCGATGGTGAACCTCCTGGATCTCGACCTCGTGAACCTCGACGACGACGGCGGGGTGCCCGAACGGTACGACGGGGTCGCGCTGGTCGACCACTCCCGGCCGGGGGTCAACGACGGCCTCCCGTCGGACACCGCCGTCGACATCGTCGTGGACCACCACCCCCCGCGAGCGCCGGTGGAGGCGCGCTTCGTCGACTTACGCCACGACATCGGCGCGACGAGCACACTGCTCTCGGATTACCTCTCCCGCGGCGACATCGACCCCGGGGAGTCGCTCGCGACCGCGCTGCTGTTCGGGATCCGGGTCGACACCGACGACTTCGCGCGGGAGGTCTCGGTGGCGGACTTCGAGGCGGCCGCCTGGCTGGTGTCCCGTGCCGACCTCGGCCGTCTGGAACGCATCGAATCGCCGAGCATGACCCCCGAGGTGGTGGAGACGCTGTCGCGGGCGATCCGCGACCGCGACGTCCGCGGCGACGCTCTGGCGTCCAACGTCGGCGCGATCCGCGACCGCGACGCCCTCGCGCAGGCCGCCGACCGGCTGGTGAGCATGGACGGCATCCGGATCGCGGTCGTCTACGGGTTCAAAGAGGGCACCGTCTACGTCTCCGGCCGGGCCCGCGGCACGGACGTCGATCTCGGCGAGACGCTCCGGGACGCGCTCGATTCCATCGGGAGCGCCGGCGGCCACGCGGACATGGCGGGCGCGCAAGTGCCGCTCGGGATCCTCGGCGACACCGACGACGGCTCCGAGGCGGCGCTGACGGAGGTGGTGACCGAGGTGATCGCCGGCCGGCTCTTCGAGACTCTCGAGGACGCGACCACGCTCTTGGAGCCCGGCGACGGCTCCGAGTTCGCCTTCGAGTTCCCCTTCGAGGGGTGGGGTCGGACCGCCGACCGGTAGCCCGTCGGCCGGCCGCACGCGCTCGCGGCGGCGAGGAGCACGCTTTTGCGGCGGGGCCGCGTAGGCCGGCCAATGACCGGCAGGCCACAGGTCTCGGAGTATATGACCCGGGAAGTCAAGACAATCGCGCCGACCGACTCCGTCGCGGACGTGGCGCGCCGGATCAAGGAGAGCGAGGGCCACAACGGGTTTCCGGTCTCCGAGGGCCGGAAGGTCCAGGGGTTCGTGACCGCGAGCGACCTCCTGCTCGCGAACGACGACGCCCCGATCTTCACGGTCATGACCGAGGACATCGTCGTGGGCCACCCGGAGATGGACGTGATCGACGCCGCCCGGGTGATCCTCCGGTCGGGGATCCAGAAGCTCCCGGTGGTCGACGACGCCGACAACCTGGTCGGCATCATCTCGAACACCGACGTGGTTCGGTCGCAGATCGAGCGTGCGACCCCCGAGAAGGTCGGGAAGCTGATGCGGACCCTCGAACAGATCCACGACGTGTCGCTGCATCAAGAACACCGGCACGTCGAGTTGGCACGACTCACGCCCACGCAGGGGCGGGTCTACGCCGACGAACTCGAAGGGCGGCAGTACGAGCTCGAACGCGGACTGGCTGAGCCGCTCGTCGTCATCGACAACGCCGGCGAACTGCTGTTGGCCGACGGCCACCACCGGGTGATGGCGGCCTCACAGCTCGGGATCGAGGAGATGGACGCCTCCACAATCGTGATCGACGAACGGGTGACCCTCGGGATGCAGCGCACCGCCGAGAAGTCGGGGCTGTCGTCGATCTCCGACATCGAGATCGTCGACTACGGCCGGCACCCGCTGATCGAGACGACCGAGCGGCTCCAGGAGTGAGCCCGGCGGGTCCGACGTCACCCCCAAGTCACAACGCAGTCTGCACCGACGGCCGCGGCGTCACCCCGACTCGGCGTCGGTCTCCCCGCTCCCGTCCGCGGCCGTCCAGGCGTCGACCAGTTCCGCGGCGGCCGCCGCGTCGACGACGTGCTCGCGTCGATAGCCGCGGCCCTCCGGCGCCTGGTGGAGTCGGTCCAGCCGCACGACCCACTCGCCGTCGGGTCGGCGGCGCCGCCGCACCGTGGCGTAGCCGTCCGCGCGGGTCCACTCGACGAGCCCCTCCTCCTCCCGGGTCCGCGTCCACTCCATACGTCCGGGTACGGGCACAGGGTGTATACCGTTGGCCACGATCCCCAGCCCGGGACTCGCTCCGGACGGCGGGCGTCCCCGAGCCGCTCAGTCGGCGACGCCGGTGCGGTCCTCGGACTCGACGCTCGCCAGCGGGCCGGTCCGTTCCCCACACGCCGGACACTCCGGATACCCGAGGTCGTCGTATCGGATCGCGCCGGCGCGGTGTTCGGCGCCGCAGGCGGCACACTCGAACTGTGTCGGCAGGCCGGTGTCCATACTCCACGTTGGGTAGGATCAGTATTAATTAATCGCAGCTTTACTTATGTATCCCTCCGGCCGTGGGTTCTTGTCGGTCCGGGCACTACCGACAGGTGGTGACACCGTTCGAGCGACGAACCGAGGCGGTTGCGGCGGCGCTCGCCGACGCCGGTGCCGACGCCCTCGTCTGCGTCCCCGGTCGGACCCTCCAGTATCTCACCGGGTTCGCGGAGCCGCAGCGCGACCGTCACCTCCTGTTCGTGGTGCCACGAACTGGCGATCCGGCCGCGTTCGTTCCCGAACTCTCCGCGGCGCAGTTCCGAACGGAGACGTGGGTCCGATCGGTCGAAACCTGGGGCGACGACGCCGACCCGGCGGCGGCGCTGTCGGCGTTCCTCGACGACCTGGGCGTGCCCGCGGCGCCGCACCTGCTCGTCGACGACACGATGTGGGCGACGTTCCTCCAGGATCTCCGGTCGGCCCGGCCGGCGGCGACGGTCGGGCTCGCGAGCGAGGTGGTGGCCGACCTCCGGATCCGGAAGGACGACGCGGAACTCGACGCGCTCCGGCGGGCGTCGGCGGCGGCCGACGACGCGTTGCGGGCGGTCCGCGCGCTCGGCGCCGACGCGGTCGGGCTAACCGAGGCGGCCCTCGCCGACCGGATCGAGTCGTTGCTCTCCGAGGCGGGCGGCGACGGGGTCTCCTTCGAACCCATCGTCGGCTCCGGCCCGAACGGCGCGATGCCGCACCACACCCACGGCGATCGTGAGATCCGGACGGGAGAGCCGGTCGTGCTCGACTTCGGGACCCGGGTCGACGGCTACCCCAGCGACCAGACCCGCACGCTCGTCTTCGGCGGCGACCCCGACGGCCGCGTCCGTGCGGTCCACGACGTCGTCCGGCGGGCCCAGGAGGCCGCAGTCGACGCCGTCGCCCCCGGCGTGACCGCAGCCGAAGTCGACGACGCCGCGCGGTCGGTCATCGAGGCGGCGGGGTACGGCGACGCGTTCATCCACCGAACCGGCCACGGCGTCGGCCTCGACGTCCACGAGCCGCCGGACATCGCGGCCGGGGGCGTCACCGAACTCCGGCCGGGGATGACGTTCAGCGTCGAGCCCGGGATCTACTTCGACGGCGAGTTCGGCGTCCGGATCGAGGACCTCGTGGCCGTCACCCCCGGCGGCGCCGAGCGGCTGAACCACACGCCCCGCGGGTGGGAGTGTTGAGACCGACGACCGCCCGCGGCTGCGCTCCGCCCGAGTAGTCGGCGCTTACCGCGCGGAGCCCCCCGATCCGGTATCCCACGGAGTTTTACCCCCCGGGGCCCTGCGGACGGTATGCAACGACGCACGGGCTCCGTGGACGCCGAGGTCGTCTCCGAAAACCGGATGGAGCCGACGCTCGCCGTCGACGCCGCGGAGGCCGTGACCTTCGCCAACGAGCGGTTCTACGCGGTCTCCGGGCTGACGCCGGACGCGACGATCGGTGCCGACCTCGCGGTCGTCGAGCGGGTGATCGAGGAGGGCTTCGACGCGCTCCGGGCGGCCGCCCGGGCGGTCCTCGCGGGCGACGCCGACGACGAACGGGCGGAGCTCTCGATGCGGCACCCGGAGGACGCCCCCGCCCCGCGCCGGCTTCCGGCGGAGGCACGCGTCACCCCGCTTCGGTCCGGCGTCTCGGAGCTCGGCGCGCTGGTCTCGATCCGGGGGATCGAGCGGCGGACGGAGTACGAACGCCGGCTGCAGCGCCGAAACGAGCGGCTCGAGGAGTTCACGAACGTGGTCGCCCACGACCTCCGGAACCCGCTGAACGTCGCTGGCGGCCGCCTCGACCTTCTCGCGGCCGAGGGGTGTGACTCGGCGCATCTCGACGCGGTTGGCGACGCCCTCGATCGGATGCGGGCCATCGTCGACGAGACGCTCACCCTCGCCACGCAGGGCCGACACGTCGGCCGGACCGAACCCGTGGCGCTCCCCGAGCTCGCCGACCGGTGCTGGCGGACCGTCGACACGCGGGAGGCGACGCTCGCGGTCGACGCCGACGCGTTGGTCCTCGCCGACGCCGACCGGCTCAGACACCTGTTCGAGAACCTGTTTCGGAACTCCGTGGAGCACGGTTCCACGAGCAGCCGGACGCGAGCCGACCGTGCCGACCACGACCCGGCCGGACCCCGCGTCCGCGTCGGCGTGCTCCGGCACGACGACGACCCGGTCGGGTTCTACGTCGCGGACGACGGTCCCGGGATTCCGCCCGACGAACGCGACCGAGTGTTCGAGCCGGGGTACACCACGGACCCCGACGGCACCGGCTACGGGCTCCCGATCGTCCGGTGGATCACGGAGGCCCACGGGTGGGCGGTGTCGGCGACCGAAAGCGCCGACGGCGGCGCCCGCTTCGAGTTTACCGGCGTGACGTTCGCGTAGCCGCCGCGCGGGCGGCGTCGGCCGCCTCACCCGCCGGCGCTCGCGGTCCCGTCGGCGTCGAGCCGCGCCTCGTACTTCGCGAGCGACTCGGCGAGGGCGGCCTCGGCGTCCACGCCGAGCTCCTCCGCCAGCGCGAGCGTCGCGAACAGCACGTCGTCGATCCTCGTCTATCGCCCGGGAGCAACGCCCGACCGGGCAGACCGTTTCCGATCCCCGACGACCCGCGGGACGTGCGGTCGGCCGCGGTTCAGTGGCTGTGGTTCATCGCCTCGTCCAGCGGGATCCCGAACCGCTCCTCGAAGAGTTCCTCCATCTTCCCGTTCAGCGATTCCAGGTCCGCGGGGGTTTCGCCCTGGCTGTGGTGGACGACCGCGTGGGCCTGCTGTGCGAACGACTGCACCAGGAGGTCCCCGACGACCGCGGTGGTGGACTCGCCCTGCTCGGTGAACACGTCCGCGAGCCCCTCGGGCAGGTGGATCTCTTCGACGTCGCCGTTCGGCGCCTCGATCGTGTAGGTCTCGGTTGCAACCATACGTGTACTGTGGCCGCTCGGGTTAAGGGTCTGTGGGAACCGGTCGGGGTCCGGACGCCCCCGTTCCGACGCACGACCGTCGACGGCGGCCGGTTCAGTCGCCGGCGCTCGGCCGGTAGTCCCGGCTGACGGCCTTCCACCGGTTCGATCGGAACCGCCGGAGGTTCACCAGCATCGGCACCGCGGTCTCCGCCAGCAGCGCGAGCAGCAGTCCGCCGATCCCGACCGCGGGCACGACGGTGCCGACCCACGCCAGCGGGACCGCGAACAGGTACAACCCCGACAGCGCCGCGACGAACGGGACGCGGGTGTCGCCCGCGCCGCGGAGCGCGCCCGTGATCGACCCGTCGATCCCGAGCGCGACGACGCTGACCGCCGCCACGCGGACGAACTGCGCGGACAGTTCGCGGTTCGCGGGGTCGTCGACGAAGATCCCCGCGATCGGGTCGCCGAGCGCGACCACCACCGCCGCGACGACCACGTAGACCAGCGCCGACAGCCGGACGATCCCCCAGCCGTAGGCCTCGGCTTCGCCCTCGGCGCCCGCGCCGAGTTCCTGGCCGACCAGCGTCGACGCCGCGATCGAGAAGCCCCACGAGAAGCTTCCGAGCAGCGCCCGTACCTGCCGGCCCACCCCGATCGCGGCCACCGCGACCGGCCCGAACGTCGCCGCGATTGCCAACAGCGGAAACACCACGAGCCCCTGTGCGGCACGGCGGGCGACCAGCGGGGCCGACACCTCGGCGATCTGTCTCAGGAGCCCGACGTCGACCCACGGCCCCGACCGGGTGAGCGGGACGGGGCTCGCTCCCCACCCGCGGACGTAGCTCCGGCCCGCCATCCCCCACGCGAACACGACGGTCACCAAGGCGGTCGCGAGCGCCGTCCCGAGCGCCGCTCCCGCGACGCCCATGTCCAGCCCGAGTACGAACGCCGCCGAGAGCGCGATGTTCGCGACCGCCCCGCCCGCCCGAACCACCATCGGCGTCACGGTGTCGCTGACCCCGGCGTAGGTCCGGCTGGCGATCAGGTTCAGATACTCGAACAATAGCCCGGGCGCCACCACCGCCAGGTAGGTCGCGCCGTACCCGACGCTCGCGGGGTCCTGCCCCAGCAGTCCGACGAGCGGCTCGGCCGCGACGCCGAGCACCGCCACCGCGGGGACCGCGATCGCGACCGCCAACAGCACGCTCAACCGGACGACGGTCGACGCGCGGCCGACGTCGTCGCCGCCGTAGTTCTGCGACACCAGCGAGACGGTGCCGCCGGCCAGCCCGATCGCGAGAAACTTCGCGACCATCCAGAAGGCGTTCGCGAGCGTCAGCCCCGCGACCGCCGCCGGTCCGATCACGATCCCGACCAGCGCCAGGTCCACGGTCCGCTTGGACATGATCGCGAACCCGGTGACGATCCGCGGCCACGCGAGGTCGACCGTCGCGTGGAGCCGCGGCTCGTCGATGACGCCCGCGGTCGCGAGGTTTCGGGCGACGGCGGCGCCCGTCCGGCGGAGCCGTGACACGGATCGGGCTAGCGTCGCCCGGGGCTAATCGCTTCCGTTCTCCGCGGCGGGGCGGCGGCGGTGGGTGCTACCCACCGGCCGAGCGGCGTTCGAACCGGACCGCGAGTACGACCACGATCAGCGCGCCCGCCATCGCGATCGCCACGATCGGAACGTCGACCCCGAGGTTGACCGCGAACACCGCGATCTGGACGACCAGCAACAGCACCATCGCGACCGATCCGACGATCCGATCGCCGGCGTCGCTGCCCGCGAGTTCGAGCAGGACGCTCACGACCACGACGATCGCCGGCATCGACAGGACCGCGACCGGCTTGGCGGCGGTGCCGTCCACTTGCCCCGCCGCGTTCCAGTGGATCGCCATCCGCTCCGGCAGCGACGGGTACAGAAGCGCGCCGAGCAGCAGCAGCGCTCCGACGACGACCGCGGCGACCAGCCGTTGTCCGGCGAGGAGCCCCAGCACCCGGTTCATCCCCGTTACGTACGACGCCGGCGAGCAAATACTGTGCGGGTGGGCCGCGGGTCGGCCCGGCACTGGCCCCGCGTGCGACGCTACGCCCCGTCGAGGAGTTCGTTCCACCGGTCGACGCCCGCCTCCGCGACCTCGCGGTCCTGTGCCACGGCCCCGCCGGAGACGCCGATCGCGCCGACGACCTCCCCGTCGCGTTCGAGCGGGTAGCCGCCGCCGAAGACCACGATCCGACCCTCGTCGGTTGTCTGGAGCCCGTACAGCGAGTTCCCCGGCTCGGAGGGCTCGGCGAGCTCGTGGGTCGGCGTGTCGAGCGCCGCCGACGTGTACGCCTTGTTTCGGGAGATCGACACTGACGCCAGCCACGCGCCGTCCATGCGGTGTTGTGCGATCAGGTTCCCCTCGTCGTTGGCCACCGTGACGACCATCGGGTTGTCGATCCCGTCGGCCTTCGCCTCGGCAGCCGCGATCAGTTCTTTCGCCTCGTCGAGCGCGACTCTGTCAGTCATGTTCGAGTAGCCTCAGCCGCAGCAGTACGTAGGCCGGACGAGGGGCTAAATCGGCTGGGGGAGCACGGATGGTCTTTTTCTGTCGGACGGGGCGGCCCGGGGGACGATCAGTCGTCGCTCTCGGCGGTCGCGATGTCGCCGCCGGCTTCGGCCCTCGCCGAGCGCTCCAGTTCCTCCAAGTAGTCGTCGGCGTCGAGTGCGGCTTTCACGCCCATCCCGCCGGCGGTCGCCGCCTGCTGGTAGTGGAAGTCGACCACGTCGCCGGCGCCGAAGATGCCGTCGACGTCGGTGGCGGTCTGGTTGCCGCCGGTGCCGCCCTTCGTGTGGAGGTATCCCGCGTCGTCGAGTTCGACGCCGGTGCCCTCCAGATACTCGGTGTTCGGGGTGTGACCGATGGCGTAGAACACCGCCCCCGCGTCGAACTCGACGGTCTCGGTGTCGGGATCGTCGAGTTTGTCGGTTGGGTAGCCCTCGGGGTGGGAGACCAGCGTGACGTGGTCGAGTCCCTCCTCCCTGCTGCCGTGGAGTTCGGTCACCTCGGTGTTGCGCATGATCTCGATCTCGCCGTCGTCGACCTTCTCCATCGTGCGATCGATCCAGTAGTCCTCCGCGCGGAACTCCTCGCGACGGTGGGCGATGTACACCGTCGACGCGAACTTGGTGAGGAAGTTCGCCTCCTCCATCGCGGCGTCGCCCCCGCCGACGACCAGGATCTTCTCGTCGCGGAAGAAGGCGCCGTCGCAGGTCGCACACGTCGAGAGGCCGTAGCCCATCAGCTCCTCCTCGCCGGGGATCCCGAGCGTCCGCGCCGACGCGCCGGAGGCGGCGATGACCGCGTCGGCGGTGTAGACGTCGCCGTTCTTCAGCCGGACGGTGAACGGGCGCTCCTCGGCCGCGACGTCCGCGACGACCCCGTTTCGGATCTCCGCACCGAACCGTTCGGCCTGGGTCTTCATCTGCTGGATGAGCTCCGGCCCCGAGATCCCCTCGTGGAACCCGGGGTAGTTGTCGACCTCGGTGGTGAGCGTGAGCTGGCCGCCCGGCTCGTCGCCCTCGAAGACGAGCGGGTCGTTGTTCGAGCGCCCGGCGTAGATCGCGGCTGACAGGCCCGCGATCCCCGAGCCGGTGACGATGAGCGGTCGGTGGTCGACGACCTCGTCGGGGTCTGCCGTCATACTTCTCTCTTCGGTGGACGCGTCCTTTTAGGTTCCGCTGTCGTGCGCGACCCCGCCCCGCCCGACCGCGGCGGACGGGACCGGGCAGCGTATTTACGCTCGGCCCGCCGAGGGCGGGTATGCCCGCGGAACTCCACGAAAAGACCGACCGATACGAGGGGATGCTCGCCGACGCGCTGGCGGCCGCGGAGGTGGCGGTCCCGGCGGCGACGCCGCTTGGACGGACGGCCGACGAGGTGGCCGAGATGGCGACGTCGTACCTCGAGGACGGCCGCCACTTCCGCGAGCACGACGACCCGGTGAACGCGCTCGCGGCGTTCTCGTACGGCTACGGGTGGCTCGACGCCGGGGTCCGGCTCGGGCTGTTCGAGGTTCCGGCGGACACGGAACTGTTCACGATCGAGTGAGGTCGGCCGATCGGGCCACCCGCCCGCCGCTCCCGAGTTCGACCTTGGGACGACGTATCAGATTCGAAAATATACACGAAATAAACAACGTTTGAGACGATGGGTCGTTGCTATCCGCGAACACGATTCGAAGGGCGGTCCGATAGGAACGTGACGAGCGATCGAATACCGACGTCGGGAAATCGGTAGTAGTCGAATCTATATACGAACTCGGAAATATACTTTCCGTGGTACTTCGCGCACGCACGGCCGCCCGGAGCCGGCCCCGCCCGAGCCGTCGCCGTCTCACTCGACGGTGACGCTCTTCGCCAAGTTCCGCGGCTTGTCGATGGGGCGGCCCTTCCGGTCGGCCACGTGGTACGCGAACAGCTGGAGCGCGACGTTCGCGACCACCGGTTCGAGCGGGCCACACCCGGGGACGTCGATCGTCGTCTCGACCGCCGACGCGTGGCTCGGGTCGCTCGTCACCCCGATGACGGGCGCGCCGCGGGAGGTAACCTCCCTGACGTTGTTGATCGTCTTCCCGGGGTTCGTCGACGCCGTGAGAAGCGCGATCACCGGCGTCTCCGGCGTGACGAGCGCCAACGGACCGTGTTTGAGTTCGCCCGCCGGGAATCCCTCGGCGTGGTCGTACGAAATCTCCTTCAGCTTGAGCGCGCCTTCGAGCGCCACCGGATAGCCGGCGTGCCGGCCGACGTAGAAGAACGCCTCGCCGTCGGCGTACCGTTCGGCGACCCGTTCGATCGTCGGCTCGCGGTCCAGGACCCGCTGGACCGCTCCCGGCAGGTCGCGCGCTGCGGCGAGCAACGCGCCCGTCTCCGACGTGGAGAGCACGCCGCGGCGTTGGCCGAGGTAGACGGTGAGAAGCGTCGCGGTCGCGACCTGCGAGACGAACGTTTTGGTCGCGGCGACGCCGATCTCGGGGCCCGCCCGGATGAACACCGTCTCGTCGGCCTCCCTGGTGACGGTGCTCCCGAGCGTGTTCGTCAGCGCGAGCGTCCGAACGCCGGCCCGCCCGGCCTCGCGTAACGCCGCCAGCGTGTCCGCGGTCTCGCCGCTCTGCGTGATCGCGACCACGAGCGTCTCCTCGGGGACGGTGCCCTCGGTCCGGCGGTACTCGCTGGCGATGTCGACGCTGACGCGGAGGTCAGTGTACGTCTCGATCAGTTCCTTGGCGTACAGCCCGGCGTGGTATGAGGTCCCACAGGCGACGACCTGGACGGCCTCGACGGAGTCGAGAAACGCGTCGGCGAATCCGATGTCGAGGTCGACGCCGGTGGCGAGTTCGTCGATCCGCCCGGAGATCGCCTGCCGGAGCGCGCGCGGCTGCTCGTGGATCTCCTTGAGCATGTAGTGGCTGTACCCGCTCTTGCCGGCGGCGTCGGCGTCCCAATCGAGCGTCTCCGGCTCCCGGGTGACGCGCGCGCCGCCGTTGTAGACCTCGAGCCCGCCGGCGGTCACCCGGGCGACGTCGCCGGACCGGAGGTACGTGACGCGGTCGGTGTGCTGGATGAACGCCGTGGCGTCGCTGCCGACGAACGTGGCGTCGTCGGCGTGGCCCACGAGCAACGGACTGTCCTGCCGCGCGACCACGATTCCCTCGTGGCCGCTTGCGGTGACCGCGACCGCGTAGCTCCCTTCGAGCCGTTCGGTCGCCCGCCGGACGGCGGCGAGCAGCGACACCCCCTCCGCGAGGCCGTCCTCGACGAGATGCGGGATGACCTCGGTGTCGGTTTGGCTCTCGAAGACGTGGCGGTCCCGGAGTTCGGCCCGGAGGTCGTCGTAGTTCTCCACGATCCCGTTGTGGACGACGGCGATCTCGCCGGTACAGTCCGTGTGCGGGTGGGCGTTCGCCTCGGTCGGCTCCCCGTGGGTGCTCCAGCGGGTGTGGCCGATCCCACAGCCGACGTCCGCCCGCGAGGGGACGGGGAGGTCGGTGACCCTGCCCTCGGTCTTCCGGACCGCAAGCGAGTCCGCGGCGAGAGCGATCCCGGCCGAGTCGTACCCCCGGTATTCGAGGTTCTTCAGCCCCTCGTGGACCATCTCGCCCGCAGGTTCCGTCCCGATATAGCCGGCAATTCCACACATAATCCCACCGATACTGCCGCGATGAGACGGATAGTAATGGACAGCGTAGGTGGGGTTTATACGTGGCTTTCGGCGTCGGGGGTGGCCGCGGAGCGGCGGTGCCGACGGGCCGACGGCGGGTCGTTCACCCGCGTCTGACCGCCGTCCCGTCGTCGATCCGCCCGGAGACGTGCGTGCCGTCGCCGACCGTGGCGCCGTTACCGACGACGGTTCCGGGCTGGACGGCGACGTTGGCGCCGATCTCGACGTTGTCGCCGAACAGCCCGCCGAAGGTGACCCCGTGGTAGACGCGATCCTCCAGGAGGACGTCGGTAGTGCCACCTTTCACCGTCGTGTTCGGCCCGACAGTGGTGTTGGCACCCACGATGCAGTCGGTCACCACGGCGCCCGCCCGGAGCGTCACGTCCGACAGGACCACCGCGTTCTCCACGATCGCGCCGGGGCCGACGCTGACGTTGTCACCGAGCGTCACGCCGCGGAGGACCGCCGCCTGTGGGTGGATCACGACGTCGTCGCCGACGACCGTGGCCTCCGCGACGGCGGCGGTGGGATCGACGGTCGCCGACCCGGCCCTCCCCGAGTCGCCGGCGGCGATCAGCGAGTCGTTCATGTCCAGTAGGTCCCACGGCTCCGAGACGTCGAGCCAGGTGCCCCGGTAGGTGACCGCTTGCAGCCGGCGGTCCGCCAGCAGCTCCGAGAGGGTGTCGGTCAGGGCGCGCTCCCCTCGGGTCTCGGTGTTCCGGATCGCGGCGAAGACGTCCGGTGCGAACCCGTAGACGCCGGCGTTGATGAACTTCGAGGTGGTGCGACCCGGCGGCGGCTTCTCGTCGATGGCGCGCAGCTCCGTTCCGTCGAGGTCGACGACGCCGTACCGGCTCGGTTCCGGAACCCGGGTGACGCTCACCACCGGCTCGTTCGTCTCCCGGTGGCGGTCACGGACGCGTTCGATCAGCTCCGCGTCGATGATCCGGTCGCCGTTCAGGGCGAGAAACGACTCCCCGATCACCGCCTCGGCCTGGAGGAGGGCGTGGCCGGTGCCGAGCTGTCGCTCCTGGACGACGTACGAGACGTCGAACGCCCACTCTCGACCGTTGCCGAAGTAGCTCTGAACGCGCTGGCGGTTGGCGCCCACGACGAGCAGTACCTCGTCCACGCCCGCGGCTTCGAGCGCTTCGAGCACGTGTTCGAGGATCGGGCGGTTGACCGCCGGGATCATGGGCTTCGGCCGGTTCTCGGTGAGCGGCCACAGCCGCCGGCCGGTTCCGGCCGCCAGCACGACTGCCTTCATCGGTTCCACCGACCGGACCCGACCTCATAGCTCTTGTGCCGCGCGGCGCCGACGGGACCGGCGCCAACACGGGGGATTCTGGTGTCCACCCGACCGGTGCGGACGCGTCGGCGGGCGACGACCCCACAGTAGACAGTGGCAACCGACCGTACGCGCCGAATAATAATACCCACCCACGCCGTCGGGACCGCCAATGCGCGATCACACACCAGCATCCGCGCCCGAAGCACCCGCGCGCTCCGCCGACCCGGGTCGGGGGGAACGCGCCTCGGCACCCGCCGGCGTCGTCGGCGAGAGCCGCGGGCTCAGGCGTGGGGCGAAGGCGCTCGTCACGTCGGGCGGGCGCGTGCTCTTGATCAAGGAAGCTCGGACCGACGGGCCGCCGTTCTGGAGCCTCCCCGGCGGCGGCGTCGAACGCGGCGAGTCCGAGCGGGAGTGTCTCGGACGGGAACTCGTCGAGGAACTCCGGTGTCAGTCGCGGGTCGGTCCGGCGGTCGGGTCGTGTCTCTACGACCACGCCACTCGACCCGTAGCGACGGTCTACACAGTGTTCGAGGCGACGCTCGAGTCGGACCCCGACCCCGACCCCGCTGAGGGGATCGTCGACTACGCCTGGCGGGAGCCGACGGACCTCCCGGGGACGACGCTGCGGCCGATCGCGGGCGTCGTCGCCGACGCCGGACCCGATGTGTAGGATCGCCGGCGATGGCTTGTGGTGCCGGACCCGGTTCGCTGGCCGACGCTTCGCCCGATGTCGACGGAGCCGCACGCTCACCTCGCGAGTGTACTCCCTCCGAACGACCGCCGGCGTCGGAATACCATGAACACCGTTGACTGGGGCTGAAACGTACCGATTCCGAAGGCTCCGCGGGAATTAATCGAATGCTTATATACTATTTGTGTCAGTGCAAAATGTTAAGTGATACACTACTGAAGTACTTTTTGGCTATGACATCCGACTCCATCGGACGGACTGGGGGCACCGACGCGGGGCCAGCGACACGGGAGGACGGAGTCTCTTCGAGTCAACGACCTTCCGAGGAGACAGAGCAGCCGCCCGAGGACGCCGCACCCGGCTCCGAGAACGGGGTCGTCCCGCAGGGAGTGGTCTTCGACATCCTCCGGAACGAGCGCCGTCGACGAGTACTGAAGCATCTCGACGACGCCGACGGCCGCGCGACGCTCGGGGAGATGGCCGAGCGGCTGGCGGCCATCGAGAACGACAAACCGGAGCCGCAGATCACCTCACAGGAGCGGAAGCGACTCTACGTCGGCCTCTACCAGTGCCACCTCCCGCGAATGGACGAGTCGGGAGCCGTCGCGTTCGACGACGACCGGGGGACGATCGAGGCGACAGAACACACGGAGTCGTTTCTGGACCACCTGCCCGGGGACGACGCCGACGTCGAGCACGACGACCGGTGGGCGCAGTACTACCTCGCGATCTCTGCTCTCGGGGCGGGGCTGTTGGCCCTCGATGTCGCCGGCGCGCTCGGGGGGGCCGTCGGGCCACGACCGCTTCTCGGGGGGATCGTTCTCGCGGTCGGCGTCTGTTCGGGGCTCCACTGGTACACGACGCAGGCGTCGCCCGCGTCGGATCCGGACTGACGGCCGCACCGGTTCCGCCGCTCGAAACGGTGCCGTCCCGCTCGCGGGTGGGTCACGGTCCTGCCGAGCGCCGTTTCCGTGACGACCTGGACCTCGAAATCGCGTGTAAGCCTACCGTACCACGGTCCGCTCCCGGCGGTCCCGCGGCGTAAGCAACCCCATCCGAGCCGCCGTTTCGACCTATCAGTATTAATTATGCCATACTCTGTCGACCTGCGGGGGACGCTCGTCCCGCCGCCTCCCGGACCACGAACGGCTCACATTCGGTAACTAACCGGACGGTGTCCCGTCGTCGTTCGTGCCCCATGTGACGCCGAAACGTCGCAGACTGGTCAGAACGGTTTTTTCCGTTAGGAACGTCCTACCGAGCATGGAGATCGGGTCCGACGCAGGCCGCAGGCGAGAAACGGGACGCTACCACGGGGGGAGTGGGAGACAGAGTGAGCTCGGCCGCGGACGCGACGGCCCTGCCGCCGTCGACGTCGCTCGCGGTGTGTGGGGTCGCCGCCGACCCGACTCACGGCCGAGGGCGGGGCGGTGACGCGCGATGCGGCCGCCGAGGGAGCACGCCGGGCGCCGATCGATCCCGAGGTCAACCGGGGGTTCGGCTACCACATCGACGACTGGGAACGGATCCAAGCCGGGGACACTGACCACCTGATCTACCTCCCCGAGGACGAGGAGCGACTCCGCGAGGAGGCGTTCGTCGTCGTGCATCCGGAGGACGTCTGTCTCCTCGAACGCCACCGGTAGGTGTCGACACCGTCCCGGTCCAGCCGGCCGACACGCCGTCGCGGCGTGTTCGCCGGGTTACGGAAACTGCTCTCGGCCGTGGCGGTCGGACAGCGGCGGCTTCGGACACGATACCACGCTAACGGCCGCAGAAAGGCGATGTGCCGGGGAACGATACCCCGGGGGGTGGGGAGTGCGCCGGTGTGATTGGCAGGGGGGATCCTCCGGCGCAAGAGTGTATATAGCCCTCACACGTATTGTTATACGCCCTGTATCGAGTCCCGGCGCCGACGTAGGCGGGGCGTTTCCCGACGCCGGAACGGGCCGCCGTTCGACGGCGTACCGCCCCGGGACGGATCCGTGGGGGGTGCTCCGACGATACCATTACACATTTACAAACGTAATACCCTGCTACCAGCGCGCCGTGTGCCGATCCACACCTGCGGTGGCGGGCCAGGGTGCGCACGGCCCTCCTTCCCCCGAGCAGTACGTGGGCACCGACCGGGGTAGCCGTTCCATACTCGTCGAACCCGATGCATAACGTCTCCGCAGGCCGCCCCGGAGCGCAGGCGGCGCTCGGCCGGACCCACCCCGCGGCGACGGGCGTGTTACCGAACCTCCGTGTAGTGGAGCAACGCCAACCCGGCCAGTCCGGCGATCCACACGAGGCCGATCACCGTCAGCGGGAGCTCGCCGACGCCGACGAGCAGCGTACTCGCCGCGTAGACGGCGACGCCGACGGCCGCGAACGCGAGGTAGTAGACCTCCCAGGGCCGTGTCTCCTCCTCGATGTCGCCGTGGAGGTAGACGTTGAGGTCGTCCGCCCGGTCGGTGAGCACGATCTCGCCACTCTCGCTGTCGTACTCGATGATCCCGGCGTCCTCGAGCGCCGGCACGTGCGTCTGGTACAGCGAGACCTGGACGCGTTTCCGTTGTTGATCGGTGAGGTTCTCGGGTTCGGTTTCGTTCTCCCAGGCGGCGGCTTCCACGGAGAGGTCCTGTAGCGTGACCGGATTCTCGACCCTGTTGAGGTACTGCAGGACGAACCGCCGGCGTGGGTTGCTGAGGAGGCTGAATAGCGTGTCCTGGTTGAGTTCTTCGTCGGATACGTTTGACATCTGGGTGGCTCCGGTGTGCGAGGGGGTCGGTCCCGTGCTGGTGCTACTCCACGTTTCCCCTCCCCAGTCTTTGTTAGGTGTCGAATAGTGCGTACGACTCCGCGGTTAGCGACACCGATGACCCACATCCCGCGCGCGCGACGGCGTCGGGGGGCGCTCGCCCGTGCTGGACCCTTGGTGGTGCGCCGGCCGCCGGCAGTCGGCGGCGTGCCGAGGCTCCCACCCACGGAAGCCGATCCGAGGCTCCCGCGGCCGTCGCCCTCCGGTCAGTAAGCACCGCTTACCCGACTCCGTCGGGCGGTTGCTCGAGTTCGTCCGGATTCGGGCGGTGCCGACCCGCGAGGCGTGAAACATCGACTCGTATATCAACGCGGGGCTCCTCCTGTAACTGACTCCAACGATGTCAAACCGGGCGAACGACGCTGACGAGTGGGACGTGATCGGGTTCGTCATCAGCTCCAAATACCGGATCGCGGTGCTCGAAACGCTCTCGACGGGACCAACGATCCCGTCGAGCATCGCGTCCGAGACGGAGCTTCCGATCACGCACGTCTCCAGGGCGCTCCGGGCGCTTCGCGACCGGTCGCTGGTCGAGCTTCTGGTGTCGAATCACAGGAAGAAGGGCCGGATCTACGGACTGACTGACCGCGGTCGGCGGCTCTGGCAGCGGATCGAAGCCGAGGGGTTGGTCGACTGACACGGGGTACCGTGTGGCCGAGTGATCGGGTTGGCGGTTGTCGTGCGAGAAACGTACGGCAAATAATGATTCAGCCTAAAGAAGGAATCATGACCCGAACGAATCCGGTTTGAACGGTTCGAAAGGCTGATTCGGCCGCCGGAGCTACTGATACGAAATCGAACAGTAACGGTTCGTGACCCCGCATTCCGTCGCCGCGGCCGCGGGTGATCCGGTGTCGTGGACGGCTCCCCATCGCGTCGCCACCCGGCCCGCGGCGCGTGACGAGTCTCGATCCGGGATCGTATTACTCGTATGACAGATGAACGGGGCGTACGACCCGACGGACGACGGACCGTTGGATACGGCCGTTTCGACCGGTTCACGGTTCGGTTCTGTGACGTAGTGCAGTTCGGAGATTCCGGCCGGACAAAGAAGGTTTTATAATATCCGCATCACAAATGCCGGCAATGTCAGAAAGAGCCCAACGCACAGCCGACCTATCCGACGTCGTGGAGCGGGGGGACGACGGGGTCCGAGTGTTCCACGCCGACGACCCGGGAGCGGGCCTCGCCACCGACGTCGTTCTGGCTGTCGCGGAGGTCTCGGAGTCCGGCCCGACCGAACTGCCCCCGCTGAGCGACGTCATCGACGCCGATGCACTGGACCGACTGTTCGGTCCGGACCACTCCGGCGACGGCGGCGACCGCGTCTCGTTCAACTACCACGGCTACCGCGTGACGGTCTGCCGCGACGGGGAGATCATGCTCCAGCGACGGGACGGAACCGGCCTGTAGGCCCCTCGCGCCACGGAAGCGAGCCGTTTCTCGATCGCGTATGCCCCACCAAGAGCCATCGTAGGAACCGGATTATTCCCGCCCGGATCGGGCGCCCACCAGCGCCCCGTCAGTCGGAAGGTTCGGCTTGTGACGACTCCTCGCCGCCGTCCGTCGGGACCAGTATATCCGGAGTCTTCGCGTACCACGGCGTCTCGTTGAACTCCCGTATCCGCTCCATGTCCTGGTCTGACAACCCAACCATACTCTCACGTAGCCGCTCGTGGGTATAGTTACATCCCTCATACCGCGGCGTATCGGCCTCATAACCGTCGGCGTAAGGCACCTGTTCAGGATCGACCGAGTCGGAAACGGGGCCGGCGAGCGGCGGCCCCCGCGCTCGTGACGACGTGACTCGCGGGGCGCTACCGGAACACGCGACGGGCGAACGCGACAGCGACGACGAGGGCGCCGATCACGCCCACCGGCCCCGAGAGTACGGACGCCGGGTTCCCGAACGCCTCCACGACGCGGTCGTCGGGCGCCGAGCCGGCCGACGCCTCCTGGTCTGCGGCGCCTGCGGTTCCGCCGCTGCCGGCAGGGGTCGGGGTTTCGGTCTCTGCGCCTCCGGGTCCGTCACTCGCGCTGCGATGGGTCACGTCCCCCTCACCCGCCTCCGGCGTCGCCGTCGCGGTACCGGCCGTCGGCGCCGCCGACCGCCCGCCCGATCCCGCGGCGGCGTCTCCGACGACGGTGAGCGTCGGCCGTTCGACCGTTCCGACCGTGTACGATCGCCCGTCCTCGTCGCCGAGCGCGTTGATCGTCACGTCGAGTTCGGTTCGCCCGGGGTTCTCCCCACGGAGAACGACCGTCGCGACGGCGACCGACCCCTCGTCGTCGGTGTCGGCGAGCGCGGCACTCAGCCCGACACCGTCATCACGGTCGACGGTCCGCTCGAGGCCGGGATCGCCGTGGAGCGTCGCGCGCTCGACCGACGCGACGTCCGGATTCGACAGCGCGACCGTGGCGTTGAGCGCCCCGACGCCGCCGGCGGCGGTCTCGACGACGACGTCGACGGTCGTCGTCTCCCCCGACGGGAGTTGGGCGCGCGCGGCCGTTACGCCGACGTCCGTGGTGCCGGCGGCTGCCGCGACCCCGGCGGCCGACGCAAGCAGGGACGCAACCACGAGTGTGCACGCTGCGGCGCGGATGCGGGACCGGGTGTTCGTGGCGCTCATCCCGACGGGGCGACCTCCCCGAAGTAGAGCGATTGGACGTCCAGGATGTCGAACTCGCCGTCGCCGTTGAAGTCGAACGCCGCGGGCGACTCCTGGACGGTCGCGCCGTTTCGCTCGGCGAACAGCAGTTGGACGTCGACGACCGTGACGTTCCCGTCGCCGTTGACGTCCTCGTAGATGTCGTCGCCGTCGGGGTCCAGCGCGGGCTGCTCGGAACTCCCGACCACGAGTTCGGAGACGGTGAGCGCCGCGCCGGTCTCGGCGGTGACCTCGTACGCGTCACCCGACTCGGTCCCGAGGCTGGCCACGTCGAGGCCGACCTCCGCCTCGCCGTCGGCCACGCCCGCGACCGTGACGGTCGCGACGGTGACGGAGCCGCTCTGCTCGGTATCGAGAAGTGCGGCGTCGACGGTCGCGGAGGTCCCGTCGGCGGAGACTGCGACGTCCGAGAGCGCGCTCTCGTCGACCGAGACGTTCTCGATCGTGGCGGCTTCGCCCGCGACCGAGAGCGTCATGCTGTAGGCCCCCACGCCGCCGTCGGCGTCTTGCACGACCACGTCGAAGGTCGTCGTACCGTTCACCGCGACGAGGTCCTCCTCCGGCGACAGCGACACTGCCGTCGACGCGCCGGGACCGGGGTCCGGCGGTGCCTCGACGGTTATCGACGCCGTTGCGGTGTCGTCGGCCGTCGCGATCCCGTGGGTGAGCGTCCCGGTCGGGAGGCCGCTCGTGTCGACGTCCTCGAACGTCACGGTCGTCGACTCGTCGGGAGCGAGTTCGAGGTCCTGCGAGACGACCGCGTCCTCGTCGGCGATCGAGTCGTCACCGTCGGCATCGACGCGGAACTCGACGGCCTGGGTCGCGGTCTGTCCGCCGGTGTTCTCGATGTCGGCCGAAACGTCGATCGCGTCGCCCTGGGTGGCGCTTCCTGGTGCCTGCAGAGCCGACACGTCGAAGACGGCAGCGCCGGGCGGCTGGACGGTCACGCTCACCGAGTCGGTGTCGGTGGCGGTGCCGTCGGAGACCTCGACCTCGAACTCGAGCGTCGTCTCGGCGCCGACGCTCGGCGCCGTGAACGTCGGCTGCGCGGTATCGGCGCCGCTCAGCGCGACGTCCGTTCCGTCGGTCTGGGTCCAGTCGTACGTCAGGTCGCCATCGTCGGGATCGCTGGATCCGGTCGCGTCGAGTTGGACGCTGTCACCCGTGTCGATGGTCTGGTCGGCGCCGGCGTCGGCCGTCGGCGGCGTGTTCTGTTCCTCGACGGTCAGGGTTGCGCTCCCGATGTTATCGAGCGTGTAGCCCGCTCCCCCCTCGTCGAAGACGACGAGGTTCTCGGTCTGGCTGTTCTGGACGATGTCGATGGTCGTCGAGCCCGCCCCGATGGCCTCGACGGTCACCTCGATGATGGTAACCTCGCCGGTGTCGGAGGTGTTCGCGAGCCCGTAGTTGAAGTCCGCGGACGTCCCGTCCCCCGAGATTGCATTGTCCGTGAGTCCGGGGTCGTTCAGCACGGAGACGTCGGTGATCTCCGCCACGCTGTCGTCGTCGAGCGACACCCCCAGTTCGGCAGCGCCGACGCCGCCGTCGACGTCCGTGACCGCGACCGCGACGGTCGTGGTCTCGCCGGGAGCGATGGTGCTGTCGTCGTCGATCGATACTGTCAGGTCCGTCGTCGTTGCCGCGGTGGCGACGCCGGCCGTTGCCGGTAGGGCGACGACCACCGCGAGGAGCAGGCTCAACGCCTGCGTTCGTGTGAGGTTCGTTAGCGAGTGCATCAGTGTTGTGTGGGTCGGTGTTTCGTTCCGTGTTCTTTCGTCGCGTTCGCGGGGTGCCGCCGGTCCACCGAGTCCGGGTGGCCTCTGGAGTGGCGTCGCGACCGGCGGCTGGTGCGGGGACTGATCAGGCCCCCCCGTCGCTGGTCTCGGCGAACAGCGCCTGGACGTCGCCGACGTTCACCGCGCCGTCGCCGTTTACGTCGAACGCGGCGGTGTTGTTCTGGACGACTGGCCCGTCGTCGTTGGCGAACAGCGCCTGGACGTCGCCGACGTTCACGTCGCCGTCGCCGTTGACGTCCTCGTAGACGCCGTCGCCGTCCGGGTCGGTCGGGGCGTTTTCGAAGCCGGGGAGCGTCGGCGGTCCCTGATCGACCTGGCTCGGGTCGTTCTGCAGCACGACGACGTTCGAGGGTGTGCCCGTCGAGCCGTCGGCGTTCTCGACTGCGGTCATGAAGTAGACGGGCTGCTCTGGATCGTCGGGCAGAGTGACGTCGACCGTCGCCTCACCGTTCGAGTCCAGCGTGATCGTCTGGTAGGAGACCGAGCGGAAGTTGTTCCCCTCGAACTCCTCGATGTTGTAGCCGGGCGTCCCGTCGTAGGTGGGCACGCCTTCCAGGTTCAGCTCGGTGTCCGCCTGCATAACCCGGACCGTCGCGCCCGCGGGTCCGCTCACCGTGAGCGTCTGGTCCGCCTCGTCGACGTACGCAGCCGAGTGGCGGGCGTCGAGCGCGCCGTCGTCGAGCGAGACGTCCTGGACGCCGAGCGTCGGTGTGGGGGCGGTCTGGTCGGCCGTGGAGACGACGGCGGAACCGCCGGCGCTGCCGTCGCCGAACGTCCGAACAGTCTTGCTCGTCCCGTCGGCGAACTCGACCGTAACGGTCGCGCCCGCGAGTTCCGCACCGGAGACCGGGCCAGCGAGCGTGTTCTGGACGTCGTTGGCAGCGCCCTTGATGCTGGTCGGATCGCCGTCCGACCCGAACGTCAGCGTCTCGCCGGGCTGGAAGTCGTCGAACTCGACAGTCAGCCGCTGGTAGCCGTCGTCGCCGCCGGCGTCGTTCTTCTGCTTGTCGAACAGGTCGGCGTCGTCCGTCGAGACCACGCCGACGGTGTCCGAGTTCGCGCCGGGCGCGAAGCTCTTGTCGCCGCCGTCACCGGCGGTGCCGAACGGGTCGTAGACGAGATCCGGCAGGATTGTCGTCTCCGTGTCGATCGAGACCGACGTGATCTCGACGTTGCCGGTGTTCTCGATCTGGTAGGCGTCGTTGGCGAAAGTGGTCGCGTCCACCCCGCCGTCCGGGTTGATCGAAGCCGACGCGCTCGCCGCTGCCTCCTCGACGGTCACCTGGAACGACTCGGTGGCCGTGTCGGTGCCGTCGTCGGTTTGGACCATCACGGTGTACGGCGAGTTCGCGGCCGCAGCCGATCCGGGCGTGATCTCGATCGTGCCCGTGCCGTCACCGACGTCGGTGAGGGTCACGAAGCCGGGCGACTGGGTGAGCGACAGCGACGGCGTGTCACCGTCGTCGTCGGAGGTCGTCACGTCGACCGTGCTCGTCACACCTTCGACGGCCGTCCGGTCGTCGATGGTGTTGATCGTCGGCACCGTGTTCCCGTCGCCGGGCGCGTCGCTCGTCTTGACGACCTCGACGCCGTTGACGATCGGGTTGTCGGCGGCCCCGTCGATCAGGTCGACGTCGAGCGTGTCGTCGCTCGGCGTCACCGTGAACGTCTGGATCGTGCCGGTGCCGAAGCCGACGTCGGCGTAGATGTCGTAGTCTTCGAGTTCGGTCTGGTCCTCGATCGCCACGTCGAACTCCCGCTGGCCCTCGCCGGCGGGACCGCTCCCACCGAAGTAGGGCTCGGCGAAGTAGAGGCGGACCTCGTAGGTCGCGCCCTGCTGCACCGGGAACTCCCAGTCCATCGACTGTGACGTCTGCTGACCACCGGTGTCGACGAACCGCGCGGTGTTGTACACGTTGAGCGGCACGTACCCGGGCACGTCGGACGCCTTCGCCGTGACCGCACCGCCGTACTGCGAGAAGGACGTGTCCGTCGTGACAAGGTACTGGCTCGGCGCGCCGTCCTGGTCCGCCGACCAGTCGGGACCGCTGCCGGTCGCGGACACCGTCGGCCCGCCGACGTTGACGCGGTACTCGACAGTCCCACCGATGGCGTCACCGGTATCGTCGGCCTGTTCGAGCACGACGACGTTCGAGGGTGCGCCCGTCGATCCGTCGGCGTTCTGCACGGTGGCCATCACGTACAGCAGGTTCTCCGAGGGCACGTCGACCTGCAGCGTCGCCTCGCCGTTCGAGTCCAGCGTGACCGTGTCGTAGGTAACGCCGACGAAGTTGTTGCCCTCGAATTCCTCAACCTCGTAGCCGGGCGACCCGTCGTAGTCGGGCACGTCGACGAGGTTCAGTTCGGTTTCGGCCTGCATGACCTGGACCGTCGCGCCCGCGGGCCCGCTCACCGTGACGGTCTGCGTCGCGTCGGAGACCGTCGCCGCGCTGTGGCGGGCGTCGAGTGCGTTCGCGTCGAGCGAGACGTCCTGGTTCTGGAGCCCCAGCGTCGGCTGAACGGACTGGTCGGCCGAGCTAACGACCTCGGAACCGCCCGCGCTCCCGTCGCCGAACGTCCGAACCGTCTCGGTGGTGCCGTCCGCGAACTCGACCGTGACGGTCGCGCCCACCAGTTCCGCGCCGGAAACCGGGCCAGCCTCGGTCTGTTGGTCACTCCCAGCATCTTTGATACTGGTCGGGTCACCGTCCGAGCCGAACAGCAGCGTCTCGCCGGGCTGGAAGTCGTCGAACTCGACGGTCAGCCGCTGGTAGCCGTCCTCGCTGCTCGATCCATCCTTGGGCTTGTCGAACAGGTCGGCGTCCGTCGTCGAGACGACACCGACGTCGTCGGAGCCGGAGCCGAGCTGGAAGCTCTTGTCGCCGCCGTCGCCGGCGGTGCCGGCCGGGTCGTAGACGAGGTCCGGCAGGATCGTCGTCTCCGTGTCGATCGAGACCGACGTGATCTCCACGTCGCCGGTGTTCTGGACTCGGAACCCGTCGTTGCTGAACGTGCTCGCGTCGACCCCGCCGTTCGGAGTGATGGCGACGCTCGCTTCGGGATTCGCTTCGCTGGGGGCGTCCTCTGTCGTGACGATCTCGATACCGTTGATGATGGGGTTGTTGGCGGCCCCGTCGATGAGGTCGACGTCGAGGGTCCCGTCGCTCGGCGTGACAGTGAACGTCTTCAGGGTGCCGGTGCCGAACCCGACGTCCGCGTAGATGTCGTAGTTCTCCAGCCGGGTCTCGCCTTCGACAGCCACGTCGAACTGTCGCTGCCCTTCACCGGCGGGCGCCTCGCTGGAGCCGAAGTAGGGCTCGGCGAAGTAGAGGCGGACCTCGTAGGTCGCGCCCTGCTGCACCGGGAACTCCCAGTCCATCTCGGTGCCGTCGCCCTGATTCTCGCTCTGGACGTACTTCGCCGTCTTGTAGAGTTCAAGCGGGACATCGTCGGAGACGTTGCTCGATCTCTGCGTAATGCTGTCGCCGAAGTTGGAGAACCCGATGTCCTCGGTGGTCTGGATGTACTGGCTCGAGGATCCCTCGGCATCCTGTGTCCATGACGGCGACCCCGACAGCTCGGGTCCGCCGACGTTGACGCGGTACTCGACAGTTCCGTCAGTGACCGTGTCGCCGCCGTCCTCGACGGTCACTTGGAACGACTCGGTAGCCGTGTCGGTACCGTCGTCGGCCTGGACCGTCACGGTGTACGGCGAGTTCGCCGCGGCGCCCGACCCGGGCGTGATCTCGATCGTGCCCGTGCCGTCGCCGGTGTTCGTGAGCGTCACGAAGTTCGGCGACTGGGTCAGCGACAGCGACGGAGTGTCGTCGCTGTCCGCATCCGATGCCGTCACGTCGACTGTCCGGGTATCGCCCTCGACGGCCGACTGGTCGCTGATGGGGTCGATCGTCGGGGCGCTGTTCGAGCCGTCCGAGACGGTGTACGCCTCGAGCAGCTCGTAGGTGCCGTCGAACTCGTCGACGCTACCGCCGGTCGCAGTGCCGATTAGGCCGACCGCGGCCCCCTGGTCCTGGTCGCTGAACCACGACGCCGGGAGTGCGTACGGTCCGCTCCCGACCTCTGTCCGCTGGCCGCCGTCAACAGCGTACTCGAAGGTGACCGCGTAGTCGATGCTCCCGTCGTTCGGCGTCGAGTCCGTCGTCGGGTCGACCGTCATGTAGAGATCAACGGTGCCGCCGACGACGCTCGAATCGGGTATCTTGACGCTTTCCGCAGAGTCGTCGGTCTCGATTGCCTGCTCGACCTCGCCAGTGGCGTCGTCCGCACCTCGGGCGCCGATGACGAGCTTCGCGTAGTCGCCCTGAGTGCCGTCACCCACGTAGAACCCATAGTTGTGGAACTCCTCGGGGACGTTCCCGCTGAACCCGTCATTGATCTGTGCGTGCAGGACGAACGGCTCGTCCGGTGTCGTCGTGCCGAACTGGAACGCGTTCTTTTGAGTGCTCGTCCCCTGGTACGCACTCCCCGTGTCCCAGGTCAGTGTGAGCACGCCCGCTGCCGCACCGACCTCGGTCTGCCCGACGAGGTCCGCGTAGTCGTCCTGACCGTTCGTCATCAGGCCGGTGAACCCGACGCCGGGGTCGAGGGGGTCATTGCCCTGTCCCTCGAAGTCCAACGTCTGGGGCAGACTGTTCGAGAGCCCGTTGTCCGCATCGAGCGCGAACGGGTCCTCGGTGTCCGGAATACCGTCGCCGTCGTCGTCGGTGTCCGTGACATCGGAGACGCCGTCGTCGTCGAAGTCCTCGGGCTGTGAGGCGGCGTTGCACGGGTCGGTCCCAGCCGCCTGCTCGTCGGCGTTGGTGTAGCCGTCACCGTCGGCGTCGCCGTCGGGGTCGCTCGTGTCGCAGGTGGTGTTCCCCCCGCCCGAGCCGCCGTAGTCCGAGGGCTCGAAGACGTGGACGCCGTCGTCGGCGTACGTCACTGCCCAGACGGTGCCCGGGAACTGCCCGCTGTCGCCGACTGTCTCGACGTCGAGCGGAATGCTCCCGAAGCCGGAGGCGATTGAGTCGACCGCCGTGGCCTCCGTCCCGTCGGTGCTCCGCTGGACGCGGTAGACGCTCCCGTCGTAACTGGCAGCGAGGATGTCGCCCTGCATGACGCCGTCGAAGTTCGACGCCGTGTACTCGGCGAGGCCGTTCGTCGAAGCCCCGAAGACGTACATGCTCCCGCGCTCGCCGTCGCCCGGGTTCACCTGGCCGGTGGTCTCCGAGGGGGCGAGGTAGTCACACTCGACCGGGTTGGCCGAGGGAACTGCCGGCGAGTAGTCGATGTTGTTCTGCACGTCCGTCGCGGCGCCGTCCGGGTTGCCGCGCGTCGGGTTCGGGTGCCCGCCGTAGTAGCCCTCGCCGCTGATGTACTGCATCGAGTTGTCGTCCTCGGCGTTGTTCGGGTCGTTGAACTCGTGCGTACAGACGCCGTCGGGGCCCTCGTTGATCGGTGGACCGCCCCAACCGGCCGCGCCGCCGTTGTCGACGGTGTACAGATTGCCGTCTTGAGTCAACTCGACGTCGTAGGGGTTCCGCCACCCCGGAGAGTACACCTGTACTGGGCCGTCGACGACGATCTTCGCCATGTTCGCGCCGTCCTGCCCGCCGAACGGTTCGGTGGTGTTTCCGAGGGTCGGCAGATCGTACTTCACCGGAACGCCGTTGACGTTCGTCCCCTCGGACATGCCGTCGATCTGGTCGAGGTCCACGGTCAGGATGGCGCTCGAGAGGGCGTACTCGATCGCCTCGTCGAACTCCGGCGAGGGCGCTCCTCGGCTCGTGTGGCCACCCTGCGCGATGTAGAGCGTGTTCGTGGACTCGTCGAGTTGGAGGCCGTTCGTTGAGTGCTTCTCCCGTGAGCGTGGCAGGCCGCGCACGAGGATGGTATGCTCTCGTGATGAGTCGGCGGCCCACGTGATCTTCGAGATGATTCCTGAGTTCGTGTCGAGGTCGGTGTCGGCCTCGCCGCTGCCCCCGCCACTGCGCGGGTCGCTGGACGTGGCGTACAGCACTGGGTCGTCGGCCGTTCCCGCGAGGTGGATACCGGTCACTTGCCGGTCGTCGACGTTCGGCGCGTCGGTCCCGTCGTCGTTGTGGTTCGGGATGTCGCTGCGGATGTCGTTGATGACCTCCGCGTTCGTGACGGTGTAGCTCCCGTCGCTCTCCCGGCTCAGCGTGTACGCCTTGATTACGCCGGACTGTTGGGCGACGTAGAGCCGGCCGTCGGGCCCGAACTCGATCGATGTGGGGTTGCCTACGCTGATCCCGTCGATGTCCTTCTCACTGAACGAGACACCCGGTGACGCCGTCTGAGCCACCGTGTCTCGCAGCGGGGAGAGGGCTTCAACCCCCGTCGCGCCAGTCCCCGCTCGCTTGACTTCGCCGAGGTCAACCGAGTGAACCGGATCGTCCGCGGATGCTGCCGAGGCAGTCCCAGCGAGTGATATTGACCCCGCAGCTGGTGACAGGATCATCACGAAGACCAGTGTTAGGATCGCAACTATTCTTCCCGCTTCTCTTCCAGGAATCCTGAGTGACATATTCGTCTTACGAACAGTTCGACTAAGTGTAACATACTTAGTAATTGGAATGCTAAGGTGTAGTTAAGATATTCCTAACGCAATCTGAATGTGCGAGATCGTGCGCTCGACCGCCCCGGCAGGAGGGCCGTACACCCGATAAAGCGGTCCATTCTTTTGATCGTGTGCGAGCCAGCGAGCGTATGAAAGCAGTCGTCCTCGCGGCGGGCAAGGGAACCAGGCTCAGACCGTTGACCGACGACACGCCGAAAGCGATGGTGGAGGTGGCGGGGCGGCCACTCTTGGACCACGTCTTCGAACAGCTGCTGGGGCTCGGCATCTCGGAGTTCGTCGTGGTCGTCGGCTACCGGAAACAACGGATCATCGATCGCTACGAGGACGAGTTCCGGGGGGTGCCCATCACCTACGCCCACCAGCGCGAGCAGCTCGGGCTCGCCCACGCGCTCCTCCAAGCGGAACCGTACGTCGACGAGCCGTTCGCGCTGATGCTCGGGGACAACGTCTTCCGCGCGAACCTCGGGGACGTCGTCGAGCGGCAGCGCCGCGGGGACGTCGACTCCGCGTTCCTGGTCGAGGAGGTCCCGCCGTCGGAGGCCGGACGCTACGGGGTGTGTGAGACCAACGGGCAGGGGGAGGTCGTCGAGGTACTCGAGAAGCCCGACGACCCGCCGAGCAACCTCGTGATGACCGGGTTCTACACCTTCTCGCCCGCGATCTTCCACGCGTGTCACCTGGTTCGACCCTCGGACCGCGGCGAGTACGAACTCCCCGACACGATCGACCTGCTCCTCGAATCCGGGCGGACGATCGACGCGATCCCGATGGAGGGGTGGCGGGTCGACGTCGGATACCCCGAGGACCGCGACCGTGCCGAGCGCCGACTCCGGAGCGACGACCGAGGGGCGGCCGCCAGCGGGGAGGAGCGCACCTCCGACTGACGCCGCTGTACCCACGACCGCTCGCCGCGCGCCGAACGCGGGGTTCCGGGGACGTCCCCCGCATTCGGCGGTCGGTCGACCCGACATAATAAGCGCAGCTTGTGACTCACGCCGCCGGTCCAGCCGGCAGCTACCCCACGACCGGACGAGCGTAAGCCGACCGAACACGGCCCAAGACGACGGATAACAAAGCTGACCCGGGTGGAGTCGTCGGTGCGGACAAGGGAGCGCCAGCGGGCGGGGACAGTCCGACGAACGAGGACGAACGAGTCACAACACGTATGCAAACACTCAGAACGCAACTGATCGCGATCGTACTATCGGCGGTGTTGGTGGGGTCGGCCGTGGGGATGGCCGGCGCACGGGCACCGTTGGACCGTGCCGACGACCGAGCGGTGGCGGCACAGGTCGAGGAACCGGAGACGCCGAACGCGACGGTGGTGTTCTCCGACCAGTCGACCGACGGCACCTCGGTGACCGTCGACTCGGTGAACGTGTCCGACGGCGGCTTCGTGGTGATCCACGACGACAGCCTGCTCGACGGGGAGGTCACCGGGAGCGTGATCGGAGTCTCGGAGTATCTCGAACCCGGGGAGACGGAGAACGTCACGGTCACGCTGTTCGACGGCGTCCCGGGGGCGACGTTCGATCGCACGGAACTCGACGGGAACGCGACGCTGATCGCGATGCCGCACCGTGACACGAACGCAAACGAGACGTACGACTTCGTCGCGACCGGCGGGTCGGCGGACGGACCGTACGTCGCAAACGGGTCGGCGGTCACCGACGCCGCGAACGTGACCGTGGACGCGCAACCCACCACCGGCGAGTCGTTCGTCGTGGATACCCTGACCGCCCCCGAGGTCGTCGTCCGGGGCACGACTCTGAACGTCAGCGCGACCGTCTCGAACCCGAACGACGAGGCCGACACTCAGACCGTCGAGTACCGGTTCAACGGATCGGTGTCGACTCGCGACCGGCTCAGCCTCGACGCCGGCGAGTCGACCACGGTGAACGTCTCGCTCGACACCTCGACGGTCGCCTCCGACGGATACGTCCACGGGCTCTACACCCGCGAGGACGGCCAACCGGCGCAGATACGGATCGTCGACGAGATCGTCTCCTTCGGCGTCACGGACCTCGACGCCCCGGAGTCGGTGACGGCAGGCGACAACGTCACGGTGAACGCCACCGTCTCGAACCCCAACGACTTCGCCATCGAACAGCCGGTCCAGTTCCGGTTCGACGGCGCCCTCGTCGAGACGCGGGCCGTCGATCTCGACGGCGAAGCCTCGACGACGGTCCAGTTCCGGGTGGGTACCGACGGGGTCCCGCCGGGGACCTACATCCACAGCGTCTTCTCGAACGACTTCGGACGCGACGCGGTCATCACGATCGAGGAGCCGGCGGACGACGGTGACGACGCGGACGACGGCGACGACGCGGACGACGGTGACGACACCGACGACGCCGGCGATAGCGAGAACGGTG
>CAZIQT010000004.1:0-41892 GCA_964541645.1 uncultured Halobellus sp. | reverse complement strand
TGGTCAGCGCCGCACGGACCAGTCTCGGCGACACGCTCCGGAGCGTGGTGTACTTCACCCCATCGGCGTTCGACGTTCTATACGTCCGGCAGGATCTCTACGACACCGCGGCAGCCGCCCGGGAAGCGAAGTCACAGTTGGTCGAATTCGAGCGTCTCGGCTTCGCCGAGAAGCCGGTCCGGACGTTGCTCGCCCAGCAGGGCGGCGGCTCGGATATCGGCCCCTACCGGTTCACCGCACGGTTCCACGAGGACGGGTTCGTCGTCAGGATCCTCGGGAACGATGACGGGGTGCTGTTCACGACCGATAGTATGGACGTGCGGGCGTTCGAGGAGGCCGCCATCGCCATCCGGCGACTGCTCGACCGGGACTGAGCCGATCCGCCCGCCGAAACGCTGGGTCGCACCGACCGACGGCCGTGTTCCGGGGAAGAGACGGTGCGAACCGGTCATGCCGAGGGTCGGCGGGGCATGAGTGGAACGAGGTCACCCGGCGATGCGCGACTGAAAGCCGCGCTGGATTGTCAGCGCGTGTGCGAAGTCGGCGTCCGAGAGCACGCCGGTGACGACGTCGTTCTCCTCGACGAGAGCGACGGACGTGCCGGACTGTTGAAGCATCGACAGCGTCTCGAACGCGTCGGCCGTCGACCGGATCCGAGTCGCGTCCTGCATCACGGTCTCGATGCGGGTGACGGCGCGCTCCGACGCCGCGACGTCCCGGAGGTCGTCGAGCGTAACGACGCCGAGCGGCTCCCCCGAGGCGTCGACGACGGGGTAGACCGTCTGCCGTTCACGGACCAGTCGGTCGACGAACGCCTCGACAGTGGTGTCGACGGACACCGTCTTCGGGTCCCGGGTCATGATATCCCCCACCGAGAGGCCGTGGAGCAGCTCGTCGGTCAGGACGGTCCGGGATTCGGAGGTGGCCGCGGTGTAGAGAAACCACGCCAGCAGGAGCATGATCAGGTTGAACGACAGCACGCCGACGACCCCGAACAGGAACGCGAACACGACGCCGACCCGGGCGGCGATGCGCGTCGCCACGGCGTACGGGCGTGAGCGTGCGAGCAACGCCCGGAGGATCCGACCGCCGTCCATCGGAAACGCCGGGAGCAGATTGAACAGCGCCAAGGTGACGTTCACGATGGCCAGCCACCCGACGACGAACCGAACGGCCTGAAGGCCGACGGGAACGACGAGCAGGATCACGTAGCTGCCCGCTCCGACGAGGACGCTCACGACCGGGCCGGCGATGGCGATCCGGAACTCCCGGTCCCACTCCCGCGGGACCGACGTCAGCGCGGCGATCCCACCGAGAATCCAGAGGGTGATGGACTCGATCTCGAGGCCGTACCGGAGCGCGACCCAAGAGTGACCGAGTTCGTGGAGCGTGACGCCGACGAACAGCCCGACTGCGGCTCCGGCTCCGATGAGCCACGGCGTCGCGCCGGCACGGAGGGTCGGGACGTCGAAGCCGACGCCGGTGAGCCGCTCGATGAGACCGGCGTACACCGCGATCTGTCCCCCGGCTCCGATCAGCCAGGCGAGGATCGGAAGGAACAGTAGCAACGACGTGTTGACGCGTATCGGGATTCCCCACACGGTCGCGATAGTGTAACTTCGCATACCGGCTGGTGTGCGAGCCGAGGGCATAAATCGGGGCGGAAGCTAGCGGAAGGACTTTCCGACCGGAGCCGCCGCACGGTCCCCGGCGGTTCGACTCGGGGACCGGGTCCCGTCGGCGGGACGGCGAGCGCAGGACTGGTGGTGACGGGCCGTCCGGGAGGCGCCGAGGCCGCCGGCTGATGCCCGCGGTCGGAGTCGATCGGGCCGCTCTCCGACACATAAGGTTATGTCGTCACGCGACGTAATCCAACAGCGATAGAAAATGGAAGCGCAAGCTCGGTCGGGGATCGGAGTCGAAACGCCGAACCGTCGGCGGCTGGCAACAGTCGGTGCCGGGGTGGCCGGCGGCGTCGGGTTCGGCCTCGTCCTCCAGTTCGGTATGGGTGCGATGCCTGCCATCGGGTCGTTGTACGGACAGCCGACCGTCCTGGCTGGGTGGATCGCGCACCTGGTCCACAGCGTGATCTTCGCGGTGATCTTCGTCGCGGCGATCACCCGGACGGGACTGCGACGATACGCGGGGTCTGGGGTCCGGATCGTCGGACTCGGGACCGCGTACGGCGCGCTGCTGGGCGTCGTTACCGGCGCGTTCGTCATGCCCATCTGGGCCAACGCCGTCGCGGGGGCCGGAATGTCAGTCCCGTCCCTGTCGGGTCCGTCCTACCTCGGGCACCTCCTGTTCGGGGTGCTGGTCGGTGCCGTGTACGTGGTCGCACGCGGTGTCGGGTCGCAACCGCCCACTGTCTCGACGGACGCCGACCCCGAGCCGGTCGAACAGGAACCCTGAGGCCGAGATGGAATGCGACACGGCACTGATCACCCGCCGATCGGCGGTGGGTCGCACTCCGACTCCCGCCGAGCGTGGAGATCGAAACGGAGAAACGATCGCCCGCGCCGTGCCCCGGTGGAACGCGAGTCCGGTTCCGTCAGATCGTGTTGGTCATCCCGCCGTCGACGATCAAGGACTCGCCGTTGACGTAGCCCGCCGAGTCAGAGGCGAGGAACACCGCCGCGTCGGCCACGTCGTCGGGCGTTCCAGCCCGGCGTGACGGAATCGTCCGGACGAACTCGGCCTCCTGCTCGGTGCCGAAGATCGGAACGTCCTCCGTGGTCATCGCCGTCTCGATCAGTCCGGGGTGGATGGCGTTGACGCGGATCCCCTCCGGTCCGAGTTTCGCCGCCAGCGCGTAGGTCATCAGCCTCACCGCTCCTTTCGAGGCGTTGTAGGTGACGTACGGCGCCGACCCGCGGAGGCCGGCAACGCTGGAGATGTTGATGATGCTCCCGCCGCCCGTCTCGATCATCCGTTCGGCGGCGGCCTGAGCGCCGAAGAACACCCCTTTGACGTTGACGTCCATCAGGCGATCGAACGCGTCCTCGGTCACGTCAAGAAACTCCTCGGCCCGGAAGATCCCGGCGTTGTTCACCATGACGCTCACCCCACCGAACGCCTCGGCCGCGTCGATGGCCGCCGTGAGATCGGCGACCGCCGTCACGTCACACTCGACGAATGTCGCTCGCCGGTCGGTCTCCGCCGCGATCAGTTCGTGCGTCGGGGTCCCGCCCTCCCGGGGATCGGGCTGGAGATCCGCCACGACCACGTCCGCGCCTTCGCGGGCGAACGCCGTCGCCATCGCCCGGCCGTTGCCGCTCGCGCCGCCAGTCACGACTGCGGTCCCGTCAGCTAGTAATCCACTCATACCAACGATACGCGCTGCTTCGATTTATACGTATTCGTGGAAATCCGACGCGTTCCGGCCGGTCGGTCGGGGCGTCTCGCGGACCCCCCGGGGTGGTGAACCGGAAGTCCGGCCGGGCCACCAGGGATGGCGCACCGACGGCGTCGCCACCCGGACGGCGACGGCGGCGTCCGCCGACCGGAGGGTGCTTCGACCCCGAGCGGCGTGGCCGGAAACGGCCGTATTACAATGACTGCTTCCATCGAACGCCAAGCATGGGCGAGTCAACGGGACGACCTCGGAAGCCGCTCTCGCGGCGGCAACTGGTACGATCGACCGTCGGCGTGGCGACGGCCGGGGCCGTCGGGCGGGCCGAGGCACAGGAGACCGCGGACGACGCCGGACGGCGGCACACGGTGGCGATGACCGACCAGCTCGTGTTCGATCCCGCCGACCTCACCATCGCGCCCGGCGACGTGATCGTGTGGGAGAACGTCGGGCAGGTGGGACACAGCGTCACAGCATACGCGGACGACATCCCGACGGAGGCCGACTACTTCGCCTCCGGCGGGTTCGACTCCGAAGCGGCCGCCCGGGACGCGTACGTCGCCGGGCGTCCGGAGACCGGGGACGTCGGCGAGGACGGCACCTACGAGCGGCGGTTCGAAACCGAGGGCTCATACGACTACTTCTGCATCCCACACGAAGCGGCCGGGATGGTCGCGAGCGTCGAGGTTCGTACCGCGACCCCGGCTCGAAACGGCGGGCCGTCGACGGCGATTCCCGAAGGGGCGACGCGGATCGGAATCACCGCGACCGTTGCGATGCTGTCGGTGATCGTGCTGGCGTATCTCCTGCTCAAGTACGGCGACGACTACGAACCCTGACCCGCTTTCGGCCGCGTCGGCAGGCGGTCTCCGAACGGCGCCAGCCCTCGGGGGTCACAGACGGTTCGGCTCCGGCACCGTCCCGGTCGCCCGGATCGACGCCGGATGGATCACCACCTCCCGCTCGGTGACGCGGACGACGGTCCCGCAGTCGAGTCGGAACTCCTCGGCCCGCTCCCACGGTCCCGCGACCCAGGAGCCACACCCCCGAAGCAGTTCCGTCCGGGGACGGACGAACACCCCCTCGGGCTCGACACGGTCGACCGTACCGACGACGTCGCCGCCGGGGGTCACGACCGGCTTGCCCTCGTCCGAGGGCGTGAACCGATGTGCGGTCATCCGCGCCCTCCCGGTGACGGGACGCCCGCCCGGCGTGCGTGCTCCGATCCGCTGGCTGGTGGCATGCGCTGTAGTCCTCCAACCCGGACCTACGTGGAACTACCAAATAAAGCATGCCGTGGAGATCACGGCTGCGTGTCCGCGCCGAGTCCGGACGCGACGGCGTCGAGATGCTCCGTTCCGACGACGGCGACGACGTCACCCGCGGCCCGGAGATCGCGCAACCGTTCGACCATGCTCGCCTCGCGGGCCGTGTCGATCCGCTCGATCGCCGGCGGGGTTTCGATCGCGCGGAGGAAGAACTGGCGCTGTGACAGGTGGGACGCCTCGTGGGACGCCTGCGTGGAAGGGGTGTCGAGAAGCGAGCAGTCGTACTCGATGTGTGAGTACAGTTGCGGACGGACGGGTGTGACCGCGCCGACGTACGCACCGAGCCGGCACGCCACCGCGTGCGAGAGCCCGCTCAGGAGGTCCCGCGTCACGGCGCCGACGACGCTCGGCGGCGGGGGGTCCGTGAGCAACCCCGTCACGAGCAGCCGCAGGTACGTCGCGTTCGGCGCGTCGATCCCGACCGTCGAGGCGTCGCCAGCCGCTTGGATCGCGGCGCTCATCTCCCCGCCGAGCCGTGGGGGGACGAACCGGTCCCGTCCGTACAGTTTGAAGAGCGCCACCGCGAGCGGCGGCAGTTCCAGCGCGAGCGTCTCAGGCGCAACCGCCTCGATCAGCCGGACCGCTCGAAATACACTCGCGGGGTGGTCGTGCACCACGCCCACGAGCAGCGTGGTTCCGACCCCGTGGTGGCCGGGCAGACAACGAACGTGTCGCTCGTCGAGGCGCGGATCGCCCAGCGAATCCGCTTGCGTCGTCGGAACGTCGGCACAGTCGAACATACCGGGATCTGTCGCGAGTGAACTGTTGTCGCGAGCCCGTTTGACCGTACCGGTCCGGGTTGTGACCGCCTCGGTAGCGGGCGACGACGGGTGGGATTTATCTTCCGCGCCGGCGTCAGTCGAAACGGGATGCGCACCATCGAGCTTGACGAGGAGGTAGTCGAGCGTATCGAGACGCACCTCGAGGACGACGAGACCGTCTCCGAGTTCGTCGAGGAACTGATCGCGATCTACGAACAGGAGGGCCGGTTCCTCCAGGAGGGGGCGTGAGAGCCGAGAGCGCGACCCTTTCCACGGCCGAGTACCGCCCCGACCGCGGTCCCGGCGGGTGGTTTACGTCGTAAGGTGTAAAGCTACGGCGTCGACATCGCCGAGGACGGGGCTACGGTCCGAGCGCGTCCGCGGTGATGTGGGTGTGATCGACGTCGATCGCGTCCGCGTCCGCCGGGAGGAGCGCGACGACGAGGTACGGCGCGTAGCTCGAGAAGTAGTCGAGGAGGTCGTTTATCCGGCTCGCGTCGATCGCTTCGAGCGAGTCCAACAGCACGAACGGCACCGCCGTATGCACCTCGTGCACGAGGTACCCGGCCAGCGCGAGCACCAGCCCGACGACCTCGCGTTCGGACTCCGACAGCGTGTCCACGGTGTCCTCGTAGACGGTTCCCGTGCTCGACTCCCGGACCACGTGGAGGTCGAACGTCCCCGTCCGCTCCCGGCCGCTCGCGTCGGCTTTCCGCTCGATCCACACCCGTTCGAGGTTCCCGTATCCCAGGAGCGAAAGCACGTCGGCCATCCGGTCGTTGAACTGCTCCACTGCGGACCGCTCGAGGTCCTCGATCCGCGAGCGGAGGGTCTCGACCTCCGTCCGGAGTTCCTCCCGCCGGGACTCCAGCCGCTGCTTCTCGTCGGCAAGCCCCTCGATCTCGTCGATCTCCCCGTCAAGGTCGGTCAGCTGCTGTTCGAGCTGCCCCCGTTCGTACTCCAGATCACTCAGCCGTTGGTACCGGTCGACGACCTCGTCCTCGAACTCCCCGCTCTCCTCGAGGCGGGTTTCGAGCCCCTCGATCTCCCGTTGGACGTTCTCCCGATCCTCCCGGAGCGACTGCAACCGGGTCTCGCGCCGCTCGATCTGGCGGTCGATCTCCTGCAGCCGACGTTCGAGTTCGGTCTCGGTGTCGGCAGCCGCCCGGATCTCGTCGCGTCGCCGCTCTGCCTCGTCGAGGTCGTCGGCGACGCGCCGACGCGTCTCCCGCTGTTCGTCGATCACGGTCCGCAGGTCGTCGAGTCGGTCTGCGACGGCGCGCTGCGGGACTCGACTGCCGCACGTCCAGCACTCGATCTCCGTGGACATCGGATCGAGAGCCGACGTCGGGTCCCCGCCGCCGGCGTCGATGCCCGGCAGCTCGTTCGACTCCGACCGTACCAGGTCGTCGTTGAGGTCGACGATCGCGGAGAGGTCGCTGATCAGGTCCTCCAGCTCCCGCTTCCGCGTCCGCAACCCGTCGATCTCCCGTTCGAGCTCGTCGAGGTCGTCGTCGTCGACCGTGAGATCGTCGAGTTCGGCCTCGACCGTCGCCCGCTCGTCGCGGAGCGCCTCGACGCTCGTGCGCTGTGTCTCGATCTCCCCGTCGAGCCGGTCGCGCTCCCGCCTGAGATCCTCCATCTCGTCGAGCAACGATTCGGCTTGGCGGGCGTCGGCTTCGCTGGCGTCGTACTCCTCGATCGCCTCCCGGACGCCTTCCAGTTCCGCCGTGACCTCCTCGAGGTCGGTCTCGACGCCGTTCCGTCGCTCCTCCAGCGCCGGGAGCCGTGCACGCCGGCGGTCGACATCGTCGAGTTCCGACGTGATCCGCTGTCGTTCCCGTTCGGTCTCGCGGATCCGTCGCTGGATCTCCTCGGTGTCGACGGGGCGCATAACCACCTCGCGGAGGTCGTCGCCCCGCTGAACCGCCTGCCGGGCGTGGTTCGTTCCGGTGAGCCCCACGAACAGGTCGACGACGTCGGGATCGTCGTGCACGGGGGTCCCGGCCGTCGTCACGCCGTCCCCCCGTCGGTCGTAGGTCCGCGTGTACGTCTCCCCGCCGAGTGTGAGTTCCACCCACCCCTCCTCGGCGTCGGATTTCAGTGTCGTCCGCTCACCCCCCAACGCTCCGGCCAGTGCGCTGAGAAGCGAGGTCCGGTTGGTCGCGTTCCGTCCGGAGAGCACCGTTACCCCGGGGGGGATTTCGATATCGCACTCCGCGATTCCCCCGACGTTGTGAACCGTGACCCGCGCAGGGGTCGACGCGTCGACGTCGCCGCGCTCGGCGTTCTGTAGTTCGGTCATGATACCGGTAGCATCGGGTTACCGCCGTACGTGTTAAGCTCTTGCGTAAAGCCGCTCGGTATCGACTACCAACGCGCTTATAATTACGAAAGTTGTACTGCTGGATAGGGAATGAATAATCGTATCGTGACGACGTCGACCGTACGGCAGTCCGACCGCGGGGACGGGCGGGGGGACGGCGGATGACGATGTCCCCGGACCTGTGTTCGTGTAAGGTCGGACGGACGATCGAGCGCTACGACCTCGCCGGGATGGACGACGCGATCGTTCGGCGTCGGGAGGAGGACGACGAAAGCCTCCGTGCGCTGGCGGAGTTCGTGAACACCCGGGTCCTGCGGCGCGCGATCGAACGGTACGCGGATCGGGACGTCCTGGCGGACCCGGGGTCGGTCCTGTCACGACTCACCGGGGGCCAGGACGCCGGGAGAGCCGCCGAAATGCGCGAACGGTTGCGGGGGGCCGGGGTTCCCGTGGACGAGGTCACGGACGACTTCGTCTCCCACCAGACCGTCCGGTCGCACCTCAACGGCTGCTTGGACGTGGAGACGGGCCGGTCCCGGGCCACGGACGTCGAGGACGTCGCGAACCTGATCGAGTGGGCGAGAGCCCGCGACGAGGACATCATCGATCGCGCGATAGCCCGGCTCCGGGAGTCGGGGAAAGTCGACGTCGGGGAGACGAACGTCATCCACTCGGTTCGCGTGATCTGCGAGGAGTGTGGCGAGTCCCACCGCGTCCAGGAGCTTCTCGACGCGGAGGGGTGTGGGTGCGGCGACGCGGCCGCCGCGTGAGCCGCGGGACGCTCCGGCCGCGGACCCGTCCCGCCGAATGATTCAACTGGTCACCCGCCGAAGTTCGACCGAGGGAGCGAGACGATGACCCACACGTTCACGGACCGGACCGACGCCGGCCAGCGGCTGGCGGCCGTACTCGACGACCGCGGGGTCGCAGCGGACGTCGTACTGGCGATCCCGCGCGGGGGGCTCCCGGTCGGGCGGGCGGTCGCGGACGCCCTCGGTGCGCCGCTCGACGTCGTCTCGGCACGGAAGCTCGGCGCACCGGGAAACCCCGAACTCGCGATCGGCGCCGTCGCCAGCGACGGGACCGTCTGGCTGAACGACCCGCTGATCCGCGAACTCGGAATCGACGACGCGTACGTCGGCGACCGGATCGACCGCGAGCGCGCGGCGGCACTGGAGACGGTCGAGCGCTACCGGGGAACCCGTCCGGCGCTCGACCTGCGGGGACGGACGGTGCTCGTCGTCGACGACGGGGTCGCCACGGGGGCCACGACGATCGCGTGCCTCAGACTGGTCCGAGCCGCCGGCGCCGACCGCGTCGTCTTAGCGGTTCCAGTGGCGCCCCCCGAGGCCGTCGACAGGCTTCGGGACGAGGCCGACGACGTGATCTGCGTCGAGGCGCCGTCGCGGTTCGGTGCGGTCGGACGGTTCTACGAGTCCTTCGAGCAAGTGTCCGACGAACGCGCCCGTGCGTATCTGAACACCGACTGACCCCGGAGCCGCCACGCGTTGCCCGCGTCTGATCCGGTGTACTGACCCCTACAACTTAATTATCGAGCGAATCAAATAGTGATACGGTCACACAAACGGCTGCCGAACGCGGTGCACCGATCGGACCGACCGACGCACGGCCCTGCTCGGACGATTCGCGGCGGACGCGAGCGTTCGAACGACGGGCGCGAAACCAGTCACGACCATGCCCCAGCCGACACGACTCACACAAGTGGCGGAGAACGTCTACGAGATACCACGAACCGGCGAGATGCGCGTCCCTGTCCGGGTGTACGGGTCGGAGTCGCTCGTCGAAGACATGCGGAGCGAGGGTGACCTGACGCTCACCCAGGGCAGAAACGTCGCGACCCTCCCCGGGATCCGGAGGTTCGCCGTGGTCCTCCCCGACGGGCACCAAGGGTACGGGTTCCCGATCGGCGGTGTGGCGGCGGTCGACGCGGAGGCAGGCGTGATCAGCCCCGGCGGAATCGGGTTCGACATCAACTGCGGCGTCCGCCTGTTGCGGACGCCCCTGCGCTACGACGACGTCGTCGGGCGGGAGCAGGAACTCGTGGACCGCCTCTACCGGACGATTCCGTGTGGGTTGGGGACGGGCGGTTACCTCGACGTCGGCTCGGCCGACCTGCGGGGTGTTCTCGAGCGGGGGCTGGAGTGGATGCGGGAGCACGGTCACGCGACCGACGAGGACCTCGAACGTTGTGAGGAGAACGGCCGTCTCGACGGGGACCCGCGGGCAGTTCCGGACACCGCACGCGACCGGGGACGGAACCAGCTCGGGTCGTTGGGGTCGGGGAACCACTTCCTCGAAGTCCAGCGCGTCGTCGAAGTCTACGACGGAGAGACTGCCGAGGCGTTCGGCCTCGACGGGGACCGCGTTGTCGTGATGATCCACTCCGGGTCTCGGGGGCTTGGCCACCAGACGTGTACGGAGTACGTGCGACGCTTCGAGCGGAGCTTTCCCGGCATCGCGGAGTCGCTCCCCGACAAACAGCTCATCTACGCGCCGTTGGACGAACGGCTCGCCGAGGAGTACAAATCGGCGATGAACGCCGCGGCGAACTTCGCGTGGGCAAACCGCCAGGCGATGACCCGTGGCGTCCGCGAGGTGTTCCGGGACCTGTTCGGCGTGACCGACGTAGAACTCGTTTACGACGTCTCCCACAACATCGCAAAAGAGGAGCGCCACCGCGTCGACGGCCGAGAACGGACCGTCCTGGTCCACCGAAAGGGAGCGACGCGAGCGTTCCCGGCTGGCCACCCTGAGCTTCCCGAGGCGTACCGGCAGGTCGGACAGCCGGTGTTCATCCCCGGGAGTATGGGAGGGTCGTCCTACGTCCTCCGCGGCGGGGAGAAGTCGCTGGATCGCACGTTCGGGTCGACGGCACACGGCGCCGGGCGGCTCATGTCTCGAACCCGGGCGAAGACCCAGTACACGGCCGACGAACTGCAGCGAACCCTCCGCGAACGGGGGATCTACGTCCGGGCACGGTCCGGAGCGACGCTGTCCGAGGAGGCCCCGGGTGCGTACAAGGACGTCGACGAAGTCATCCGCGTCAGCGACGCCCTCGACATCGGTACCAAGGTCGCCCGGACGCGCCCCGTCGTGAACATCAAAGGGTGACTGCCGGCTCGACGCCGGAGGCGGGCGCACCGGGATCGGGGAGACCCGGCAGGCACCGACCACCGGCGTCAAGTCGCTTCGGGACCGACTCACAACCATGCGATGCCGGTCACCCGAGGCTGCGTGGACGTGGGTCGCGTACACCACGGTCGCCCTCCTCCTCGCGTCGGTCGTACCGTCCCCGCTCCGGCGGCATCCGGAGTGGAATCGAGTTGGCCCGGACAAGCTCCTCCACCTCGTGGGGCACGCGGGCTACGCGGTGACGCTCGCGAACGCGTTCGGAACCGGCCGGCGTACCGACCGAGAGGCGGCAGTACTCGCGGTGTGCATCTCGACCGGTCACGGCGTCGTGACCGGACGCCTCCAGGAACGGATCCCCGGACGGGCGTTCGAACCCGCGGACGTCGTCGCTGGCCTGCTCGGATCGGTTCTCGCCGTGTCGGGGTGGTACGTGCTCGCCGACGCGGGGCCCGACCCCGACCGCAGCACGTGACGCGGGCGGGCGAGCGACGACACCCCCGGATGTGGACCGAACTGGTCCGCCGAGAGGTATTTCCAAGTGGGACGGCCGTGTACGGCCGACGATGCGCGACTCCCCACACGGCCGTGCAGCCGAGGAGGTGCTGGCGGACCTCGACGGCTCCACCGAAGGGCTGGGCTCGGGCGAGGCTAACCGGCGGCTCGCGACGCACGGCGACAACGAAGTCGTTCGAGCCGGCGAACGCACGGTGCGTGCGATCCTTCTCGCGCAGTTCGACGGCGTGCTCGTTCGGGTGTTGCTGGCGGCGGCCGTGCTCTCGGCGTGGGCTGGGCACCTCGTCGACGCGGTGCTCATCGCCGTTATCGTGTGTGTCAACGGGGTCTTCGGCTTCGTGCAGGATTACCGCGCCGAACGGAGCCTCGAAGCGCTCCGTGCGCTGACTGCGCCGACGGCGACCGTCCGGCGGAACGGAACGGCCGTCGAGGTCGCCGCGGCCGAGCTCGTGCCCGGCGACGTGATCGAACTGGAGAGCGGCGACGTCGTCCCCGCGGACGGGCGGCTGCTCGCGGGCACCGACCTCGAAGTCGACGAGGCGGCGCTCACCGGGGAGAGTGCGCCGGTCCCGAAGTCGACCGACCCCGTCGATCCGGACGCACCGCTCGCCGAGCGGCACAGCATGGTGTTCAGCAGCACGAGCGTCACGCGCGGCAAGGGAGTTGCCGTCGTCACCGCCACGGGGATGGCCACCGAGGTCGGATCGATCGCGCGGGAGCTCGCGGCCACCGAGGAGACGCGGACGCCGCTTCAGCGGGAGCTCGACCGGCTCGGGCGCCGGCTGGGCCTCGGCGTGTCGGCCCTGGCTGCGCTCGTGATCCCGCTGTTGCTGATCCGGGGGACGCCGCTCGTCGAGGCGGGGCTCACCGCGGTGTCGCTGGCTGTCGCCGCCGTGCCCGAGGGGTTGCCGGCCGTGGTGACACTGACCCTCGCGCTCGGGGTACGGACGATGGCCGACGAGAACGCACTCGTTCGACGTCTGCCGGCCGTCGAGGCGCTGGGGGCGGTCGACGTCATCTGCGCCGACAAGACCGGCACGCTCACACAGGGCCGGATGGCCGTCAGCAGGGTGTGGGTAGCGGACACGGTCGTCGAACTCGACGAGGTCGACAGCGGCGCACAGTGCGATCGGGCCGCCCTCCTGTTGCGGGCCGGTGCGCTGTGCAACGACGCCACCGCCGACCAGGGGACTCCGACGGAACGGGCGCTGGTCGAGGCGGCCGACGACCGCGGCATCGACGTCTGTGCGCTCCGGGAGCGGAATCCCCGGTCCGACGAAGTCCCGTTCTCCTCGGAGCGGAAGTGGATGGGAACCGTTCACGGAGACGTGGGGTACGTCAAGGGCGCCCCCGAAGTCGTGCTCTCGAACTGCTCCCGTGTGCTCACCGACGACGGCCCCGCCGCACTCACGCCCGAGGGGGTCGAACGCGTCCGGAGCCGGGTTCGGACGTTCGCCGACGAAGCCCTTCGCGTGCTCGCGATCGCCTACACGACGGACACGGAGGACCTGGAGAACGGCCTGGTGTTCGTCGGACTGGTGGGGATGCTCGACCCGCCGCGCGAGGAGGTCGCCGACGCGCTTGTGGCGACCGAGCGGGCCGGGATCGGAGTCAGGATGATAACCGGCGACAACGCCCGGACGGCCGCCGCGATCGCGAAGGAACTCGGGATGCGTGGGGAGGTGACGGAGGGACGTGAGCTCGACGAGTTGGACGACGAGGAGCTGGCGGAGCGCGTCGAAACGGTCACCGTGTTCGCTCGGACGTCTCCGGAACACAAAGTGCGGATCCTCCGGGCGCTCCAGCGGAACGGACACGTCGTCGCGATGACGGGCGACGGGGTCAACGACGCGCCGGCACTGAAGAACGCCGACGTCGGCGTCGCGATGGGTGTCCGCGGGACTGACGTGGCCAAACGGGCGAGCGACGTGGTGTTGCTGGACGACAACTACGCCACCATCGAGCGGGCGGTCGAACGCGGGCGGGCCATCTTCGACAACCTCTGGAAGTTCGTCGCGTTCCTTCTGAGTGCGAACGTGGCCGAGGTTGCGCTCGTCTTTCTCGCGTCGCTGTGGGGATACCTGGTGCTGCCGGCGGTGCAGCTGCTGTGGATCAACCTCCTCACCGACGGCCTCCCCGCGCTGGCTCTGGGGGCGGATCCCCGGGGCGCGGACGTGATGGACCGCCCGCCGCGTGATCCGGCGGCCGGCATCGTCGACCGCGGGATGCTCGGTGTCATCGGGGGTACCGGGGCGGTCTCGACGGTACTCATGCTCGGGCTGACGTTCCACGTGCTGGGCGGAGCCCCCGACGTGTCGCCGTACGCGATGACGATGGTGTTCACGGGGTTCGTGCTCCTCGAGTTCGAGAAGCTCTACGTCATCCGCTGGCTCCGGGAGACGCCCACGTTCTCGAATCCGTGGCTCGCGCTCGCGGTGGGCAGCTCGGTCGCGTTACAGCTCGCTGTGCTGTACACGCCGCTGAACCGCTATTTCGGGACGGTACCGCTCGGGGTCGAAGACTGGGGTCTCATCGCGGTCGTGCTCCTCGTCGGACTACCCGCGTACCTCGGGGTCGCCCGGGCGATCAAGCGACGCCGGTCGCCGGGCGGGACCGCCGACCCCGGCCGCAGCTGAGGTCTGACCCCCCGTCGCGACCGAGGTCCGCACCGCTCGCGGCGTCGCGGGCTGGGGTCGCCAGCCCTGGCGGTTCGCTGGCTGGGCGGGGCCGCATCGGCCGTCGGACGGTGGAGTCACCAGGCTTCAGCGGCGGAGTGACCGCCCCAAATACGCCGCGAGATCGAAGGTCGTGACCATCCCGACGACCTCCGTCCCGTCGACCACCGGAACGTGGTGGATCAGACGGTCGACCATCGCGTCGACGACCTCGCGTGCCGGCGCGTCGCGTTCTGTCGTAACAACGTCCGTGCGCATCGCCTCGGCGACCGGGCGTGTCGGCGTCGGGTCCCCGTCGCGGACGAGCAGCACGATGTCAGTCGCAGTGAGGAGCCCTTCGAGCCGGTTCGCGTCGTCGGCGACGACAACTGCCCCGACGTCGTGTGTGATCATCCCGTCCGCAGCGTCACGGAGCGACGTGGTTGGAGCAACCGTCTCGACGGGCCGGGACATGATCTGGTCGACGTACAGTTCGGTCATGTCTGTGCGTACGATCTCCGGCATAAAGAGGTTTCCTCGGTCGGAGACGACGCCCTCGTCGACCGGCCGACTCCGGCGTTCGCCACGTCGTGCGCGATCGTGACGGTGGGAGTGGGGTGCGTCGTGTACGTCCCGGACGGGGTCGCCCGTCCGGCGTGACGGCGCCGGCGCGTCGGGACGGGGCAGCGAACGTGCAGAACAGGTATTAGAGTCGGGAGTAAAGGTAACGTATGCCACGAACAGTGCTAGTGCCGACGGACGGGTCGCCGTTCTCGATTGCGGCGCTCGAACACGCCATCGAAACGTTTCCCGACGCCGCGATCACGCTCGTGTACGTCGTCGATCCACGCTACACCGCACCGGACGTCGACAGGTCGAGGCCGGAACGGGTGTTCACCGACTCGCTCGACGTCGCCGACCGCCACGGCGTGACCGTCGACACCGAGATCCTGACCGGTCGCCCGGCCCGCGAGATCGTGGCGTACAGCGAGCGGAACGGCTCCGACGGGATCGTGCTGGGTAGCCACGGACGGGAGGCGGCGTCGCGGGTGCTGTTCGGAAGCGTCGCCGAACGCGTCCTGCGGCGGGCCCCGGTTCCCGTCACGATCGTCCGCCCGCAGCAGCGCAGCGGGCACGGACACCACCTCGTCCCGATCGACGGCTCGGACCAGTCGAAACGAGCGCTCGAATACGCGCTCGCGGTCTTCCCCGGGGTCCGGACGACCGTGCTCCACGCGATCGATCCGATGGAGACGCACTACGGCGAGGGCCAACTGGTCCACTCAGAGGCGGAGTACGAACGGATCGAGCGTGAGGCGGAACGGCTGCTGACCGACGCGGTCGAGATCGCCGAGCAGTACGACGGCAACGTGACGACGACAATCGCCGTCGAGCAGGGGCCGAACCGGCCGGCGGATGCGATCCTCGACTACGTCGCGGAGAACGACGTCGACCACGTGATCGTGGGCAGCCACGGCCGGTCCGGCGCATCGAGGCTGCTGCTCGGAAGCGTGGCCGAGACCGTCGCGAGACGGTCGCCCGCTCCGGTCACGGTCGTCAGGTGAGCGCGCGTCGGGCGCCGCGGTCAGGCGCGAGCCACCGGCGTCGTCCGGACGGTGAGCACCGGAACGTCCGACAGCCGTACCACGCGCTCGGCCGTGCTACCCAACAGCGCCCGCTGCAGCCCCGTCCGGCCGTGCGTTCCGATCACCACGAGGTCGACGTCGTTCTCCGCGGCGTAATCGAGGATTTCACGATACGGCGTCCCGCGGCGTACGGCCTCGACCGTGTGGATCCCGGCGTCGAGCGCCCGGTCGCGGATCGCCACCACCGAGGCCCGGCGGGCCGTCTCCATCCAGTCGTAGGCCGACCGGCTGTGTGAATCGAGCGGGGCGACCGAGGCGTCGACGACGTGCAGGACGTGCAGCGTCGCTTCGGCCAGCAGAGCGACGTAGATCGCGTGTTCGACGACCCTGTCCATCCCGTCGCTTCCGTCGGTCGGGAGGAGGACGTTTTCGTACACGGCCCCTCAAGTTTCACACTCCGGCGTGAAAACTGATCTGCCAGGACCATCGCCGAACGCGACGACCCCCCGCCCTCGGTCACGGGGCGGCGTCGCCTCCGCGCCCGCGCGGCCCGACCGTTGCCCTCGGGCCTCCCGCCCCGAGTCCGACGGGTACGCTCCCGGCGCACCGACGCGGCCAGCCGTCCGCGCGGTCGTCCGGGCGCGCCGGCCGGGGTCACCCGAGCGAGATGTCGAGGTACAGCATCACGATCACGCCGACGATCGTCCCGAGGGTCGCCACCCGCTCGTTCCCGTTCGCGTGTGTCTCGGGGACGACCTCGTCGCTGATGACGAACAGCATCGCGCCTGCGGCGAACCCCATCGCGTACGGGAGGAGCGTCGATACCGCCTGTACCGCGTAGGCACCGAGAACGGCCAGCGGGATCTCGACGATGCCCGACCGAACCCCGGTGAAAACAGCGTAAAACCGTCTGTCGAGCCCGGCGTTGATCGCGGCGACCGACACCGCGAACCCCTCGGGGACGTTCTGAATCCCGATCGCGAGCATCAGCGGAACGGCCGTTCCGAGGTCGCCGCTCCCGAACCCGACCCCGACGGCGAGACCCTCGGGCATGTTGTGCAGCGTGATCGCCAGGATGAACAGCACGACTCCGGCGAGCCGGTCGTCGTCGACCGGCGGCGCCGCGTCCGGGTTCGCGGCGTCCGGCCGTCGCCGTCCGGAGAGCAGATAATGCGCGTGGGGGACGAGCACGTCCGACCGGTCCAAGAAGAGCGCTCCCAGTGCCGTCCCGACCAGCACTGGAACCGGACTGCCGCCGGGAGTATACGTTTCGACGCCCGGAACGATGAGGCTCGTGAACGACGCCGCGAGCATCACTCCGGCCGCGAACCCGAGCGCCCCGTCCATCGCCCGCCTGGTCGGATCGCGCCAGACGAACACCATCGACGCACCGAGGAGGTTGAGGAGCGCGATGACCACGCCTCCGACGAGGCCGTGAACGACGGCGTCTCTCCCGAACAGTCGTACGAACTGCTCCAGTATCACATCACTCATCTCGTTGTCTCGACTTTGGGGTCCAAACCACAGTTCGTCCCGTGTCAACTTAGTCATGAGCCGTCAACACACTATCGGTGACGTGTTACCGTCGCGTCCGGTTCCGACAGCGACCACGGCATCCGGACGCGGGCCACAACCGCTCGCGAAGGGGATCGCCCAGCGACACGAGTGCGGGCGCCGTGCTCCGACAGCGTGTCGCGGGCCGCCGCTTCCGACCGGAGTCGCGGGTTAAACGGGTTCGGCATCCATACCGAGTTCTTTCCACGACGCGGGCCGACAGTCCGGCCGCAGGAGGCCACACGTCCATGGTACACCAATACACGTGCAGCGCCTGCGCGTTCCAGGTTCGCTCGGACGACGACGACGAAGTGATCGAATTGGTCCGGAACCACGCCGACGGGAGTCACGGGATGGAGGTCGCACCGCAGGACGTCCGCGACGGGTGGGAGGAAGTGGAACTCCCGGCAGACGACTGAGACCGATTGTTGTGACGACCGACCGGTCGTCGCCGGCGGTGAGGTCGGCAATGACCGGTCACTAACCACACTGATCCGTACGATGCCGACTCGCGGCCGTCGCGTCGCGTCGCGGCGCCCGCGGGACCCCGACTCCCGGAGAGAGTCAGAAATCGCCGTCAGGCGTCGGCGGTGATGTCGTGTCGGAACTCGTGCCGTCGAACGGACCCGAGCGGGGTTCGAACGCGACCGCCCGCACCGTCAAAGCAGGCGGTCGCCGGCGACGGCGGGACGAACGCGGCTACGAGGCCGGGGTCGCACTACTCCCGGTGATCAGGGCTCGAAACGAGGTGCACTCCGGACAGCCGAACACCTCGCCGTCGTTGCTCCCGAAGACGCGTGCGAAGTCGGGTGTGACGAACGCGCCGCAGTTCCGGCAGTTTGGCACTAGTATCACCTCGGGCGGGAGAATCGTACTCGGATCGTGAACATAGGGTTTCGGTATCGACACCAAACCCCGTTATTGCTGGTCCGGGACCGGCGTTCCGGGTAGTCGGCGTCGCCGGCGACGTAACTCGGGGTTACTGCCCGAGTCCGGATTCAGCGCACGATAACGACGGTCATTACTATTCGCCCCGAGTGCGACGCCGACGGCAATGGTCGTAGTGACGGAGGTCCGGATCCCCTCCGACGACTTCAAACTCGAACGGGTGCTGGAAGGGAACGACGGCCTGCGGGTCGAGGTCGAGCGCATCATTCCGGCCGGGGAGCGGCCCACGCGACACCTCTGGGTGCGGGGGATCGACGCGGAGGACGCGACGAGCCTGTTCGCGCGCGACGGCGACGTCGAGCGGACCGAGCTCGTCGCCCGGGTCCGCGACTCGGTCCTGCTCCGGGTCGAGTGGGCGGCGTACGTCGAGGCGTTCTTCGAGGCGCTCGTCTCGGCGGACGGGACCTGCCTCAGAGGCGTCGCGCGCGACGGCGCCTGGCAGTTCACCCTGCGGTTCGGGTCCCGGGAGAGCCTGGCCGGCTTCTACCGGGCGTGCGTCTCCCGAGGCGTCTCCGTGACCGTGCGACGGGTCCACGGCCCACCGTCGGCGGGACGTAACAGCACCGTGGGGTCGCTCTCGGATCGACAGTACGAGGCGCTCCGGACCGCGTTCGAGGCGGGATACTTCGCTATTCCACGGGGGATCACGCTCCAAGAGCTGGCCACCCGGCTCGGGATCTCGGATACGGCGGCGTCCCACCGGATCCGCCGGGGGTTACAGACGATCCTCGGGGCGGAGATCGGCGCCCCGGCGTGACTCGTGATAAAAACGTTCAGGGTCGATACTGAACGTTGATGTCCGTGCTCGGCGAACCGTACAACCGCGTCGGGAAGCCGAACCGGGTTCTCCCGACCGCACCGACCGAGGAGACCACTATGGTACGCGATTTCAACTCCGACGACGAAGGGAAACGGGTCGTGACCGCCGACGGCGACATGATCGGGACAATCGAGGAGGCGTCCGGAGCCTCGGCTCACGTTGCTCCCGACGAGGACCTCTCGCGCGGGACCCGCCGGCGTCTCGGATGGACGGAGGAGGGAGAAGAGACCTACCAACTGCAGAAGTCGAAGGTCAACCGAATCACCGACACCGAGGTCCGCCTCCGGCGGACCCTGTAGCCGGGGAGCCGGATCCGCCCCGGACTGACGCCGTTCTTTCTGCGGGACCCGAACGCCGGTACCGCAACCGCCACCCGCGTGCCCGAAGCGACCGAGCCGTCGGCGCCCGGAAACCCCGGCGTCGTCGTTGACTGCGCTCCGGGCGGCGGTAGGAAGATGCTACCGCAGGCTGTACGGATCAATTTACACCCTATAGTGTAAAGCTATCCCGATGGTGAGCGGACGGTCGGTTCGCGGAACCGGTAGGTGAGTAGTCGGCGGCTACCCCGCGGTCACTCGCCGTGTCCGCGTTCGCCGGCGTACGGAACGTGGCGACGCCGGACGGCGTGCCGCACGCGACTCCACGGTCGCAGCACCAAGCCGCCGCACCGGTCGTCGCCGGTGCCTCGCGTTCGACGCCGGTCGGCCGCCGGCCTCAGCAGGCGGGTCGAGAGGTGGGCCCCCGGCGTACTTTGGGGGGTGACTACTCCCCGTCGATCTCTATTCTCCGGGCTTCCTCGATCTCGGTCTTCGGGAGCGTGATCGTGAGGACGCCGTTTCGCATTCGGGCTGCCACGCCCTGCTTGTCGACCTCCCCGGGGAGCCGCACGGAGCGATCCGTCGACTCGTGCCGGCGTTCGTGCCGGATGAACCGCTCGCCTTCCTCGTCGTGGACCGCCTCGCGTTCCGCCTCGATCCGGAGCGTGTGGTCCGTGACCCGGATGTCGACGTCGTCGCGTTCGAAGCCGGGGAGGTCGACGGTCACGACGAACTCTCCGTCGCGGTCGACCAGATCGATCGCCATCGACTCGGCGCCCGACGCCCATCGGCCGAGCGGTCCTTCCGCCTCCCACACACGGGACGCGTCGTCAAACTGCCGACTCATGGCCTCGAGAAGCCGTTCCAGTTCCTCGAACGGGTTACTGCGTGTACTCATTGGTGGTTCACCCCTTAGGGCTACGACGACGACGATAAAATACGCTGCGGTTCGGTACCCCACCGCACTCGCCGCTCGGCGGTCCGCGCGGGAACGACGGGTGACGGAGCCGTACCGGAGCCACGACCGACAGGAGTCACATGAACATCCTGTCGTCGGGGTACTCCCGGGTCCCGAGCGACTGTTCGCCCTCTCCCAGCGATTCCATACGCTGGGCCAACTCCCGGTAGTACTGCTTCAGTTCCTCCGAGCGGGCCCGCAACTCCTGCGCGTCGACGGTGAACCCGTAGACCCGCTGGACGGCCTCCAACAGGAGCAGCGAGGCGTCGATGTCGGGGCCGGGCGGGTGGGTGGGGGTCACGTAGACGCCGACCGGCGGCGCGCGGTCGTCGAGCCCTCGCGTGGTGATCTCGCCGATCACCCCGTCGAGGACCCCCCCACCGAGCGGTTGAATGTCGGTGCCGGCCAGCCGGCGAGTGCGGTACGACGGGGTCGAAACGTGGAACACGGCGTGCTCCTCCGGCCCGTGCGGAAACGGAACGCCGTGAAGCACCGCGATCTCCTCGACCCCCGCGGAGGCGCTCCACTCGGAGAGCGCATCGGCGAACGGCTGTGCGGCCCACACCGGGACGAACAGCTCCCCGAGCAGCACCGACAACTCCGTTCCGTCGAGAGTGTAGAGTCGCGTGGGGTGCCGTGGCTCCCCGTTCTGGAACGGTGTGATGGCGGGAAAGCCGTTCGCAGCCACGTGACCGATCTGCTCGGACTCGACGTGCCTGACCAGGTAATCGGCCGCCGTCACGCCGGCCATGCCCAAGTGGGACAGCCCGACCAGAAGCGTCTCTCCGGGCGGTCGGTCGGACGATACGCGGACCTCGAACGTGGGATTCGAGTCCATACCGCCGACGTACGACGTGACCCGATAAAATGCTATGTCCGGAGGGAAGACACCCCCGGCGAACGGCGAATGGCGCCGAACCGTCGTTTGGGATGGACGATCACCCCGTGGCCACCGTCGACGGGCGCGACGAGTGGGGACGGGCCGCACGTCACGGAGTACGGTTCGTTCGGGCGTTCGCTGCGACCGTGGCTGGTCCCTCCGTCGTCGAGCGAGCGGCGTCGCTTGACGGCGCGGACTCTCCGACCGGTCACTGTGCGGTCCATCCGCCGTCGACCGGAACGTTCACCCCCGTGATGTACGACGCCTCGTCCGAGGCGAGAAACGCCGCCACACCCGCGATCTCCTCGGGTTGTGCGATCCGGCCTATCGGGGTCTGACCGCGAACGTATTCGTAGAACTCGTCGTCGTCGAAGGCCGGGCCGGTCATCGGCGTATCGACGAATCCCGGACAGATGCTGTTGACGCGCACGTTCCGTCGGGCGTAATCGACGGCGACCGATCGGGTGAAGTTGACGACGCCACCCTTGGCGGTTGCGTACGCGGTCGCCGTCGGGCCCGCGACCAACCCGTAGATCGACGCGACGTTGACGACGCACCCCTCGGAATCGATCAGGTGCGGAATCGCAGCCCGAGTCCCGTGCATGACGCCGGTCAGGTTGATCCGGATCACGTCGTGCCAGTCCGTGAGCGTGGTGCTCTCGACGGTCCCGGTTCGGCCGATCCCCGCGTTGTTTACGATCGCGTCGAGTCGGCCGTGGTCGTCTACGACCGTCTCGACGAGCGCCTCGACCTGCTCGTACTCGGCGACGTCACAATGAACGAAGTCACACCCGAGCGCCTCGGCCGTCGCCCGTCCGGTCTCGGCCGACCGGTTTGCGATCACGACGGTGGCGCCGTGGTCAAGATATCGCTCGGCAGTCGCACGTCCGATACCCGTCGATCCACCCGTAACGATCGCGACCGCTCCGTCGAGCATAACGGGAGCTACCACGGGATTCGGAATAAGTACACGCCCGCTACGACCGGGGAGTTCGGCGGCGACCTCCGGAGGGCGGGGTCCGATCGGCGGCGTTACTCGACGGTCGACCGCCCAGCGACGGTCGCCATCTCCAGTTCGTACACCACGAACTCGACCGCCTCGACCGGCTCGTCGAAGAGGCGGAACGGCTGGAACCGCTCGTTGAGTGTCGCCTCGTCGACGTCGTCGTCCAGTCTCCGGAGCGGACCGCGGATCTGGATGCTCCACGACTCGTGTGTCGACGCCGCGTGGCAGACGAAGGTGGCCGTGTCGGTCGCCGATAGGAACCGTCCCTTCTCGCCGTCGTCGTCGTGGGCACTCACTCTGAGGAGGAACCGATCGCCGTCGTAGTCGTAGCTCAGCGGCACCGCGTACGCGTCGTTCCCGTCCGCCAACCCGAGGACGCCGTGCTCGCCCGCCCGGAGGCGGGCGTCGATGTCGGACCGATCCATACCGGCAGTGTACACGTACTCGACGTGGTCCATACCGGGGCTACGCGGCACACACTAAAGTACCCTCCTCGGCGGTTCGCACCGGACAGCCCGTCGCTCCCGCGGCCGCAGGAAACGGGTCGTCTTCGACGACCGCACGGACCCCGGAGGGACCGGTTCAGCCCCATCGGATCCGCGTACTCCCGGAGCTACGCCACGAGGGGGACGAACACGCGCACGTCTCCCAAAACGACTAACAGCGCACCCACGACGTCGAACGCGAGGTCGATGGCGGTGTCGCGGCGGCCGTAGTAGACCAGTACCGGCTCGACGTCGTACCGGGCGCCGACCTCGCGGGCGGCCACCTCGATCAGCTCCCAGCAGACGCCGACGACGAACGTCCACGCCACCGTCGCGGCCGCGACGACGACCGAGGGACGGGCGGCGTCCCCCACACCCGGAAACCAGACCGGGAGGCCGGCGTAGAGTAACGCGGCGACGAGCGCGGCGGAGACGGTGTGGGTGAGGTGGTCCCACCAGCTCGTGGACTCGTAGAGCCCCAACATCCCGAGGGAGTGGAGAAACCCGGCGCCGGCGAGCCACGCCGGAAGCACGGGGCCGACCGCGACACCCCGGAGAGCGGCGTCGGCGAGGACGGGAAGCGCGGCCAACGCGAACGCGCCGCCCGCGTTGACGACTGCGGCGACGTCCCGACGCCGAATCGCCACGGCGACACAGACGAGGGTGGCACACTGAAACGCGACGAGGGCGAGCGAGGCGATGGCGGCCATCCGTGTCGGCGGTTCATCCAAGCCCGCGCACTTCAGTACGGCCACGCTACGCCGGCCCGGCCGTGCGGTGGCGGGTCACCGGTCGACGCCGCGGCGGAGGGGGCGGTTTTTAGACGGGCCGCCTCGATACCCGTCCATGGCCGCAGTCCGACGCCTCGTCGTCGACGTCCTGAAACCGCACGACCCGCCGATGCTGGAATTCACCGATCGGACCACCGAACTCGACAGCGTCGATGCGGTGACCGCCTCCCTCATCGAACGTGACCGGGAGGTACAGAACGTCAAACTCACGTTCGAGGGGGACGATCTGAACTTCGCCGCGATCGACGAGGCGATCCGAAACCTGGGCGGGTCGGTTCACTCCGTGGATCAGGTCGCCTGTGGCGAGTACGTGGTCACCGACCGGCCGACCTTGCAGGACGCCTGACGGGTCGTGAGGTCGATGCGTCAGCTCCTGCGACGGCTCGCCGGACGGGAGGACGTCCTCGCGATCTCGCGCCGCTACTTCATCTCAAACGGGTTCGACGGGACCCTCACCAGCATCGGGGTCGTCGTCGGGGCGGTCCTCTCGGGGGTGCCGGACGGGCTCGCCGTCATCAAGATCGGGGTGGGTGCGGCGGTCGGGCTCGGCACGTCGGCCGTCTGGAGCGTCTGGGAGATCGAGCGCGCCGAAACCCGTGCCGAGATCGGACGAATCGAGCGGGCGATGCTGATCGATCTCGACGACACCCGGATCCAACGGGAGCGGAGCGGCGACCGCCTCCTGCACGCGACGATGAGCGGTCTGGGTCCGCTCGTCGGGATCCTCACCCCGCTGCTACCGTTCGCCGTCGAGGGAAGCGTGTTCACGATGTGGGAGGCCGCGCTGGTCGCCGTGGGGTTAGGAATCGGCGTTCTGGCCACGTTCGGCGCGTACATGGGTTCGATCTCGGGGCAGCGGTGGTACGTCGCCGCGGCCCGAATGGGGCTCGCCGGGGTCGTCGTCGCCGCGATCAACCTCCTGCTTCCGGGCTGAACGACGCCGAGTGTCGGCGTCGACACGCCGGCTCCGTTCGCCGCGTCCTCGGCGTGCGGCCCACGTCGCGGCCGCTGCGGTCCGCGCGTCCCGGGCGACGGGTTTTTTGTCGGCGCCGGTCGTCACCATATGGGATGTCCGACGAAACCTGCGACGCGCACACCTGGGCGTCCGTCGGCCTCGTCAGTACGGACGGCACCATCCGTCGGGTCTGGGAGTGTGAGCAGTGCGGGGCCTGGACCGCGGAGCCGTTCGATCCCGACCTCGAACGCGCCTGGGACGACACCTGGCTCTCCGAGCGTTGAGATGGCGGCGTCGAGCCAGCTTCTCGCCCAGGTGGCCGTCGGGGCGGTAGCGTTGTACGCCCTCGTCACCGCGGCGAGTCGGGCGATCGAGCGGCTGCTGGCGCTCGCGGAGTACTACGACGTCGACGAAGTGCTGGTCGGGATGACGGTGCTCGCCGTCGGAACGAGCCTGCCGGAGGTGAGCGCCCACCTCATCGCGTCGCTGGGGATCGTCTCGGGCGTCCTCGACTACCGCGTCACCTCGGCCGTTGTCATCGGCGGAAACACGGGATCGTCGACGGTCCAGCAGTTTCTGCTCGTCGGCATCCTCCTCATCGGGTACGGGAGGCTGCAACTCACGCGGGGAGTCGTCCGTCAGAGCTACCTTCCGATGCTGGGCGCGTTCGTGGTGACGCTTGTGGTGGCTCGGGACGGCACGATCAGCCGGGTCGACGGCGGACTCCTGTTCGGCCTGTATCTGGCGTACGTCACGGTTCGGGTTCGACGACGGGAGCGACTCTCGACTCTCCGGGAGCGGCCGAGCGCGAACCCGAGTCGGGACGCCGCCGTCGCCGCGGGGCTGCTCGTCGTGGTCCTGCTCTCGGCGTCCGTCGTGCTGTCGGTCGTCGGGGTGGTCGTGACGCTGCTAGACCTCGGCGGATCGATGGTCGGAGTCGTGACCATCGGCGTCGCCGCTGCGCTGCCGGAGTTGACCGCGGTGATCGATTCCATCCGGCGTCGGGCGCCCAACGTCGCGCTCGGGACCCTGATCGGGAGCAACATCGTCAATCCGCTCGTCGGCATCGGGCTCGGCGGCGCGATATCGACCTACTACGTGCCGCCGGCGGTGATCCGCTGGGACCTCCCGTTCAAGCTGCTCGTTGGGGCCTGGCTCCTCGGCTGGACCCTGTATCGGCGCGAAGGGACTCTCACCCGGCGGGAGGGTGCGTACCTGCTCGGGTTCTACTTCGTGTTCGTGGCGGGGCGGCTGCTGTTGTTTCCGGGGCAGTAGCTCCCGCCGCGGTCCGGACTTCCGGCGTCCCGGTGGCGGGAGCGCGCCGCACTGTGCGTGGAGTTCCCGGTCGCCGAGAACGACGGCCGTGCTTATGTGACTCGGGAGACACGGACGGGACATGATGAAGCGCACGAAGCTCGCCGCGTTCGTGGCCGTCGTCGTACTCGTCGTGATCTCGCTCAGGAGGCGCGCTGCGCGTGACACCGACGGAGTCGTTCCCGAGTAGCGGCCTCCGGTATGACCCCGGCCGTCCCGACGGACGCCGTGGTGGTCTTCCTCCTCGTTCTCGCGGCCGTCGTGCTGTTCGCGACCGAGGTCGTCTCCCCGGACGTCACGGCGATCGTGGTGATCGTGGTGCTCGTCGTGCTCCAGCCCTGGACGGGAGTCGGGACCACAACCGCGTTCGTCGGGTTCTCGAACGTCGCGACGGTCACGGTCGCTGCGATGTACATCCTGAGCGAAGGGATCCACAGGACGGGGCTCGTCCGGCGGTTGGGCGGTGCGATCTCCCGGTTTGCGGCCGGGAGCGAGAACCGCCTCCGGTGGACGATGCTCTCGCTGAGCGGCGGCCTCGCTGGGGTGGTGAACAACACACCTGTCGTTGCAGTGTTCATCCCGATGGTGCTCGAGTTGGCCGACGAGTACCGCGTTTCCCCCTCGAAGCTGCTGCTTCCGCTCTCGTACACGGCGATGCTCGGCGGCACGCTCACCCTCGTCGGCACCTCGACCAACCTCCTCGCGAGCAGCCTATCCGACCGGCTCGTCGGCCGTTCCTTCTCGATGTTCGAGTTCACACACCTCGGGGTGCTCGTGTTGGTCGTCGGGATCGCGTATCTCGGCACCGTCGGCCCGCGGCTCCTCCCCGAGCGGATCCGTCCCACGATCGACCTCCTCGGCGAGTTCAACCTGAAGGGACACATCACCCGACTGTACGTGCGCGACACGTCGCCGCTGGTCGGACGCCCGATCGGTGACGGCTTCGCGGCCGTCGCCGGCGTGTCCGACGTAGACGTCCTCGAGGTGGTTCGCTACGACGGCCGTCACCCCGTTCCGGATCCGGAGTTCGAAGTCGAGAGCGGCGACGTCGTGACGATCAGAGGCGGCCGCGACGCGATCCGGACGGCCGCTTCGACGCTCGACCTCTGGTATCTCCCCTGGGTCCGCGTCGACGAGATCGATCCCGGGCTGTCCGCGGGCACCGGGACGCTCGTCGAGGTCCGCCTCCCCGAGACCTCGTCGCTGGTGGGCGAGCGGGTTGGCGACGTCGACTTTCGTCGGGCCTTCGGCGTGACGGTGCTCGGAGTCCGACGGGGGGAGACCACGGTCGTCTCGGAGTTCTCCGACGTCGCTCTCGGTGCGGGCGACACGCTGCTCCTCCGCGCCGCAGGTGCGCACGTGGATGCCATCCGCGAGGCCCCCGACCTCTCGGTCACGGCGGTCGCGACGGAGGGGTTCCTCGACCGTACTGCGGCGACGGAGACGTACCGGGAGGACAAGCAGTGGCTCGCGGTTGCCACCGTCGCGGGCGTCGTGGTCGCCGCAGCGCTCGGCGTCGTCTCGATCGGAATCGGCGCGCTCGCCGGCGTCGTCGCGCTGATCGTCGGGGGTGTGCTTGAACCCGACGAGGCCTACGACGCGGTCTCGTGGGACGTCATCTTCCTGCTCGCCGGCATGATTCCGCTCGGAATCGCGCTGGAACGGTCCGGGGGTGCGGCGGTGATCGCTGATCTGGTCGTGGCCGCCGCCGGGGCGGTGCCGCCCGTCGGCGTGATCGCACTCTTCTATCTCGTCACAGCCGTCGTCACCAACCTGGTCAGCAACAACGCGACAGTCGTGCTCCTGCTTCCGGTGGCGGTGGACGTCGCCACGCAGTTGGGGGCGACCGTATTCTCGTTCGTCCTCGCGGTCACGTTCGCCGCGAGCACCTCGTTTCTCAGCCCGGTTGGGTACCAGACGAACCTCATGGTGTACCGCCCCGGCGGCTACAGAGTCGTCGACTACCTGCGGCTCGGCGCGCCGCTCCAACTCCTCCTCGCCGTGACCGTCACGCTCGGGATATGGGCATTCTGGGGCGTCTAACCCCGCCCGAGGGGGTCAGAAGCTCGTCGCGGAACTTTTCAGACGGTGGGAAGCGGGCGCGCGATTGATGCCCGCTGGGTGCGAGCGTGGTCCGTATGAACTTCGACGAGTTCACCGGGGAGGTCCAGCACCGACTCGAACTGCCGGGTACCGGCGAGACGGTACGAGCGATCCGGGCCACGCTGACGAGCCTGGGCCAGCGGATCCCGGCGGGGAACGCGAAAGACATCGCCGCTTCGCTGCCGATGGAGATCGAGTGGTATCTGACCGGGGCCGTCGAGACCCACGGCCAGCGGTTCGACTGGCGGGAGTTCGTCGCCCGCGTCAGCGACATCGAGGGCGTCGACCCGTCGGAAGCCACGTACCACGCACAGGTGATCCTCGACCTCGTTGGGAGCCTCGTGCCCCCGTCGGACCTCCGGCAACTACGCGACCAGCTTCCGGCGGGTGAGGACGACGGGGAGTGGGACACGCTGTTCGCGGTGATCGATGCGGGCGGCTGGACCGACCCGCGGGAGGCCCAGACCGGCGGCGGGTCGCGGTCGACCGGGACGCCAGCCGACCGGCCCGACCGGCCGGATCGATCCGAGCGCTCGGGGACGGCGTCCGGAGCCCCACGGTCGCCGGGGGCGTACGACCGGATCCTGTTCCCCACGGACGGGAGCGCCCCGGCGGAGTCGGGTGCGGAGTACGCGCTGCGGGTCGCATCGGCACACGGGGCCACGCTCCACGTTCTCCACGTGGTGGACACCGGCCGGGACGACGCCGCGACCGCCCGGGGCGAACGCGTCGAGGCACTGACCGAGGACGGCTGGGAGATCGTCGACGAGGTGGCCCAGCGCGCGAAAGCGGAGAACGTCTCCGTCGTCTCCGAGGTACTCCAAGGCGACCCACACGGTACGGTCGTCGGCTACGGAACCCGGTCGGACGTCGACTGTATCGTCATGCCGACGTACGGACGGCGCGGGGTGCAGCGGTTCCTCGTCGGGAGCGTCACCGAACGAGTCATCAACACCGCGTCGGTGCCTGTCGTCACGGTGAACCCCGACCCCGACAGGGACCGTCCCGACGTCTACCCGCCGGAGCGCGTGCTCGTCCCGACGGACGGCAGCCGCGGCGCGGAACTCGCTCTGCAGCACGGGATCGGCGTCGCGAAGGCGACCGGAGCGGAGTTGCACCTGCTCCACGTCGTCGAGACGGGCGCTCTCGACGGCGAGTGGGTCGCACGCCACGAAAGCAAGCTGAGCGAACGGGGAAACGCGATACTGGCCGCGGCGACCGGGACGGCGCAGGAGGCGTCGGTCGGGACGGTCACCGGGACCGTGGAACGCGGGGATCCCTCGAGGGTGATCCGGGAGTACGTGGACGGGAACGGCATCGATCTCGCCGTTCTCGGGACCCACGGCCGGACGGATTTCAACAGGTACGTCATGGGAGGCGTCAGCGCGAAGCTCGTCCGAACGTCGCCGATCCCGGTGATGTGGGTTCGGGAGGCCGGGTCGGACAGGAACCCCGGTCGTGAGTGAACGCGCGACGACTACCGCGGCGGGGGAGAGCCGACACCCGCGGCACGGGAGCGGGTGCCCCTCCGGGGACGAGTGACAGCGTGTACGCCGACGTGCTACTCCCCACTGACGGAAGCCAGGGCGCGCTGGCGGCCGCCGGCCACGGGCTCGACATCGCGCGGCGCTACGGGGCGACGGTCCACGTCCTGTACGTGGTCGACACGCGGGTGTCACGCTCGGGGCCGCTCGTCGACGCGCTCCGTGACGAAGGGCGAGCGGCCGTGCGCCGGATCGAGGTGGCAGCCGCCACGGCGGGTCTCACGGTCGTCACGTCGATCGCGCAAGGGGTTCCCGCCCGGGAGATACTCGCTTACAGCGCGGCACACGGGATCGACCTGGTCGTGATGGGGACGCGGGGGCGGACGGGAGCTGATCGAGCCGTGTTGGGAAGCGTCGCGGAGCGGGTCGTCCGCCGCTCCGACGTCCCGGTGCTCACAGTCCGGAGCGGTTGAGGCTCGCTGCCCGCCGCAACCGACGGCACCGCCGGCAGAGGCGTTTCGGCCGCCGCCAGTACGTCTAAGCGGTGGCGGGACGAACGACAGGTATGCGCTTCGAAGCCCCTGCCGAGCGGACCGAGAGCGGAGTGCGCCCGCGACCGTCGGATCGACGCCGGACTCGACGCGGACGGCGGCTCCCCGCCCCGGGCGAAGGGGTCGTCCCCGGAGCTGGGTCGCGTGACGGCGTTGCCTGCGGGACGGGTCACCCGGCGGAGGTGTGGAACCGTGTCCGGACTCGGTGACCTGTTCACGCCGGATCGCGTCGCGGTCATCGGCGCGACCGACCGCGACGGATCCGTTGGGCGGGCGTTGCTGACCAACCTCGCGACGTTCGACGGGGAGGTCCTCGCGGTCAACCCGAACCGCGAGGCGGTTCTGGGACGGCGGTGTCACCCGCGGATCGGGGCCGTTCCGGACCCGTCGTCGGTCGATCTGGCCGTCGTCGCCGTGCCGGCTTCGACCGCCGTCGACGTCGTTCGGCAGGTCGGGGAGGCGGGGATCCGGAACGTCGTCGTGATCACCGCGGGGTTCGGCGAGGCCGGGGAGCGGGGGCGGCGGCGGGAGCGTGAACTCGTTGCCGTCGCCGAGGCGTACGATCTCACGCTCGTCGGGCCGAACTGCGTGGGTCTCGTCAGCACGCCGAACGGGCTGAACGCGACGTTCGTGCGGGGACGGCCCCCAGCGGGGAACGTCTCGCTGCTGAGCCAATCCGGGGCGTTCGTCGCCGCGACCCTGGGCTGGGCCGCCCGGCACGGTGTGGGGTTCCGGCACGTCGTCTCGCTCGGGAACGAGGCGACGCTCGACGAGACCGACTTCCTCGCCGAGTGGGGATCTGATCCGGGGACCGACGTGATCGTGGCGTACCTCGAAGACGTCGACGACGGCCGGGCGTTCATCGCGGCCGCCCGCGAGGTGACGGCGCACACGCCGGTCGTGGCGCTCAAATCCGGGCGGACGGCGGCGGGTGCCGAGGCCGTAGCCTCCCACACCGGGTCGATCGCCGGCAGCGATCGCGCCAACCGGGCGGGGTTCGATCAGGCGGGGGTGCTCCGTGCCGACACCGTCCAGGAGGCGTTCGACGTCAGCCGGGCGCTCGCCGGCCACCCCCTGCCGGCCGACGACGGCGTGGCGGTTGTCACGAACGGCGGCGGATTGGGCGTGCTGGCCACCGACGCGATCGGCGAGTCGCGCCTGTCGGTCGCGGAGTTCGGCGCTGACACCCGCGCCGACCTCGCGGAACTGCTGCCGGACGAGACAACGGTTGCGAACCCGCTCGACGTCGTCGGCGACGCGGACGTCACGCGGTTCCGACGGACACTCGACGTCGTGCTCGGTGCGGGGACGGTCGGAGGCGTCGTCGTGCTCGCCGTGCCGACCGCCCCGCTGGATCTCGACGCCCTCGCCGGCGACATCGTCGACCGCAAGCGGCGACACGGGAAGCCGATCGTGACGTGTCTGATGGGTGGGGCCGACGCCGACCGCGCCGTCGAAACGCTGGCCGAGCACGGCCTCCCGAACCACTTCGATCCGGCGCGAGCGGTTGCCAGCCTCGCGGCACTCGCGGACTATCGGGACGTGAGAGGTCGCACGCGCGGGTCCGTCGCGACGTTCGATGTCGACCGCGACCGGGCGGGTGCCGTGCTGAAAACGGCCGTCGACCGCGGAGTCGACCGTCTCGGCGTCGAGGCGATGGACCTGCTCGACGCGTACGGGATCCCGACGCCGCCGGGCGGCCTCGCGACCAGCGCCGCCGACGCCGGCGCGATCGCCGAGCGGATCGGCGGTCCGGTGGCGTTGAAGATCGTCAGCCCGGACGTCGTCCACAAATCCGACGTCGGCGGGGTCGAGGTGGGCGTGTCAGTCCGGAACGTGCGCGACGCCTACCGGACGATCCGCGAGCGGGTCGGCGCCGCGGTCGACGACCCGACGATCCTCGGCGTTCGCGTCGAACGGGCCGTCGATCCGGCTGCGGGGACCGAGACGATCGTCGGCGGAACGCACGACGCGCAGTTCGGCCACCTCGTGATGTTCGGACTCGGCGGGGTGTTCGTGCAGGTGTTCGACGACACGTCGGTCCGTGTGGCCCCGGTGACCGAGCGCGAAGCGCGCGAGATGACCGCGGAGATCCGCGCGGCGCCGATGTTGCGGGGTGCACGCGGTCGGCCGTCGGCCGATCTCGACGCCGTGGTCGAGGCGATCCAGCGCGTCTCACAGCTGGTCACCGACTTCCCCGCGATCACCGAACTCGACGTCAACCCCCTGGTTGCGGGTCCCGACGGGGTGTGCGCGGTCGATCTCCGGCTGACGGTCGACCGGCAACGGCTGTCAGCGACGTGCGGGTCGCTGTGACCGCCGCGCGCTCACACCAGCGTGCCGAGGAAGACAGCGAGGAGCCCGATCGAGGTGAGCGCTCCAAGCAAGGCAGTGATCGAGACCCGCCCGACGGTGAGCGGGGCGGTGAAGCCGTCCCGGACATCCGGGGCGTCGAACCGGAGTTTCAACAGCGCCCCGTTCACCAGAACGAACACGACGAGTAGCGCCGCGTTCGCCAACCCGGCCACGGCCCCGAGGTCGCCGATCAGGACGAACGGGAGCGTGAGCCCGCCGACCAGCGCGACCGCCAGGTACGGGGTCCGGCGGGTGCGGTGGATCCGCGAGAACGCCGTCGGAAACGATCGGTACTCCGACTTGGAGACGCCGTAGAGCAGCCGCGACGTCGACACCAGCAGGATGAGCACCGTGTTCGCGGTCGACGTCAGCGCGATGGCTGCGACGATCGTGCCGAGCATCGGTCCGCCGCCAGCCTCCGCGACCAGCGCGAGCGGCGACGCCGACGCGCCGAGTTCCTGCCAGTCCACGACGGCCACCGCGGAGACGGCGACGAGCACGTAGAGGACCGTCGTGGTCCCGATCGCGATGACGATGGCCCGCGGAACGGTCCGGGTCGGGTCCGTCGTCTCCTCGGCGACGTTGACGATCGAACCGAACCCCAGATACGCGAAGAAGACCAGGAAGGTGGCTTCGAGCACCCCGGCGACGCCGAACGGCGCCGCGAGCGGCGTGACGGTCGCCCACGACCCGGTACCGACCCGGATGACGAGCACTAGCCCGGCCACCTCGGCCACGGTAAACAGGAGGTTGAGCCGGGCCGACGCCCCGATCCCCCAGAAGTTGACGGCCGAGGCGGCGACGACCAAGCCGACGGCCGCGACGACGACCGGCGTCCGGAGGAACGACGCGAGATACCCCGCGAACGCCAGCGCCACGGCCGCCGCCGACACCGCGCCGACGAACACCCGCAGGAGCGCGACGAACTCCGCGAGGCGTTTGCTCCGGATCGCCTCCCGGACGTAGACGTAATCGCCCTCACCTTTTGGAAACCGCGAGGCGAGCTCGGCGTAACTCAGCCCGGTGAACGAGGCGACCGCCGCGGCGACCAGAAACGAGACCGGGACCGCCTCGCCGGCCACGGCGGTCGCCTCGCCCAGGATGGCGTAGATCCCCGCTCCGAGGATGAGCCCCACCCCGTAGACGACCACCTCAACGAGTCCGAGGTCGCGGCGCAGCGTCGGAGTCGCCGACTCGCTCGCTCCCGGCCCTTCCGGCCGTCCCGGCCCTCCTGGGCCGCTCATACGACCCCTCCGGCGTGCGCGTTCCGGGAGCGCCCGGCTTCGGTCCCGTGGAGCTGCGATCGTGGATCGCCCATTCGGTGCGGGGGCTCGGTCGCTCGACGTCCGACGCAAGGGTTCGGATGCGGCGGTGTCGGCGGCGAACCCATCCGTGTGTTTTGCGCTGGCGTTGTGAAAAACCCACCGTTGCGTCCGCCGTCGGCCGGTCGCTCCGGGGGCTGGTTCCCAGTGTGAGGGAACGCGCGGTGGGACTCAACACACCGCAGGCGGTATACGGGACCACGTATGGGAACCGTCGAACGCACCCGCGGACCCATCGGGGTGGTCTCCCGACGGGCGGTGCTCGCCGTCGGAACCGGGGCTCTCGGCGGCGGCCTCGCGGGCCGTCTCCGGTCACCGTCGTCGGGCGGGCCACCGCACCGAACACACGAGATCGACGACGGGCCGGTGTCCGCCCCCGGACTCCGGGACGAACGGTCGACGGAGTGCGACGCCGCGGTGGTCGGAACCGGAACCGCGACCGACGGGCGGCACGGCGGGCGGGGACGGGCCGTCGCCCGCGACGACCAGTGATGTTGCTCGAAGCGCTGCTGTTCGTAGGTGGGTTGGCGGCGCTCGTCGGCGGCGCCGACCGGGCGGTGACCGCCGCGGGCGATCTGGCGCTCTACTACGGCGTCTCCCCGTTCTTCATCGGCGTCACCCTGGTCTCGATCGGCACCTCGGTCCCCGAGATGGTCACGTCGGTCTACGCGGCCTACTACGGCGCCGGCGACCTGGTGGTGGGGAACATCGTCGGCTCGGAGCTCGCCCAGATCACGCTCGCGATCGCCGTCGTCGCGTTCATCGCCCCGTTCGTCACCGCGCGGCGCGACGTCCTGGTCTACGGGAGCGCGATGATCCTCGCGATGATCATCATGCTGCTGACGCTCGACGACGGCGTCGTCGGTCGCTCGGAGGGGTTTCTGATGATGCTCGCGTACCTCCAGTTCGTCTACACGCTGTACACGAACAGGGGCGGCGAGGAGGTCGCCGCGGAGGTGATCGAGGAGCCCAGAACGCCGCGCGAGACGTACCCGTGGATCGTCGGCGGGTTGCTGTTGGTCGGCGCCGGCGGTCACGTGATGGTAACGAACGGGGTCGCCATCGCCCGTTTGGCGGGCGTCCCGGAGTTCCTCGTCGGCCTCCTGACCGGGTTGGGGACGACCCTCCCGGAGATCGCCGTCGCCGGCATCGCGGCCCACGAGGGGCGGGGCGGCATCTCCGTCGGCGCGATCCTCGGGAGCAACATCACCGACCCGGTGTTCTCCCTGGGGGTCGGCGCGCTCCTGTTCGACGTTACCGTCACGGATATCCAGTCGCTGCAACTCCCGTTGGCGTACATGCTCGTCGCCTCCGTGGTCGTGTTGGCGCTGTTCTACTGGCGGGAGGGGATCGACAGGAGGGCTGCGGTCGTGTGTCTACTGTTGTACGCGCCGACGTTCCTGGTCTGAGCCGGAGCGTCGCGCGCCGTTGCCGTCGGCTCACCCCAGCACGATCGGCCAGACGGACCCGACGAGCAGGGACGCCACGGCGACCGTCAGGCCGATGACGACGGCGTCGAGCAGCGCGCCAGCGCGGAGCATGTGCTCGCGCCGGAGGTGTCCGGCGCCGAACACGATCGCGTTGGGCGGCGTCGCGACCGGGAGCGCGAACCCGTAGCTGGCGGCGACCGCGCCGGTCACCGCGAGCATCACCGACGCGACCTCGGGGGACGTGCCGAGCGTTGCCGCGTACGCCGGTCCCACGGTGACGAGCACCGGGGCGAGCAGCGCCGCCATCGCGGTGTTCGACGCCAGTTCGCCGACGACGACCGTCACCGCCACGACGACGAGGAGAACGACCACGGTCGGACTCCCGGCGAGGGACCCGAACGCGACCTCCGCGAGCCACCGCGTGGCGTTCGTGTCGGCCAACGCGTTCGCGAGCGAGAGCCCACCGCCGAGGAGCAGGAGCGTGCCCCAGTCGACGTCGAGCAGGTCGTCCCAATCCGTCGCGCCGCTGACGACCAGGGCCGGCACGGCGAGCAGACCCACGAGGACGTAGAACAGGACCCCCTGATGGCCGACGGTCCCGAACGCGTTCGTCCCCGTGCCGCCGAACAGCGTGACGTGCCAGGCGCGCGGAAGCGGATCCGCGAACAGGAATCCGAGCCCGCCGAGGACCCACAGGCTCGCAGTCGCGCCGAAGACGACGACGGTCCGGCGGGCGGGTGCCGACAGCCGCCCCATCGAGCGCCGTTGGTGCCGGGCCCGCTCCCGAGCGCGGCTCACGTCGAACGGCTCGGGCGGGTAGGCGACGTACGTCAGAAGCGCCCACGCCACCGGGAGCGTGACGGTCACCATCGGCAGCCCGACAGCCAGCCACTCGACGAAGGTGATCTCGACGCCGACGAGATCGTCGAGTTGGCCGACGACGATCGCGTTCGGCGGCGTCCCCACCAGCGTCCCGACGCCGCCCAAGCTCGCCGCGTAGGCGACGCCGAGCAGCATCGCGATCTGGAGGTTCGAGCCCGCCGGCGCGTCCGCCGCCCGATCGGCGTCGAACTCCGCGATGTCCGTGACGGTGCCGACGATCCCGAGCACGATCGGAACCATCATGGCGACGGTGGCGGTGTTCGAGACGACCATCGAGAGAAGCGCGGTCGCCACCATCACGCCGAGGACGAGTCCGCGCGGGGAGGTCCCGAACCTGACCAGAATGGCGAACGCGATGCGACGGTCGATGCCGTGCGTCTGCAGCGCCTCGGCGAGCATGAAGCCGGCCAGCAGGAGGAACACGACTGGGTCGGCGAAGCCGGCGACTGCATCCGCAAAGTCGGAGTAGACGCCGACGGTCGTCAGCACCACCGGGATCGACAGCGCGGTGAGGGAGAGCGGAACGGCTCCCGTCACCCAGAGGACCGCGGCGAACGACGTCGTTGCGACCGCGTACTGACCGGCGGTGGTGAGCGCGTCCGGCGTCGGAGCGACCGCGCCGGCGACTAGACAGACGCAAGCGACGCCGATGGCCAACGCTCGCCCGTGTGGGATCGGCGACAACGAAACCACCCGTCACCCGGTGGTCGCACGGGCCGGGTACGGACGCGTCCCGCCGTCACCACCGCGGCGGTGACGCGGGCGGACGGCGCCGACGAAGCGGGTTTCGGGTCGAGGGTCGATCACCCGCCGTCGGTGCCGGCGTCGAAAGCTCGACCGCGGTCCGGCCGGCGCCGCAGTGCGGGTTCGGGGTCGCACTCGCGGCCTCAGTATTCGGGACGTTGTGCTCGGATCACAGACGCGAGCTGCTGGCTCTCGTCGGACAGGAGTTCTGTCAGGTCGTCGGCGGTGATGATCCCGACGAGTTCGTCGTTCTCGTCGCAGATCGGGAGGCGGCGCACGCCGTTCTCGCTCATCACCTCCGCGGCCTCGTAGAAGCCGGCGTCGGGGCCGACGGCACACAGGTCCGTCGACATCACGTCACCGGCGGTCCGTTCGGTCGACTCCGATCCGTCGGCGAGCACGCGTGTCGCCAGGTCGCGGTCCGTGACGATCCCGGCTGGAGCCCGGTCGTCGGTGATGACCACGCTCCCGACGTGTTCGTCCCGCATCCGGCGGGCGAGTTCGGTAACCGGCGTCTCGGGCGGTGCGCTGACGACGTCCGCTCTGGCAAGGTTCTGTATCGGCATCTCTGCTCCCTCCGTGTGGGTGGTCGCCGGGCGACCACATATACCGGGCGGTCACTTCCCACCGGCCTGGAACGGCCCCGGGGGCTCGTGGCGTGGGCCGCCGGTGCAGGTCCCGCGGCGCGTGGCGCGGTCTTCGTCGGGAACACGAGCGCGAGAGACAGGTCGTGCACCGACCGCGCATCACGTGTCGGCGAGCCACCGGGGGCCGGCGGGCTGGCGGTCGCGGTCGACCCGGCGACTCGGATCGACGGCCGAGTACGCCCGGGCTACTCGATGACGTCCTCGAAGCCCCGCGCCGTCGCCACCGTGTCGAGATACGTTGCGACGTCCGTCTCCGTTCCCCGTTCGTCACACCGAACGGCGACGTCGGTCCGTTGCCGCTCGGTGACCGTCGACCGGCCGGTGACGGCCTCGAACAGCGCCGCGAAGCGGTCGGCCCGGTCGTGGCGGTCCGTCATCGGACGTGGTCACCCACCACCGGGACGGGTGGATCGATCCGCTCCCGGCTCCCCGTCCGTGACATGCGCAGCTCCGTGCCTCCGGGGGTGCCCAGCGAGACGACCACGTCGTCCACCGACCGGGTGTACTCGCTGGCGTGCTTGCCCGACTGGCGAACCCTCGTGTGTTCGTCGAGCAGGCCCGTGGCGGTGAGGAGATCGAGCTTTCGGTAGGTCGTCGACAGCGGCAGATCGCACGTCTCCGAGAGCTCGCTCGCGGTCAGCGCTTCCGCCCGCGTCGCCCCGAGGATGTTGCGACAGTCGGCGTCGGTGAGAGCATCCAGAAGGCGTTGCACGGCGCCTTCGGCGACGACGGTTCGTGTGCTGCTCGATGACTGTTCGGACGCGCGGGCCGTTCGCGGGGGGAGCAACAGCCGACTCATGGTGTAACGTTATCAGCGACCGATAGGAAAGCGCTCCCACAGTATCGGGGGAGTGTTATATGCTCGGTCCGAGCCCGCCGGCTGCCTGTCCAGGCCAGTCGTGGTGCGTTCCGTAGGGTCGACGCGGCGCGTGGTAGGGGTGCTCAAAGGAGGTCCTCCAGGAGTTTCGATTCCGCCGCCGCGAGGTGTTCTCTGAACGTCGAGGGACAGACGTCGAGTGCCGCCGCGATCGTCGTCGCGTTGTTTCGGCGCGGGCGGTCGAAGTATCCCATCTCGTATGCGGTCTGCAACACCTCGAGCTGACGGGGAGTGAGTTTGCTCCGGTCCACCAACACCCCGTCGCGCGGGTGGTCCTCGGCCGGGGAGCCGACCAGCCGCGTGATCTCCATTCCGGGGAACCGGTCGCGGAGTTCGGCGACGACCGCTTGGAGCCGTTCGTAGTCGACCGCGTGGAACACCAGCGTCAACGTGCCGTGCCGGGCGGCGTAGCGCGCAACCGGATAGCCGAACCGACCGAGACACTCACACGGACACCCGACGCCGTCGTCGTGAGCGAGCCGGTATCGGGTCGTCGACCCGTGGGAGAACACCGGGGTGACGTCCGCCGCGGCGGTGCAGTCGGCGCTCGCCGAGAACTCGGTCACGCTCCCGGAACACCCCGACGGGCGGACGCTCGTCGAGACCGAGTCGACGGTCGAATCCGTGTCCGCCGAGAGGTCGGCGATCGGACAGACGCCGCGCGAGTCGAACCGGACGGTCGCTCGGATTCCGGACGGCATGGTTCGGTAGGCGGGCTTCGGTCCCTTCAGTATACGGGCGGCACTCGATGGAAGGACGATCCGAACCGCTCGGTAAGCCGTCGTTTATCGAGGCTGGGGCCAGCACGCGTTGCGCTCCCGATCGTCTGCGGATTGTTGCCGCGGGAGTCCACGCCGCCTCGGAAACGGTACCCCACCTCACGCGACGCCGCCCAGCAGGCTCCCGACGGCGTACGCGACGCCGGCAGCGACCATTCCGATCACGAACATCTCGATCCCGTTCAGATACCACCGTCGTCGCGTCACCAGGCTCCGGCTGGCTCCGACGGCGAAAAACGCCGCGCCGGTGAAGCCGACCGAGAGGGCGAACCCGGACTCAACCCCGAGCACGTAGGGGACGAGCGGCGCCCATCCGGCGACGACGAAGGCGAGAAACGTGACCACCGCCGTTCGTCCGGGGGATTTCCCCGGCGAAGGGTCGTCGGGGGGGCGTGGGTCGTCAGCCTGGATCGACGCTTGGTAGTCGAGCTCCGACCGGCGGCTGACGTAGTTGCTCATCCCCATGGAGAACCCGTCGGCGAACAGGTTCGCTGCGCCCAACACCAACACGATCGAGGGGCTCAGCGCGGCCCCGGCGACACCCGAGACGACCGCGAACGTCGTCACGATCCCGTCGTTCGCGCCGTAGATCACTTCGGCGAGGTACCGACCTGAGGGTTCGACGTCGTCTCCGAGGAGTTGCTCCAACATCCGAACGTCCGTTCGTCCGCCGCCGACAAATAGTTTCGACGGTCGCGACCGTCCGGCGACTCGGTGCGGTCGACGCCGGCGGAGGGTTCGGCTTTCGGGGTGAGTCGCCGGCGTGGGAGTTCCCGCCCTGTGGGAATACCGAACGGGATTATGCCTGCTCACACGGTACAACCGGGCACGATGTACGACGTACTCGTTCCGGTCGACGAAAGCGAGGAGCGTGCGTTCAACCAGGCGCGGTACGTGTCACGGCTGCCGAACGCCGCCGACGACGTCGAGGCGACGGTGCTCTACGTCGTTCCCCCGGACGCGCGGAGCGACGTCGAGGCGGTGGAGTTCGCCGACGTCGACGCTGCGGTCGGGGCGGCCAACCTGCTCGAAGGCGAGGGCGTCTCCGTGACGCGAACCGTGACCGGCGGCGCCATCTCGGATCGGATCGTGCGGTCGGCCGAGGAGTTCGACGCCGACGAGGTCGTCATGGGCGGGCGGAAGCGGTCGGGTGTCTCCCGGGTGCTGCTGGGGAGTACCGTCCAAGACGTGATGCTCTCGGCGGAGCGGCCGGTCACCATCACCGGCGAGACCAGCGTCACCGACGACGGGACCTGGCGGGTGTTGGTTCCCGTCGACTCCGACGTGGAGCGCGCCCGTCACCAGGCGGCGTACGTGACGGGACTCCCCGACGCGGCTGCGGCGGTCGAGGCGACGGTGCTCACCGTGTTCCGCCACCAGGACTACAGGGGGGCGCCGCCGCACACCTTCGAGGAGATCGACGCGGCGGTCGAGGCGGCCGACGCCATCGAGGGGGCGGGCGTGTCGGTCGACCGGGTCGCCATCGGAGGGGAAGTGGCCCGGAAGATACTCCGGGTCGCGGCGGACCGCGACGTCGACAGCGTCGCGATGGGCGGGCGCAAGCGGTCGGGGCTCCAGGAGGTACTGATGGGGAGCACGACACAGGACGTGATGCTCTCGGCGGAGCGGCCGGTCACCATCACCGGGTGACGAACGGGCGGGTGGGCCGTGACGAGCCGGGTCGTCCCGACGGGAGACGCGCGCCGGAACGGCGACCGGATCGCGTCTCGGGAGCCGGGACGACGGATTCCCGGTGCGTAGGAACTACCGGCGGGAGCTATCCCGGCGTGCTTTCGATCTTCACCCATGAGTGAGGCGTTTGCGACTGATCACGCGGTGGCGGAGGATCCGGTGTCGAGCGTCCGGGTCGGCGTCCTGAGCTTTCACAACAGCAAGGAGACGAAGGCGATCTGCAACGCCGTCCGGGCGCTCGGACACCAGCCGGTCTGGCTCCGCGAGGAGAATACGCGGACCTGGATGGCGGACGGGACGCTCCACTTCGACCCGGACGTGGACGTCGTGGCGAACCGGCTGCTGGTCACGAAAGCCCCGCAACCGCTTGACGACCTCGGGGTTGCGACGAGCTACGCCGCCGCACGCCCCGTCCTGAACCGTCCGGAGAACGTCATGCGGGCGACCAACAAGTACAGCGCGGCGGCAACCCTCGTGGCCGCGGGGCTCCCGGTTCCGGACGCGTACATGGCGCTGGCACACTCGACCATCAACGACGGCGACCACCCGGTCGACGGCCGGACCGTCCACAAACCCACGGTCGGAACGAACGGTAACCGCATGGAGCTCGTCGAGGCGACCGACGCCGTCGCGCCCCGTATCGCCCGCCGTCGGGCGTTCCTCCAACAGTTCCTCGGCACCGAGTCCGGACGGCCGTTCGACGTCCGCGTCTACGTCGTTGGGGGGCGCGTCGTCGGGGCGATGAGACGGTACGCGCCGGCGGACGAGTGGCGGACCAACGTCGCGCTGGGCGGGGACGTCGAAGGGATCTCCGATACCCTGCCCGAGAACGCCGCCCGCCTCGCAACGGAGGCGACGGCCGTGCTCGATCTCGACTACGCCGGCGTCGATCTGTTGTGTCGGGACGACAAGTGGTACGTGCTCGAAGTGAACTCGACGGCCGGGTTCAAAGGCTTCTTCGAGGCGACCGGAGTGAGCCCCGCCCCGCACATCGCACGACTCGCGATCGAGCGAGCCGACGGGCGCGTCGACGCCGGGCGGGTCGCGGAGGTGGCGGCGGAGCTCGACGATTCCGTGCCGGACTGCAAGCCGTCGATCGAGCCGATGCCGGAGGCATCGGAGACGGTCGGCTACACCGAACGCGTGGCGGTGAGCGGCGGCCAGGCGATCGAGCACGCAGTCGCCAAGTCGGACACCGGAGCGCGGCGAACCAGCATCGACGTCGAACTCGCGGCGGCCGTCGGCGCCGGCCCGGTCGTCGACACAGCGTGTGTGAAGTCGGGCGCCAAAGCCGGGCGTCGGAAGCGCCCGCTGGTCGAACTCGA
>CAZIQT010000003.1:44546-49208 GCA_964541645.1 uncultured Halobellus sp. | reverse complement strand
CGACGCGTCGTAGGCATCGGCGATCGACCCGACCCGGTCTACCTCCGCCCTCGAGAGGTCCCGCCGTTGCGTCTCGGCCGTCGCGCTCGCCTCGCGCAGCGCGTCGTCCAGCGTGGGCGACCGGTCGACCACCGTAGGGTCGTACCGGACCGCGTCGCTCCCGTTCGCGTCGGTCGCGTTCCCGAGGACCGCCACGATCAACAGCCCGCCGCGCGACGGCCCGGCCGTCGGCGACGCCGTCGAATGTGGCGCCTCCGTCGCCGTCGAGGGCGTGACCGTCGTCGTGGTCGGCTGTGACGTCGGAGCGAGACCGCTACACCCCGACACCGCTACCAGGAGACACACCGTTCCGGCCAGAAGCCGGCGCGTACGGGCGGAGGGCATCGACGTGACGGTTCCCGCGCTGCCGTGGAATGGTTTTCGCCTCCGGGCAGCGGACGGCGACCCTGCCCGGGCCGGACGCCCCGCGCCAGCACCCTTTTGTACGCGCTCGCCCGGAGATACTCGTGATGACCGATACCGCAGCGCAGCTTCGGGAGGAACTGATGCAGGTGTTCGGCCGCGCGGAGTACCCCGTTTCGGAGCCGATGGAGCTGGTCCCCGCGCTTCCGGACGGCCCGGGAACGACGTTCGAAGCGGGGGAGGTGAGTGTCGGCGTGATGGAACTCGGCTCGGAGTACGCCGACTACCAGGAGTACCCCTACGAGTCGGCGGCGGCGCTCGTCGACGACCTCATGAGTGGGTTCCGCGAGGAGGGACTGTTCGATTGACCCCGCACCGCCGGGTGACGGGACGGACACGCGGACGGACGCAGGACCGTCGGCTCCCTGGGACGACCCGTGCGTGACCCCGACGTTCTGGTGATCGGCGGCGGCGCGACCGGCGTCGGCGTCGCCCGCGACTTAGCACTCCGTGGCCTCGACCCGCTGGTCGTCGACCGCGGCGGCTTCTGCAGCGGCGCGTCCGGCCGCTCACACGGCCTGCTGCACAGCGGCGCCCGGTACGCCGAGTCGGACCCCGACGGCGCCGCGGAGTGTCTCGCGGAGGCCCGGACGCTCAAACGGGTCGCTGGCGCTTGTCTCGCGGAGTCCGGCGGGCTGTTCGTGAGTCTGGCCGACGACGACGACGCGTACTTCGAGGAGAAGCGGGCGGCGTGCCGGTCGGTCGGCATCCCCGTCGAGACCCTGACCCCGGAGGAGGCCCGATCGATCGTGCCCGACCTGTCCGCCGATGTCGAGCGGGCGATGCGCGTCCCCGACGGGGTGGTGTACCCCTCGCGGCTGATCGCGGCGAACGCGCTCGACGCCCGGGCTCACGGCGCGGAACTCGGACCGCACACGCCCGTGGAGTCCATCACCGTACGGGACGGTGCGGTCGCGGCGGTCCGGCTCGGCGGGGCCGACCCGTCGACGGTGACTCCCGAGTTCGTGGTCAACGCCGCCGGCGCGTGGGCGGGGCAGGTGGCCGACGAGGCGGGGGTGGCGGTGGAGATGGCGCCGACCCGAGGGGTCATGGTCGCCGTCGAGTACGACGGCCTCGGGCCGGTCCTGAACCGGTGTCGACGACCGGCCGACGGGGACATCGTCGTCCCACACGCCTCCGAGGCGGTGCTCGGGACGACCAGCGTCCCGGTTTCGGATCCCGACGACTACGAGACCGCCGAGTGGGAGATCGACGTCTCCATCGAGGAGTGCGCCGAGTTGCTGCCACCGGTCGCCGAGGCGCCGGTGGTCCGGTCGTGGTGGGGGCTCCGTCCACTGTACGCCCCCGACGAGGTCGACCGCGGTGGGCGGGGGATCTCCCGCGGGTTCGTCCGCATCGACCACGCCGCCGACGGCGTCGGGAACATGGCGAGCATCGTCGGCGGGAAGCTGACCACCTACCGCCGGATGGCCGAGGCCACCGCCGACCTCGTCTGCGACCGCCTCGGGCGCGACGCGTCGTGTTCGACCGCCGACCGTGCGCTCCCGGGAGCCGACGACCCGGCTCGGCTCGACGAGGCGGTCGCCGCGTTCGACGGCCAGGGGCCGACCGACGCCGACGTCGTGGGCGCCCGCTGAACCGGGTTCGGGCGTGAGAGGCGGGCCGACCCCTATCACCCCTGCCGGATCCCGAGTTGCTGGACCGTCGGGAGCCGCCACTCGAAGGTCACCGCGGCCAGCCGCGTCGCCACCGTCACCCCGGCACAGACGAGCGCCGCCGCCCCGGCGCCGGGGCCGATCGCCCCGACGACCCAGTAGGCGCCGCCGCCGAGCACGGCGCAACTCGCGTAGAAGTCGTCGAACAGGACGAACGGCGCTCGGTCGAGGAGAACGTCCGCGACCGCGCCCCCGCCGACGGCGTTGATCGTCGCGATCGCGACGACGCCGAACGCCGAGACGCCGGCCCCAGTCGCGACGATCGCCCCGGTCGTCGCGAAGGTCCCGAGGCCGATCGCGTCCGCCACGACCGTGACGGGGTGGGAATCCGGAGCCGACGACGCGAGGTTGAGACCGATCGCCAAGCCGACGCCGACCAGTCCCAGACCGATCTCGGCCGGCGACTGCAGCGCCAGCGGAACCCGCGAGACGAGGAGGTCGCGGGTCACGCCCCCCGCGAACGCCATCGCGAGCCCGACGATGGTGATCCCCAGGAGGTCGAACTCCGCGCGGATCGCCTTCGACGACCCGACGAGCGCGAACGCGACCAACCCGACCGTGTTCATGACGACGAACGGGTTCCCGACCGCGGTCGTGACGATACCCTGACTCATGTCCGGATTACGCCCGTGAGCCTCTTGAGTGGCTCGAAACACGACGAACGCGGCGGGTCGGTGTCCGCCGAGGGCCGTACCGTCGGTGGTCACAGTCCGCCGCGACTGTTCGCGCGGGGCGGTGCCTCGGCGGCCGAACGCCCGCCCGCTCGCAACACGTCGCGGGAACCGTGATGCCGGCTTGGCACCCCGTACGTCGACGACGCGATCGGCCCCGGCCGACCCCGACGCTGCGGGAACTGTGCGCCTGCGATCCGCGGTCGCGGTCCTGTTCGTGGCGTTCTCGGTCGGAGTGGTACTCGACCCGGCGACGGTTTCGGCGTCGTCCGACGCGGGTGTGGAACCGCGGCGGCTGAAGCCCGCGAAGTCCGCGGGTCGATCGCGGCGTTCGCCGCGACGCTCGGGTGGCTCGGCGTCCACCGCCCGGTCACGCCCCGGAGCCGACGCCGGGTCTCGTGGGTCGTCTCGGTCGGACCCCGGCCCGTCGCGGGCTCAGGCGTCGATCGGGCCGCCGAAGACGCCGTCGGGGTCGTAGCGCCGCTTCAACTCGCGGAGCCGGTCGAGCTCCTCGCCGTACGCCTGTTCGTCCCACTCCTCCCACGGTTGCGGTTCGACCCCGAGGTAGCCGGGGTACGCCCCCGCGCCGCCGCGGGCGCGGAGCTCCCGCTCGGTCTCTCTGGCCCACGCGAGGTGCTTCGGGGAGTCGTGTGACTCCCACGCCCCCTCCACGACGACGAGATACGGTTCGTCGCGCCACGCGTACGCGGCGTCTGTGCCCTCGGTGACGGCGCCGCCCATCTGCCACACGCCGACCCCGTCCATCGGCCCGGGGGCCGCCTCGGTCCGGTCGCGCAGGAACGCCTGGAGGTCGTCTGTCAGGTCGTCGACGAACACCGATCGGTGGACGTACTTCCGCCCCCACGGATGCAGCATCGTGCCGAGTTCGTGGAGCATCTCGTAGGGCACCGGCTCGCTGTTGTCGACCAGCGGGTCGGCGACGTCGCGCAGCGGTGCGAACGCCTCCATCCCCGCCTCGGGGTCGCCGGCGTAACACCCGATGAGCCCGACCGCGGGCGTGCCGTGAAGCGCCGGCGGCATCCCCGGAACCGCGGGGATCTCCCCGTAGTTACAGATGACCGTCGCCTCCCGCGGAGCGTCCGCGGTGAACTCCCGGAACGCCGCGAACACCTCCGCGGCGTCGTCCAGCGGGTAGAACACGCTCAGCCCGCCGACGATCGGCCCCACCTCGTAGCAGTCGAACTCGAAGTCGGTGACGATGCCGAAACTCCCGCCGGCGCCGCGGATCCCCCGGAACAGGTCGGCGTGCTCGTCGGGGGACGCCGACACCACCTCCCCCTCGGCGGTCACCACCTCCACGCGCCGGAGCGCGTCGACCGCGAGACCGTGTTTCCGCCTGATCCACCCTACACCGCCGTTGAGTGTGGTTCCCGCGACGCCGGGGGCTCCGGCGCTTCCGGTCGGGAACGCGAGCCCGTGTTCCTGGGTCGCGGCGAGCGCGTCGGCGGTGGTGTTCCCCGGGCCGACCGCGGCCACGCCCGCGTCGGGGTCCACCCGGAGGTGGTCGAGGCCGCCGAGATGGATCACCACCCCGTTGTCGGCGACGGCGCTCCCGGACTGCTCGTGAGCCCCTGCCCGGACCGACAGCGGCAGATCGTGTTCCCGGGCGAACGCGACCCCCGCGGCGACGTCCTCGGCGCCGGCCGCCCGGACCACGACCGCGGGATACCGGTTCACGAGGCCGTTCCAGACGTCACGGGCCCCGTCGTACGCGTCGTCGTCGGGCAACACCAGGTCGCCGTCCAACTCTCCCGCGAGTCCGCCGATCGCCTCCTCGCCGATGCCGCCGACCACGCCGAGCGGATGCATCCGTTCTGACATATCCGACGCGA
>CAZIQT010000003.1:0-44446 GCA_964541645.1 uncultured Halobellus sp. | reverse complement strand
CCGATGCCGCCGACCACGCCGAGCGGATGCATCCGTTCTGACATATCCGACGCGAGGGTCTACTGCCCGTTCGGTAATAAGAATTTTCGCGGGCGGGGCGGTACTGTGTAATCAGGAGTGAAGCCGCTGTGAACGGCGCGGTTGAGAGCGCGGCCCCTTCCAGCCGCACCCGAGGGCGAATCTCCGGTCGAGCGTCGCTTACCTAAACACGACTGCCGGGCCGCGGCGTGAGATCGACGCGTCGGATCGCCCGTACAGTCACGTCGTCCACGGAGCCGTTCGTCCTCTCCGCCCGCTGTCGCTGCCGGCCGCGGGTCACTCTTCCGTCGGTTCGCCGGCGCCGCCGACCGGCTCCCGAACCTCGATGTCGGTGGGCGACCGGACGTGGACCCGGTACCCCGCGTACGAGAACCGCATCGCCGGGGCGCTGCCCGCGTCGCTCGCGTGGGCGTACAGCGCGTCCAGCGCGTCGGTGTCGACCGTGCCCTGGAGCGACGGCAGCTCCAGCGGGTCGACGCCGCTGGTCCGCGCGACAGCCTCGACGATGCGCGCGCTGACGGGCCCGTCCGGATCGATCATACGTGTACGGCACCTCCTCGCCCCGTGTGCGTATATAAATATTCGTGGTGACGGTGAACGACGTGTGCTCCACAGTCACGGTCCAAGGTCGAACAGTCGGCACTGGCCCGACGCCGCGGCGCGTCCCGAGTGACTGATACGGGACCGTGCCGTACGGTAGCGCAGTCCGATGTGGGTGAACCGATAGGGATGGACGGCATCACGGCCACGCTCCGGGTGGACTCGCCGGATCTCGCGCTGACGGAGACCGTGGCCCGCGCGGGGTCAGTGACGGTCGAACCCGTGTCGGGCGCTGGGACCGCACCGGGGCTCGGGGCGTACCTGTTCACGGTTCGAACGGACGACTTCGCGCGGTTCGAGGCCGCAGTGGACCGGGACCGGACGATCGAGTCGTTCGAGCGCGTCGTCGACGACGGCCCCGAGGCCGTCTACCGTTTCGCGTACGCCCCCGAGGCGACGGTGTTCTCCGCGGCCGTCGCCGCGGCGGACGGGATCTCGCTCGAGTGGGCCAACGACGGCGCGACCTGGATCGTGCGCGTCTGGCTTCCGGGCCGAGAGGCGCTGGCCGGCCTGTGGGAGTACGCCGCCGACCACGACGTCGAGTTTTCGCTGGAGCAGGTCCACGAATACACCGGGTTCGCCGACTCGGAGCCGGTTCTGACCGCCGAGCAGCGCGACGGTCTGGTGCAGGCCCTGGAGATGGGCTACTTCGAGGAGCCCCGGGCGGCGACGCTGAGCGAGGTCGCGGCCGAACTCGGCGTTTCACAGCCGGCGGCCGGCGGACTCCTCCGCCGGGGGGTCCGGCGGCTCGTCGAGTCGCGGGTGGCGGTGCGCGGGCGGGGGTCGGGCGACGAGTGACGCGACCGTCACAACGTATCAGTTTTCGTTTCATTCTGCGTTTCAGTTGTTTTGTGGCCAAAATAGGGAAAATCGCTTCGTAGGCTGCTTCGGACCGAAAAAACCCGTCTCGGTGAATATGGCGTATATACTGATACTGATAACAGTCTAACGTACTTGTTCAATGACTATTTCGGATCGCTCTCGCCCGGCCCTCCCCGGATCGGCGGGTCGCCTCCCCGACGCCGCCACCACACCCCGCTCGAACCGGGGAGTCACCGCGTGTTGGCGACGCCGCCGTCGACGTTCAGCGACGTGGCGTTCACGTAGCTCGCGAGGTCGCTGGCCAGGAACAGCGCCGCCTTCGCGATCTCCTCGGGTCGGCCCTGCCGCTCCATCGGGATCGTGTCCAGCCGCTCCTGGCGCTTCTCCTCTTCCAAGTGGTCGTAGTCCTCGACGATCTGTGCGGTCTCGATCATGCCCGGGTGGATCGCGTTCACGCGGATCTCCGGCCCGAGCGCGTCGGCGAGCGCGTATGTCATCACTCGAACGGCCCCCTTCGAGGCGCAGTAGACGACGTTGCTCTTGGTTCCGATGTCGCCGTTGATGCTGGAGAGGTTGATGATGCTGCCGCCGCCGCCGGACTCGACCATCCTCTCGGCGGCGAACTGCGACCCGAAGTACGGCCCTTTGGCGTTGACGTCCATCATCGTGCGATACTCGTCCTCGTCGACGCCGAAGAGGTCCTCGTTGTGCGCAAAGATCCCGGCGTTGTTCACCATCACGTCGATGCCGCCGAACTCGTCGGCCTGCGTTATGGCGGCTCTGAGGTCCTCGTTCGAGGAGACGTCGCAGTTCACGAACGCCGCCCGCGAGCCGGTCTCCTCGGCAATGAGCTCGTGGGTCGGGGTCCCCCCAAGTCGGGGTTCCTCCTGGATGTCCGCGACGACGACGTCCGCGCCGTTCTCCGCGAACGTGCGTGCGATGGCCCGCCCGTTTCCGCTCGATGCACCCGTGACTACAGCCGCGTCTCCGCTCAGTAGCTCCGACATCACGCCGGAGTTCCGTACGTCGTCATATATATCTTCGGGTAATTAAAAAGTGCCCGACACGATCGGTCCTGCCGGTGCTACCGACGAGTCCGCGGCCGCGCCGCCCGACTCACATCCACGTGAGCTCCTCGGGGTCCTTGGTGGGTTCGACGTTCTTCATCGAGTCGAAGATCTCCAGGACGTTCTCGGTGAGGGGCTGGGAGTAGAACCCGCCGGCGTCCTTCGTGTTGGCGGAGTACGACGTCTGGGTGAACGTCAGCATCGAGCCGAAGTACGGCGCCATGTACCGGCCGAGGATGCCGTGTTCGCCGTGGCTCATCATGATGAAGTCCGCGTCCAGGTGGCGGTCCATCAGGACGCACGCCTGGAAGGTGTCGAGGAGGTCCTCCCAACTCCGGTCGACGCTCACGAGCTTCACCATGTCGGCGCCGAGGTCGTCGAAGTCCCGTGCGATCTCCAGGGCCTCCTGTGGGTCGAGATGCACCCGCGCGTGGGTCGACGTCTGGACCTCGGTTCCCATCTCCTGGAACGCCTCGATCTCGGCCCGCTGGCGCTCCCACGCCTCGGAGTCCCGCGGCGGCGCGGTCTCCTGCGGCGGGCCGTCGCTGGCGAGCGAGTACTCGGCGGCCGCCTCCGAGAACAGTTCCGGACCCGAGGTCGGGTCGTAGGTGTCCCCGACGTAGTCGATCGCGTCGGCGCCCGCGCGGGACGCCATCCGGAGGATGTCTTGGCGCTCCTCGTCGGCGATGTCGATCGTCTCCCCGGCGAAGTTCCACCGGTAGTAGATGGCCATCACCGGCTTCGCGGTGCAGTTGAAGATCTGCGCGAGGTCCTCCTCGTTGAGATACTCCTCGCGGAGTCCGAACGTCCCGTCGCCCATGAGCGTCACCACGAACGACTCCGCACCCTTGTGTTCGGATTCCTTGATCACGCTGATGACTTCGGCCGGGGTCGACTCGTAGACGCCGACGCACGTGAACGGCTGGGACAGGTCTGTGAAGTTCGGCTGTTCTGCCATACACCGATCCAGAATCCAGCGTTATAAATAAATTTTGTAATGTGTTCTACCATTCCTGCCGAGCGCGCGGCCGACGCCGGGAACCGCAGTCGGTCCAGCGTGCGGACGGCCGTCGCAACGCCGGACCGCTCCGAGTCCCGACGGTACCCCGAACTCGCTTCCGCGCCGCCGGGCTAGTCCACGAGGCGTATATCTCATATACCACCGCCGAGACGGGGGGTCGGCGCGGCGCCGAAGCGGGGTGTGACCGTCGATTCCGCCCCTGACCACGCCGAGTCCGGACGCGGAGGGCCGACTCCCGCACCCGACCCGTCGGAACGCCCACCGGCTTCGCCGTGTCGGGGCCGCCGTCGACGGCATCGAATAACATTCGTACGCTTGTGAGTGTGACCCCGGCCCCCCCGGAACCCGTTATATCAAATTCACACCTCGTGAAGACTAAATTCACCGGCGACCGCCGCCCGCTCCTCCCCGGCCGGACGGGTCACTCCAGCCGCGCTTCGAGTTTCCCGATGTGTTCGTCGAGGGTGCTGGTGAGCCGCTCCTCGAACCGCCGCTTCTTGGTTCGGTAGGTCGGCCCCGCGACGCTGATCGCCCCGAGCACCGCGCCACTGGGTTTCCTGGCTACTTGGCCGATCGCGTAGACGCCCTCCTGGTCCTCGCCGCGGTTGAGCGCGTAGCCGCGCCGCCGGATCTCGTCCAACTCCCGTTTCAGCACCGTCCGCGACGTGATCGTCCGGTCGGTCTGTCGGGGGAGCCCGGTCCGGTCGACGATGAAGTCCACGCGCTCTTCCGGATACTCCGCGAGGATTGCCTTCCCCGCCGCGGTCGTGTGGAGAGACATCCGCTCGCCGACGGTGAAGTACCGATCCACGTCGGTGGTGGCGTCGACCTCGGGCCTGAGATACCGCCCGAGTCCGTTCTCCTCGACGGTGAAGCTCGTCTCGAAGTTGGTGCGCTCGTCGAGTTCGTTCGTGATCTCGATCGCGTGACGGTACGCCCGGTCCCGGGTCTTCGCGTGTTCGCCCAGTTTGGCGAGCTTCAGGCTCAGGTGGTAGATGTCGCCGTCCGTCGTGAGAAACCCCGCCCGCCGCAGGGTGTGGAGGTGGTTACTCGCCGTGCTCTCCGCGATGTCTAAGCGCTCGGCGATCTGCGACACGCGTGCACCCCCGGACTCCGCGACAGCGTCGACGATCTCCAGCGTGACCGACGACGACTGCAGGATCCGGCCCGACTCGTGTGTTCGCATACGGATGCCCACGTGCTGTCAGTATTAAAATCCACTCCTCGTAAAGCAACCACATCGTAGGCTCGGCCACACCGCGGTTCGACGGCGGATCGGCGCTCGCCGACGGCAACCGAGGGTTTATATGACGAGACTGCAATCCGTCAGTATGGAAATCTGCCGGTTCGAGGTAGACGGAGCGGACCGTATCGGCGTGGTCGACGGCGACGAGGTCGTCGACGTGACCGCGCAGTTCGACTCCTTCACCGAGGCACTGTCGCAGCCGGAGTCGGCCGACCCGAGCGGCGGGGACGCGTTCCCGACCGACGCGGTTTCGTTCCGCCCGCCGACGACGGACCGCAACACGATCCTGTGTGCCGCGCTCAACTACCGGAAACACGCCGACGAGTCGGGCATCTCGGTCCCCGACCGGCCGTACCTGTTCACGAAGCTCCCGCGGTCGCTCGTGGGCCACGGCGCGTCGATCGACTACCACACCGCGGTGACCGACGAGATCGACTACGAGGGGGAACTGGCGTGCGTGATCGGGGAGTCCTGCCGGCACGTGTCCGCCGACGACGCGCTCGACCACGTCGCCGGCTACACCGTCCTGAACGACGTCTCAGCCAGGGACCTCCAGCTCTCGTTCACCTACGAGGACGACGAGATGATCGACTGGTTCGCGGGGAAGGCGATGCAGTCGACCACCCCGATCGGGCCGACCGTGGTCTGCAACGAGATCGACGACCCGCAGGATCTCAGGCTCGTTTCGCGGGTGAACGGGGAGACGATGCAGGACGAGAGCACCCGGATGATGGTCTACTCGGTCGCCGAACTGGTGTCGTACGTCTCGTCGCTGGTGGAACTGGAGCCCGGGGACGTGATCGCCACCGGGACCCCCGAAGGCGTGGGGGTGTTCCAGGACGTCAGCCTGGAGCCGGGCGACACCGTCGACGTCGAGATCGAGGGGCTCGGAACCCTCAGCAACACCGTGACCCGCGTCGAGTAGCGCGGCCGCCCAGCGGCGATCCCCGCGGCGGCGTGCGGATGTGAAAATATAAATATCGGAGGTGGAAATCCGAACTCGATGTCGAAGAACGTGATACTCACGGGGACCATCCTGCCGGACTCCGAAGTCGAAAAGGAGCTCGTCGAGGCGACGGGGGCGGACCTCACAACGATCGACGTCGACTCGAAGGCGGAACTGATCGAGTCGGCGACGGACCCGGTCGGGATCATGACGATCGAGACCGAGATCGACGAGTCGGTCATGGACGCGTTCCCGAACCTGTCGTTCGTCTCGGTTCACGGCATCGGGGTGGACATGGTTGATCTCGACGCCGCCACCGACCGCGGCATCCCGGTGTTCAACACGCCACACTACTGCCTGGAGGAGGTGGCGACGCACACGATGAGCCTGATCCTGGCGTGCGAACGTCGAGTGTGTCAGTACGACGACGACGTCGAATCCGGCGGGTGGGACTACGAGTCCCGGGCCCCGATCCGCCGGTTCAGTTCCAAGACGGTCGGTGTGGTCGGCTGCGGCGACATCGGGCTCGAAGTCGTCCAGCGGCTCCAGGGGTTCGACGTCGACGTCGTCGGGTACGACCCCTACGTCTCCGAGTCGGAGATGCGCCGGCACGGCATCCGGAAGGCCGACTTCGAAAGCCTGTGTGCGGACGCGGACGTCGTCACCGTCCACACGCCGCTGACCGAGTCGACGCGGCACCTGATCGACGCCGACGCGTTCGACGCGATGGAGACCGGAACCACCCTGGTCAACGCCGCCCGCGGTGGAATCGTCGACCAGACGGCGCTTCACGACGCGATCGCGGACGGCACCGTCGCGTACGCGGGCTTGGACGTCCTGGAGCACGAACCCCCGGAGGACGACCGGCTGATCGGCCTCGACAACGTCGTGGTCACACCCCACGCCGCGTGGTACTCCGAGGACGCGCTCGCGGAACTCCAGCGGCAGGCCGGAGAGAACGTCGCGGCGTTCCTCGACGGGGAGGTCCCGGACCACGTTGTCAACCGCTCGGTGCTGGAGTAGGCGCCGCCGTCGGACCGCGTCACCGCCCCGGCGCCGGGGTCACAGCGTGTGGTAGCCGCCGTCGACGTGCAGGACCTCGCCGGTGACGTACGACGCCGCGTCGGTACAGAGAAACAGCGCCCCCGACGCCACCTCCTCGGGGTCGCCGCCGCGGTCCATCGGGATCGGCTTGACGATGTCGCCCTCGGTGATCGCCTGCCGTGCCTCGTCCGGCCCGCCGTCGGACAACTGCGTGGGGACGAACCCCGGGGCGACGGCGTTGACGCGGATCCCGTCGCCGGCGAGTTCCAGCGCCGCGGTCCGGGTGATCATGCGCACGGCGCCCTTCGAGGCGTTGTACTCGGGCAGGTCGTAGTCCGCCATCGTGGAGTTGATCGACGCCGTGTTGAGGATCACGCCCGGGTCGTCGCGCTCCCGCATGTCCGCGGCGGCGTGTTTACACCCGAGCAGCACGCCGCGGACGTTCACCGCGTGGACACGGTCGATCGAGTCCTCGGTCACGTCGCACAGCGGCCCCCGTTCGACGATCCCGGCGTTGTTGACCATCACGTCGACCCCGCCGTACTCCCGGGCGGCCTCGACGACCGACGCGACTTGTGCGGACTCGGAGACGTCCGTTGGCACGAACGACGCGGTCCCGCCGTCGGCCGCGATGGCCTCGTGGGTGGGGGGTGCGTCCCCGCCCCGCGGCGTCTCGTCGACGTCGGCGACCAGGACGGTCGCGCCCGCGGCCCCGAACCGGAGCGCCATCGCCCGCCCGATCCCCGACGACCCGCCGGTCACGACGACGGTCTCGCCGCCGAAGTCGTAGCTGGCGCCAGCCATACTTATGAGGTTTTGCACGCTACAACGTAAATACTCGGGTGGCGGCCCCAGGGGAGGCCGACCCCGCGCCGCCCGGCGCGCACGCGACGTCCCGCACCGCTCATACGGGACGCATCGACGCGAACTATTATAATGGTGCGGGATTCATTACCACGCAGGTGCGCCGCCATGTCGATCATCGCGAAGGTGCAGTTCTCCCACCCGGACATGGCGCTCGCGAACGCCGTCGCCTCCTTCCCCGACGCGACCGTCCGGGTGTTGCAGGAAGCCAGCACTGATCCGGCGGGTAGCGCCTCCTTCTTCGTCGTCGAGACCGACCGGACGGAGGCGCTGGAACGGGGGTTCGACGCCGACCACACGGTTGCGCGCGCCGAGCAGGTGTCGGTGTACGAGGAGTGGCCGGTCTACAGCGTCGAGTTCAGCGCCGACGCGTTGTTGCTCGCGCCGGTCGTGACCGACCACGGCGGGTTCGCGCTCGACGCCCACCAGCACGACGGCCGCTGGGTCGAGCGGTGGCAGCTCCCGGATCGGGAGTCGCTGCAGTCGATCTGGCAGTACGCCGACGATCGGTCGTTCGAGTTCGACATCGTCAAGATATACCGGATGTCCGCCGGACCCGACTCGGACACGTTCGGCATGACCGACAAACAGCGGGCGACGATCGTCTACGCCTACGACAACGGCTACTTCGGGGATCCGAGCGAGATCACGCTCGACGAGATCGCAGACGACTTCGGGATCTCAACGACCGCCGCCAGCGGCCGGATCAGACGCGGGGTGAAGAGCATCATCGAATCGACCGTCCCCGAGATCGACCGCCGGTAGCCGGCGGCTACAGCATGCTGAAGTGGTCGTCCAGCGGCTCGTAGATCGCCCCCTCCATCCGGAGGGAGTAGAGTTCGTCCAACACCTCCCCGATCGTGACTTCGCGGGTGGACATCGTCGCGGTCAGCACCCCGACCGGAACCCCCTCGTCGTACTCCTGGTCCAGCGCTGCGAGCACCGACTCGACGTCCGCCGAGGGGGCCGTGTCGGTGCGCGCGGTCCGTTCCCACTCGACCTCGTGGCCGGTCACTCGCCCGTGGCGCCGGTGGATCTCGACCGCCTCGTTGGGGTCGGCGACCGTGAGGCGGAGCTCACACGCCGGACACGCCACGACGCCCGCGTGGGAGTCGTCGCCTGACATGGTGTGTTCGGTGGCCATTGCCGTCCGGCGTCAGGCGTCGTAGGCCTGCTGTGCGAGCTGGTGGAGCCTGTGGACGCTGTGCTCGTTCGGTCCCAGGTGTCCCTGCCCGAGGGCGCCGGTCTTGAGCCCCTCGTGTTGGCGTTCGACGATCTCGAAGTCCTCCTCCTGGAGCTGGCGGCTGGTCCGGATCAGCTCCTCCTGGTCCTCGGTCAGCTCCTCGTTCGGGAAGTAGTAGTCCGCGACAAGCTGGATCCGCCCCTCGTCGACGGGGTCGACGTAGTAGGTGCCGTAACCGTCGGCCGTTCCGTACAGGTTGAACGTGAAGTTGGGCCAGAAGTAGTAGAACCGACCCTCCTCCTGCTCGTGGATCCGGACCTCCTCGTCGAGCTCCTCCTCGTATTTGTAGTGGAGGATCCAGTGGTAGTCGTTGACTTCGAGCTCGGAGTCGCCGATCTCCACGCCGCTGATCCAGTCCTGGTGGTTGGCCGCGCAGTGGTCGCACTCGGAGTAGTTGCTCCCGAACGTCTTCCAGTTACACTCGACCTCCGAGACGTACCGGCGGGCGAGCTGGTAGTCGCCGATCGGGAGCTCCTCGAGCTCCTCTTTCATCGACCCCGCCTGCTCCGCGAGCGAGAGCGGCGGCTCCTGGGCGAAGTTGACGAAGACCAGCGGCCCGATCGAGTCGGTGGTGACCTCCATCAGGGCGTTCTCCTCGGGGTCGAGGTCGGGGATGTCGTCGTCGTCGATCTCGGGGTTCAGCCCCGACTCCTCGAAGCTCCGTGGAGTGCTCGCGAGGTCGCCGTCGAGTTCGAACGTCCATAGGTGGTACGGGCAGGTGATCCGGTTCAGGCTCCCGGGATCGGTCATCGGCGTGTCGTCGAGCATCTTCGACCCGCGGTGTGCACAGACGTTGTAGAACGCGCGGACGTCGCCGTCGTGATCGCGGGTGACGATGATCTGTTTGTCGCCGATCCGCCGCGTGAAGTACTCCCCGGGGTCCGGAATCGCGCTCCCGTGGCCCGCGTAGATCCAGTACTGGCCGAACACCTTCTCCTTCTCCATCTCGAAGACATCGGGATCGGTGAAGTACTGCGCCGGGAGGGCGTTCGTCTCGTCGGTGATGCTTCCGCTGACGGCACTCACCTCGTCGCTGCCGTTGTTCCACCTTGCCATACAATACTCTGGACCGTGTACAACTATGTAGATTTGGTCTATGAGTATAACCCGTTTAAGTCAGACCGGGGCGGGATCTCCGGATCGTGGGGCGTCACCCCATCCTCGTCGCGCCTGACCCGCCGTCGTCGTCGGCGACAGTCGAGACGACCAACCGCCTGATCCCCCGACGGAGGAGGCCGCCGGCGGCGGGCTGTGAGATCCCGAGTTCGGCCGCGACCTCGTCGAGCGGTACGGCCCGGGGCTCCTCGAAGTAGCCCATCTCCAGCGCCACGAGGAGTGCCTCGCGCTGTTTCCCCGTCAGGTCCGGCTCCGATCCGGCGGGCGCGGCGCCGTCACCGACGCGTTCGAGCGTGAACCCGATCCCCCGCTCGGTGGCGAACTCCCGGAGCGACGCGAGCGCCGCCCGGTCCGGGAGCCAGACGCGGACCACCCACACCGCGCCGTCGTTGGTCCACTCCAGGGAGATCCCGTCGACCTCGGAGATCGCCGCGGAGAACACCGTCGCCTCGGGGGCGTACTCGAACCGGTACAGCGCCTCCCGGCCGCGGTCGACGATCCGCTCGAACGACTCGATCGTCGGATCCCCGCGCAATGCCCCCTCGAAGCGCTCGAAGTCGTCGGTCCGCACGGTGAACAGGTGCGCACCCAGGTTGGGCACCGTCCCCGCCCCCGCGACCGGACTCACCGTCGCGGCGTCGGCGCTGGCGACCGTCCGGGTCAGCGCGAGATCCGGGGATTCGAGCCGGATGGTGACTGTAACGTCGCTCATTCGTGGTGGTCGAGTCGGTGTGTCTCTCCCGTCTCCTCGTAGCAACCCCCCCGTGATCAATCGTTCGACGGCGGGAGGCGGGTTCAATCGCCCCCGGCACAAAATATTTGATATTTTATATTAAGGCGAAATAGTAGAACAAAAGATACGACTGACGTACCGATCGGAGATACGGAATCGGTCGTTCGTAGCAACTTTTCCGGCGATGAGCCGCTTTGACGCCCGAACGAGGGCCGAAGACCGGATCCGCTCTCCGAGCACGCCCGTTCGTGTCGAGTTTCGGATCCAAAACATCACACGAACTGAACTAACTCGAAGACATCATGATTACTACACGAACCCGACCCGGATCGCCGCGGACCCGCTCGGGCGCTCATTACGATGGCGCACACCGCATCGCGGAACGACTCCCGACGTGCCGTTCGGGGCGCTCCGCGTGGGTCCGCCGGATCTAGGAGGCCGTCCTCCGATCCCCCGACGTACTCGACCGCCGTCCCGCCCGGACGGGAACCGGGCGTCAGCGCCTTCGGGTGGCCCGTCGCGGCCGGCAACCCGCCGTAGGTGGGCCATACTAAGAACCGCCCCGGACGCGGATCCGACGATGCGATTCGAGCACCACACCATCGACGGCTCGCCGCCGTGTGGCCGGCTCTTCGTCTGCCAGCCGACCGACCTGACCGGCGACGGCTACCCCGACCTGATCGTGGGCGGGATGGGGGCGGAGGCGCTCCCCGTGATCGGCGACAGGTCCGTTCCGGTTCTCGGGCGGCTGCTCCGCCGGCTCGAACGGGGCCTGTTCTGGTACGAGAACCCCGGCGCGGGCCGCCACGACGGGACCGCCGAATGGACGCGGCACACCCTTTGGCCGTCGTCGGACGTCCACGCGCTCGGGAGCGCCCTCGGCGACGTGACGGGTAACGGGCGGCTCGACCTGCTCGTCGGCCAGGGATACGGCGGCAGCGACGTCTACTGGTTCGAACAACCCGCGGATCCGCGGCGCGGGTGGACCAAACGCCTGATCGCCGACGACTTCTCGAAATACCACGACCTCGCGTTCGGCGACGTCGACAACGACGGCGACCCCGAGGTCGTCGGACTCTCCCAGGAGAGCCGGACGGTGTTCTACTACGACGTTCCGAGCGATCCGACCCGCTCGCCGTGGCCGAGCGAGCACCTGACCGTCGTCGACCGCGGCGTCGACGTCGAAGGGCTCGAGATCGCCGACGTCGACGGCGACGGCGACAACGAGCTGATCGCCGGCACCGCGATCTACCACCACGCGGGGACCGCCGCCGGGACGCGGTCGTCGAGCCGGCGGGTCGAGGTCGACGGCGGCGCGGCATCCGATGTCGCGGCCGGGTGGACTCGAACCGACGTCGCCACCGGGTGGGACTGGACCCGCGTCGCCGTCGGCGATCTCGACGGCGACGGCGACACCGAGGTCGTCTTCGCGGAGGGCGACTCCCCCACGTACGGGACGCACATGGGACGGGTCGCGTGGTTCGACCCGCCCGAGTGGGAGCCGCACGTCCTCGCCGACGACCTCTTTTGCCCGCACACGCTCCAAGTCGCCGATTTCGACGACACCGGCGCTCCCGACGTCTACGTCGCCGAGATGGGTCTCGGCGACCACGACGACTCCGCACGACACCTCCGCTTCCGGAACCGCGGCGGCGGCGAGTTCACCGAGGAGGTCGTCGAGACCGGCGTTCCGACCCACGAGGCGAGGGCCGTCGACGTCGACGGCGACGGCCGCCCGGACGTGATCGGGAAGTCCTTCGAGCCGAACGTCCACGTGGACGTGTGGTACAACCGTCCGTGACGCGCCAGCCGCCGTGCGACCGTACGCGACGGCCCGAGAGCGCCGGCCAGCCCCGGAGCGCTGGGGGCGACCCACACCGATCGCCCCGCCGCCAATTTGATAACAGCTGGCGGTGTATCTTCGATGGGACCTGATCGCCATACCCAGCTTGTGTGCCAGCAACTGTGTGCCACGATCCGGGTCCCGATCCGAACGCCCGAGCCGCAGCCATCCCGCGAGCGACGATCTCGCTCCCCGTTCGGCGGCCCCGATGCGTGACGCCGCTCCGACCAGGCGGCGGCTACTAAACACGCCGTCGCTCCAGCGTCCGGTATGGACCCACGACACGTCTTGGTCACCGGCGGCGCGGGCTTCGTCGGCGGTGCGCTCGTCGACGCCTACCGGTCGGCGGCTGAGGTCCGGATCCTCGACGTCGACCCGCCCGAGGCGGCCCCGGACGACGTCGAACTGATCGCGGGCGACGTTCGGGACCGAGAGACGGTCGACCGCGCGGTCGCGGGGGTCGACGTGGTGTTCCACCAGGCCGCACGGGTGAGCGTCGCGGGCTCGATCGACGACCCGGTCGGGAGCCACGCGGTCAACGCCACCGGCACGCTCAGGATCCTGGAAGCCGCCCGCCGCCACGACGCCCGGGTGGTGGTCGCGTCGAGCGCAGCGGTCTATGGCGACCCGGCGACCGTCCCGATCCCCGAGGCCGCCCGGCTCGCCCCTACGTCGCCGTACGGGGTGGACAAGCTGGCCGCCGACCACTACGCCCGGCTGTACAACGACCTCTACGGGCTCGACGCCGTCGCGCTCCGTTACTTCAACGTGTACGGCCCCGGGCAGTCCGGCGGCGACTACGCGGGGGTGATCGAGGTGTTCCTCGAGCAGGCCCGACGCGGCGATCCCATCACGGTCCACGGCGACGGCGGCCAGACGCGGGACTTCGTCCACGTCGACGATGTCGTCCGGGCCAACCGGCTGGCCGCCGAGACCGACCACGTCGGGGCGGCCTACAACGTCGGCACCGGGGAGTCGACCAGCGTCGTCCGCCTCGCCGAGCGGGTCAGGGACGCCGTCGGGAGCGACTCGCCCGTCGTCCACACCGGCGCCCGGGAGGGCGACATCCGGCACAGCCGCGCCGACGTGTCCCGGGCCGCCGACCGGCTCGGATACGAACCCACCGTCGGGCTGGACACGGGGCTCGAAACGCTCGTCGACGCGACGCAACCGCCCGCGACCGACGGGTAAGCCGTCTGTACCCGTCGGGATACCAGAACCCTAACAAAGCGCCCACGACGCGAGCCTCCGGTAGTGACTCCTCGACACCGACCCGACGCACGGCACCGAACCGCCGACTCGGCCCCGCGACGGGCGACCGTGGCGTAAGCGATGGCCGACGCCTCCGATCGCGTCGTCGTCGTCTCCCAGCAGTATCCGCCCGACAGGTCCGGCAACGCCTCCCGGATCCGGGACACGTGTGCGCACCTCGCCGACGAGGGGTGGGACGTCACGGTGCTCGCCCCGCCGCCGGCGTTTCCCCACGGCCAGTTCGACCGGACCTGGACCCGCCGGTCGACCGACCGGATCGACGGCGTCACCGTCCACCGGCTGTGGGCGTGGCAGCCGACCGCGACCGACCCGAGCTTCCGCAGCCGGATGGCGTACTACCTCCTGTTTCCGTTCCACGCGCTGCTGTGGCTGGCGGTCCACCTCCGGCGGTACGACGCCGTCGTCACGTCGTCGCCACCGATCTTCACCGGGGTCGTGGGCCTCCCGATCGGGCTCCTCGGCTTGCGGCCGTGGATCGTCGACGTCCGCGACCTCTGGATCGACGCCGCGGTCGGCTTGGAGTTCATCGCCGACGGCGGGCTCGTCGAGCGCGCGAGCCGACGGTACGAGCGGCTCGTGCTCCGGACCGCCGACCGGATCACCGTCACCACCTCGGTCCTCGGCGACCGGCTCGTCGAACGGTACGGCGTCGACGAATCGGCCGTCCGCCACGTGCCCAACGGCGTCGACACCGACACGTACCGGCCCACCGACGCCGACCGGGAGCCGACCATCGTCTACGCCGGCAACGTCGGCCACGCCCAGGCGCTCGACGCGTGTATTCGGGCGATGGCGTCGGTGGAGACGCCGGAGGCGACGCTCAGGATCGTCGGCGACGGGGACGTCACCGACCGGCTGCGACGGCTCGCCGCCGACGTCGGCGTCGCCGACCGCGTCGAGTTCACCGGGCTCCTCCCCCGGGCGGCGATCCCGGACGTTCTCGACGCCGCCATGATCGGTGTCGCCCCGCTGAAACCCGACCCGACGCTCGCGTATGCGGTGCCGACGAAGGCCTACGAGTATATGTCGTGTGAGCTCCCGGTCGTCGCCACCGGCGTCGGCGAGATCGAAGCCCTGATCGAGGCGTCCGGCGGCGGGGTCTTCGTCGCCGACGACGCCGCCGAACTCGCGGCGGCGTTCGACGCGCTGCTCTCGGATCCCGACCGCCGCCGGCGGCTGGGGGCCAGCGGGCGGGCACACGTGATCGAGCGCTACGACCGCGGCGTCGTCGCCCGGACGGTGAGCGGCATCCTCGCGGAGGTGACCGACGGGTGACCCGCCGGGACGGCCCCCTCCCGGAGCCGGTCGCCGCCGGGACGGGCGACGCGGGCGGGGACGCGGCGTCGCGGCTCCCGTTCGATCCACGTGCGTGGCTGGTGGCGTACCGGACCCTCCGGAACATGAAACCCGCCCAGGTCGCCGGCATCGCCGAGCGCCGGCTGCGACACGCCGTCGTTCCGCGGCTGCCGGTCGACTTCGACGCGCGGTACGAGCGGCGGGTGCCCGCCGACCTCGCCGTCTCGCCGGAGCCGCTTCGCGCGAACCGCGCGACGCTCGCCGGGAGCCTCTCGGCGGCCGAGCGGGACCGCTACCGGGCGGCGGCGGCGGCCGCGGCCGACGGGCGGTACACGTTCCTCGACCGCACCATCGACTTCGGCGACCGGATCGACTGGACCCACCCTGCGATCGACGCGGAGCCGATCTTCTGGCGGCTGAAGCTGGAAGCCTTCGAAGGGTTCGAGTGGCTCGTCCTGAGCGGCGCGTCGCCGTCGGCCGTCGAGGGCGTCCGGTCGTCGCTCGAACGCCAGGCGCTCCGGTGGGGCGCGGCGAACCCGATCGGGGAGGGCCGGTATCTCCGCCGGTCGTGGATCCCCCACTCGGTGTCGTTGCGCGTGCTCCACTGGTGCCGGTACGTCGCGTGGTGTGCCGGCGACGACGTGGCGGTTCCCGACCGGCTGCTGGAACTCGTCTACAAGAACGCCCTGTTCCTCGACGCCCACGTCGAACACGACGTCGGCGGGAACCACCTGGTGGAGAACGCCGTCGCGCTGCTCGCCGCCGGAACCCTCTTCGACGCCCACGACACCGGGTGGACGGAGCGGGCGAGGCGGCTGTTCGAGGCCGCGGCCGACGAGCAGTTCCTCGCCGACGGCTGCCACTTCGAGCGGAGCCCGATGTACCACGTGACGGTGCTCCGGCGGTACGCCACGGCGTCCGACCTCCTCTCGTCGCTCGGGCTCCCGACCGGGGTCGTCCGATCGACCGCGGAAGCGGCGATGGGGTTTCTCGCCCGCCTGATCCGACCGGGCGGGCGGATCCCGCTGCTGAACGACTCCGTCCACGGGGAGGCGATCGAGGCGACGAGCTGTCTCTCGTACTGCCGGGCCTGCGGGCTGACCCGGACCGACCCGCCGCAGGACCCAGTCGATGGGTCGGGCTACCGGCTGCTGCCGACGGCGGCGGGAACGATGCTCCTCGACGTGGGCGACGTGGGGCCGCCGCACCTGCCGGCGCACTCCCACAACGACCACCTGAGCGTCCTCCTGTGGATCGACGGCCACCCCGTGCTCGCCGACACCGGGGTGTACGACTACGGCGCGAACCGCCGCCGCCGGTACGCCCGGAGCGTCGCCGCCCACAACACGGCCCAGTACGGGTCCGCGGAGCCGATCCCGATCGGCGGGAGCTACCTGCTGGGGAGACGGACGCGGGTGTCGGTCGTGGCCGACGAGCCGGGGCGCATCACCGCGCAGTACGCCCGCCGCGGCGTCGGTCCGGCCTACGAGCACCGACGCACGGTGGCGACGACCGGACCCGGGTGGGAGGTCGTCGACGACGTCTCGGCCGACGACGGCCGGTACACCGTCCGGTACCACTTCCACCCCGGGGTCGACGTCACCGAATCTACGGCCGCCGGGGGCGGGTTCGACGTCGTGCTCGACGGCGACCGGATCGCGCGGGTCCACGTCCACGGCGCCGACCGGTGCGGCCTCGCGCGGTCGCCGTACTTCCCGGCGTACGGCCGCGAGGAGTTCCGTCCGGTGGTCGTCGCGTCCGCCCCCGTGGGCCGGACGATCCGGACGACGCTCGGGCCGGCCGACGGCGAGTGATCGACCCGGGAGCGACGCGGGGGCGCCGTCCGGCGACGCTACACGAGCCCGAGACTCCGAGCCCGCAGGAACACGACGTAGCCGAGCGCAACGAACCCGACCCGGGTCACCCACACCGAGATCAGCCACCACCGCGGGGTCGCCGACGCGGGGCGGAACAGCACGCCCGCCGAGAGCCACCCGACGAACGCCAGGACGAACAGCGACTCGGTCCCGGTGATCCCGAACGACGTCACCAGCGGGACCGTGACCGCCAGCCACACCGCCTGCGCCGCGAGAAAGGCGCGCAACCCGCCGGGGTCGGGGGAGTCGCCCCGCCACATCCGGGCGAGGGCGTCGTAGTGGTCGGTCACGCCCGGTCGGCCTCCGGAGTCGACGGCCGGGACGTTCGCGAAGCGGGCACGGTCCGGAGCGTGTCGGTCATCGATGGGGGCGGCTTCGCGGCGCGGACAATTAAGTAATGAGTCGAAAACCGCCTGTCGGTCGGTACCGCGACGCAGCGACGGGTGCGGCCGACGGCGACGCCGCCGGACTGTCGCCGGTCGATCGCCGGCCCTCCGTGCCCGGCACACGACGCCACCCCGAGGGACCCGTCGGTAGGAGGGGATTAACAATCCGTTCGTCGGCGCAGCACGGAGTATGGACGTCGGACGCGGCGGGGCTCGACCGTGGGGAGCCGGGGCTCCGACGGCCTCGTCACCGTCGGCTCCCGGCGCGTCGAGTCCGACCGCCGACCGTCCTGGGCGACCGGGTGATCGTGCGTGAGACGCGTTCCGCCCGTCGCGCTCGCGGGCGTCGGGTTCCTGACCGTCACCGCCGCCGCCTGCGTCGCGCTCCTGACGCCCCCGGCAGACGGCTACGAGATGTCGATCTACGCGGCGTTCCCGTGGTCGTTCTGGGGGCTGCTGCTCGGGTCGATGGTGGTGGGCCACTGGATCGTTCTCCGAGCCGCCGCGTCGGCCGACGGCGCGGGGTACGACTGGCGGCTCGGGCTCCTGGTCGTGCTCTGTGCCGACGCGCTCCTCCTGTTTCTCCCGTCCGTCCGCGGCTACCCGTACTTCGAGCGGGCGGACGTCCTCACGCACCTGGGCCACATCGAGACGATCCGGACCACCGGGGTGGTCGGCCCGGAGAACATCTACCCCAACATCCACCAGCTCGTGCTCACGCTCTCCTACGCGACCGGGCTCGAACCGATGGCCGTGATCAATGCGGTGTCGGGCGTCGTGAGCCTCTTCTCGGTTCTCGCGGCGGTCGCACTGGTCGCGACGGTGTACGACCGGCGGCGGGCGCTGTTCAGCGTGCCGTTCGTGTCGGTGCTGATCGGGGGCACGGCGCACACGAACCCCTCCCCGTTCGCACAGAGCGTGCTGTTGCTCCCGTTCGTGCTCTACCTGTTCGTCAGGGCCCAGCGGACGCACGCGCTCACCACCCGGTTCGCGCTCGTCGTCTCGCTCGTCGGACTCGTCCTGTATCACCCGTTGACGACGCTGTTCGCGCTCGTGTTCTTCGCCGTCTACGGCGTGGTTCGGACGCCGATCGTCCGGGAGCGGCTCCTCGCGGCCGACGCCGCCGCCGACCCCGCCGGGGCGGGGACCGCCCGCCGGCTCCTCGTGGGCACGTTCGTCGCGTGGTACTACAACTTCTCGGGGATGCTGATCCGCGCGGAGTCGGTGCTCGAAACGCTGTTCGGCTCCGCCGGCGGTGAGTCGACGCTCGACTCGTACAGCGACACTGTCTCGCGGACGTCGCCGGCGCTCGGCGACCTGCTCAGGATCCTGCTGCTGGAGTACGGGACCACGATCGTGATCCTGGGCGCGAGCGGCCTCCACCTCGCGGCCGCCGCCGTCGAGCGAGCGAAGGCGCGGGGGCCAACGAACCCCTTCGAGGTGTCGTTTTCGGTGACGGCGGTGACGTTCTCGGGGGTTGCGGTGCTGTTTCTGGTCTTCGATCTCATCGTCGGGTTCGGCCGCCCGCTGGCGGTGGCGCGGTATTTCGGCGTGCTGGTCGTCGGGTCGCTCGCGTTCGACCTCTACCGCCGGACCGGCGGGCACCCGAACGCCCTGCGCGCGATCGGGGTCGTGCTGGCGATCCTGGTGGTGGTCTCCGCGTTCGGGACCTACCACTCGCCGCTGACGATCAGGATCAACCAGCAGGTCACCGACGCCGAACTCGACGGCGCGGAGTGGTATCTCTCCCGGGCCGACCCGACCGTCCCGCACGCCGAGTACGGGATCGACCTCTACCGGTTCGAGGACGCGATGGTCGGGTTCCAGGCCGACGACGTCACCGTCGACCCCGACCCGCCGCCCGACCACTTCGGCTACGCCGAAGGTGAGACGTTGGGGGCCGCGTACGCCGACGACCACTACCTCGTTGTCACCCCCGCCGGGCGACAGTTCTACCCGACGGTGTGGCCCGACTACGAGACCTACTGGCGGTACACCCCGGCTGACTTCGAGCGGCTCGGGACCGACCCCACGGTCTCGCGGGTATACACCAACGGCGGGTTCGAGACCTACCACGTCGCCGGTACGAACGCGACTGCGTGACCGTTTCCGACCTCCGACCGGTGGTAGCCACGGAGTAACAATGCGTTCCCGGCGTCTCCCGCGAACAGGATGGACGTGACGCGCCGCCGGGGACGACCCGCCGGACACGCCGACGGGCCGGGCCGGACGGGAGGGAGGTATGCGTAGCGCACGGGGTGGAGTGACGGCGGTCGCGACCTGGCTGGATCTGGTCGTGACCGCGGGGGTCGCGCTTCTCGCGGCCGGCCCGGCCGTGGTCTCGGGTTCGACGACCGCCCTCGGGCCGGCCGGCGTTCCGATCGGCTTCGCGCTGGTGTTCCTCCTGCCGGGGTACGCCGTCGTCGCGGCGTTCCACCCGACGCCGTGTTTCGGGACGGCGGACGCCCCGGACGGGCCGCGGGGCGCGGGGCCGACTGCCTTGGAACGGCTCGTCGTCGCGATCGGGCTGAGCGTGATGATCGTCCCGCTCGTCGGGGTGGTCTGGAACTTCACCCCACAGGGGATCGCGGCCCCGCAGGTGCTCGGGAGCCTCCTCGGGATCGTCCTCCTCGGGGTGGCCGTCGCCGCGTACCGGCGGGCCCGACGCCCGCCCGCCGACCGGTTCCGGCTACCGCTGGAACGGCTCTCCGTGCCCCGGTCGGCCCTCACCGGGGACGTGACGCGGGAGGCGACGGCGTCGCTCGCGGTGGCGCTGCTCGTGCTCGTCTCGATCGTCGCGGTGAGCACGGCGATCGTGGCCCCGCAGAACGGCGAGTCCTACACCGAGCTCTCCCTTCTGACCGAGGACCCCGACTCCGAGGCGCTCACCGCCGACGGCTATCCGACGACGCTCGCCCCCGGAGAGCCGCGCGAACTCCACGTCGGGATCGGGAACCACGAGACCGAGCCGATCACGTACACCGTGGTCGTGGAGCTCCAGCGGCTCGACGGGGTCGGCGGCGAGCGCGTCGTCGTCGCGGAGACCGAGCTGGACCGGTTCACCCGGACCGTAGCGCCGGGGGCCCGGACGCAGGTCCCACGGACCCTCCGCGCCGGGTCGGGGTTCACCGGACGGGGGCTCCGGCTGGCGGTCCTCCTGTACACGGGCGACCCGCCGCCGGATCCCGGCGTCGACAACGCATACCGCGGGGTCCACCTCTGGGTCGACGTCCCGGGACCGGGCGTCGACGCCGGCCCCGGACGGGTTTCGGAGCCACCCGCGGACTAACCGGATCCTAACAATGTCGTGACGACGGGTACCGGAGAGCGATGTGTCCCGACTCGTCAGGCACGGCCGACCCGCGCCGGGACTCCACCCGCCGGACGGACGCCCGGCTGTCGGTCTACGTCCCGACGCTCGCCGTCGGCGGCGCCGAACGGGTGACCGTCAGCATCGCTAACGGCCTCGCCGACCGCGGGTACGACGTCGACCTGGTGGTCTCCTACCCGGAGGGCGAACTCCGGTCGGCGGTCTCCGAGCACGTCGACGTCGTCGAACTCGGGCGCGTCCGCGTTCCGGTCGCGGGGATCGGATCGCACGTCCCGGCGCTCGCCGTGTATCTCTCCCGTACGGCGCCAGCAGCCGTCTTCACGCAGAAACTCGACGCCAGCGTCGTCTGTCTCGCGGCGGCGCGGCTCGGGGGCGCCGACACGAAGGTGATCCCGACGATCCACAGCGCGTTCGGCATGGTGTCCGAGCCGACGGTGAAATCGCGGGCGCTGGAGGCGGCCGCCGGACGGCTGCTCCCGACGGCACACCGCGTCGTGGCGGTGTCGCAGGGCGTCGCGGAGTCGGTGGTCGCGGCGACCGGGGTTCGGTCGGCGGACGTCTCGGTGCTCCACAACCCCGTCGACGTCGACGCCGTCCGGCAACAGTCGCGGCACCCCGTCGACGCAGAGTGGGTCGAGCGCGACGACGTCGACCTGGTGGTGTTCGTGGGTCGGTTGGACCCCCAGAAGGACCTCGAAACGTGGCTCCGGGCGTTCGCCCGCGTGTCCCGGACCAACCCCGACGCGCGCGGGATCGTCGCCGGTCGGGGACCCGAGCACGACCGGCTGCGGGGGCTCGTGACCGACCTGGAGCTCGACGCCGAGGTGTCGGTTCCGGGGTACGTCGACAACCCGTACCGGTATATGCGGAACGCCGACGCCTTCCTGCTCGCCTCCCGGTTCGAGGGGCTGCCGACGGTCCTGATCGAGGCGCTCGCGTGCGGCTGTCAGGTCGTCGCCACCGACTGCCCCCACGGGCCCCGGGAGATCCTTCAGGACGGACTGTGCGGGCGCCTCGCTCCGGTCGGTGACGACGCGGCGCTCGCGCGGGCGGTCGACGCGGCGCTGACGGATCCGGTTCCGACCGACCGGCTCCGGCGCCGGGCCGACGACTTCGCCCCGGACGTCGTGTTGGACGCGTACGAGACGTTCGTCGGGACGTACGTCCTCAACGGGTAGCGGCGGCTGGGGACCGGGGCTACGTGGAGGCCCCGACGTCCTCGACCGTCGGCACGTCGACCGTCTCCGCCCCGCGTTCCTCCGTCACGCCGACCCGCACCGACCCGAGTCGGCCCACGCCCCCGGCGTTGTCGTCGTGGACGAGCCGGTCGATCGACCCCGTGCAGTTCTCCAAATGTAAGGCGGCGCCGTTCCCTGTCCCGTACACCGCGAGGGTTCCGACGTCGAACTCCCGCCCCTCGTCGGTCACGACGACTGCGGCGGGCTGGTCGGCGTCGGTGTTGGTGTTCCTGACGTGGATCCGGTCGCCGCTGATGGTCCCGCCTGCGGGAAACAGGATCGCGGGATCGGTCGCGTTCTCGATGCAGACGTCGTTGAGGATCAGATCGCCGCCCGAACGGTCCTGCGGGATGTTGTACACCCCCGGCTCCGTCCGGAGGTTCGAGATCCGCGTGTTCTCGATTATCTGGAGGTTCGTCGTGTCGTTCTGTTTGACGCCGTAGCCGCAGTCGTCGATAACGCAGTCGCGGATCGTCATGTTCCCCCCCTTGTTGTCCGCGCCGGCGCCCGTGTTCCCCTGGAGGAGACACCCCTGGATCAGGGTCCGTCCGTACGGGTTCGACCCGATGAAGGCGGCGACGCCGTGGCCGTCCCTGCCGGTCACCGCCTCCTGTTTCCGCCCGTTCGCCACGAGGGAGCTGTCGTAGATCCGGGTTCCCGGCTCCCGGATCTGCAACCCGTTTGTCGCCCAGTCCCGGATCACGCAGTTCCGGATCACGAGCGGGTATCCGTCCCCGCCGGCGCTCTGGACCTCGATGCCGTTTGCGATGTTGTAGTTCTGGTCGAGCCCCTGACCGTCGAGCGTGAGATCGCGGATCGTGACCCCGGTCAGGTCGTCCTTCCGGCTCGGCGCGATCACGATGCCCCTGTGGACCGAGTTGTGCCCCGGAGCCATCTTCAGCCGCGTCCGACCCGGACCGGCGCCGGCGATCGTCACCCCGCGGTGGCGGTGGACCAAGAGCACCGCGTCGGCCCGTCCCGACCCGATGAGGATCTCCCCCGCCGGCAGCCGGACCGTCCCGTCCGGCGCTGCGGCGTCGAGCGCCGCCCGCAGCGCGTCGGTGTCGTCGGTTTCGCCGTCGACGGCGCCGCCGTGGTCCTCGATCCGGACCTCGGGATCGGGTTCCGGAGTCGACGTCGGGGTCGGCGGTGCGGTCGTCGGCTCGGCGGCGTCCTCGGGCGGGCTCTCCCGGGCGACGGCGCCCGGGTCCGCGCCCGACGACACGACGATGCTCGCGGTTTTCGCCGCGCCCGCCGTTGTGAGGAGGGCGAGGAGGAGTCCGCGGCGGCTGCGGTCTCGGTCGTCCATTCCTGACCGTTGAGCGTGGACGGCGTGCGGGTATAATTATAACAGCCTTACTCCGGGCCGGTCGGCGCCGGCGCCCCGACGGACCGACCGGCGACACCGGCGGGACGCGGACCGACGGCCCCTCTTCGGGCGTCCGAGCGGGTACGGCCGGCATAACAAACCGCCCCACGCCCGGGATGTCGACGTATGTTCCACCGGGAACCCACGGCCGTTCCCCGCCGGGCGGCACGACCGCCGGCGGGCCGGAGCGGATGACGCGGACCGACCGTTCGGGGGGCCGGCCGGCCCGAACCGGACCGGACGCCCGACGGAACGGCGCGCCGCGACCGACGGTGAGCGTCGTCGTCACGACCTACGACCGGCCGAACTACCTCCCCGACGCGGTCGCGACGGTGGCGGAGCAGACGTACGCGCCGATCGAACTGATCGTCGTCGACGACGCGTCGCCGACGCCCGCTTCGGAGGTCCTCCGACCGGGAGCGTACGACGTCCGGTCGTTCGAGATCGTGCGCCACGACGAGAACAGGGGCCCGAACGCCGCCCGGAACACCGGGGTCGACGCCGCCGCCGGCAAGTACGTCGCGTTCCTCGACGACGACGACCGGTGGCTGCCGCGGAAGCTCGAACGGCAGGTCGCCCGGTTCGAGGCGGCCGACCGCGACCTCGGCGTCGTGTCGACCGGGTGGCAGCGGGTCCGGAACGGCACCGTCGAGGACGTCTGGCTCCCGCCGGAGATCGACGGCGACGTGACCGAGGCGTTGCTGTGCCGGAACGTCGTCGGGACGCAGTCGGCCGTGATGGTCCGGGCGTCGGTGGCGAAGGCGGTTCCGTTCGACGAGCGGTTCCCGCGGTGGGCCGACCAGGAGTGGTACGTCTCGCTGTCGACCCGGTGTGCGTTCGATCGGATCAGGCAGCCGCTCGTCGTCTTCGAGTTCGACACCCACAACCGGATCACCGACGACACGGCGAAGCTCTACGAGGCCCGCCGGCTCTTCGTCGAGAAGTACTCGTCGCTCGCGGCGGAGTACGGCCGGACGACCCGACGGAAGATGCGCGGCTGGGCCGACTTCCGGGTCGGAAAGCCGCTGCTCCGGATGGGCGAGTATCCGGCGGCGCGCCGGTTCCTGTTGCGCGCGATCCGGTGGTACCCCGTCGAGCCGCGGTTCTACGCCTACGCGGGGTCGTCGCTCGGCGGCCGATGGACCCACTCGATCGCCCGGGCGGTGAACGACCTCGCCCCCTCCGAGTAGCCGGGCGGCGTCCGACGCCGGCGCTCACTCGATCGCCCGCAGGTGGTGGCGCCGGACGCGCTCGGCGTGGTCGGCCCACGTCCACCCCCGGTCGCGGAGCCGCGCCAGCCCCGCCCGCCCCATCGCTCGGGTCCGCCCGGGGTCGGTGAGCAGTTCGGTCACCGCCTCCCGGAGCGCGCCGACGTCCCGCGGCGGCACCACGCGTCCGGTCTCCCCGTCGGCGACCTGTTCGGGGATGCCCCCTACCGACGTCGCCACCACCGCGGTCTCGCTCGCCATCGCCTCGTAGACGACGGTCGGCCGACCCTCGGTGTGGCTGGGGAGCCACAGCAGGTCCGCGACCGCGAACCACCGGCGGAGCGCCACCGGCGGCAGCCCCTCGAACACCAGCCGCGTCGACCGCCCCTCGTCGGCGAGCACGCCCCGAATCCCGTCGGCGAGGTCGCCGCCGTGGCCGACGAACACGAACGTCACGTCCCCGTCGTCGATCTCCGGCACGACCGCCAGCATCTCCCGGACTCCCTTCCGTTCGACGAAGTGGCCCACGAACAACACCACGGTCGCGTCGGGGTCGACCCCGAGTTCGCGACGCAGTTGCCCGCGACGCTCGACCGGGAACCGGTCGGGGTCGGCTCCGAGTGGCACCGTCGACACCGTCGCGGGGTCGGTGAGTTCGCGGGCGCGGTCGGCGAGCGCGTCGCTCACGCAGAGCACGCCGGACGCGGCGTCGAGCGTCTCTGCGACCCGCCGGCGAACGTCCCGCGGGAGCTCGTGGTACGCGTTGAGGACCGTCCCGTGTGCGACGACGAACAGCGGGAGGTCGTGGTCGCGAACGTACGGCAGCAGCCCGTAGCCGTCGAGGTAGACGTGACACGCGTGAACGACGTCCGGCACGTCGAACGTGCGGTCGAGATACGGCGGCACGCGCTTCGCGAACGACCCCCCCGCCACCCCGTAGAACAGCCGCTTCGGCAGCAGATACCAAAATCGCGGGTGGTGGACCGGGTACTCGCCCCACTCCTCGACGGTCGGCAGCGACGCGTACGCGGCGTACGGCCCGACCGGCGGCGCGTAGGGCCGCGGCGACACCACGTCCATCCCCACCCCAGTCTCCGCGAGCGACCGGAGGCTCCGGCGGTTGAACAGGCCGTAGTAGCGGTCGACGGCGTCCGGGTGGTTCACCGCGCTCGCGAGCAGGGAGTACATTCCGGGGCTGATGCCGGCGGTCGGCGGCCGGCGGACAAAATTATACGCCGGCTACCGGCGGCCGCCCCCCGAGTCCCTGCTCCGGCCGCCCTACACCGACAGGGTCTCGCTCGCCGTCTCGTTCGACGTGTCGTTCGCGAACACCCGGACGGCGTCGACGTCGCCGCGCACCCGGAGGACGTGGGTGTAGCTCGCGGTGCTCCCGGTCACGGCGGTGCTCTCCGCGGCCACGGTCCGGCCGTCGTGTTCCAGCGTCGTGACCACCGTATCGAGGTCGCGCTCGTCGTCGCTGACCCGCCAGTCGACGTCGAACCGGGTCCACACCGACCCGCTCCGGTCCGACGCCTCCACCGCCTCGATGGTCGGCGCGCCGTCGGGTTCCGGAACCGCGGGGGTGTCGAACCCGACGACCGACCCGGCGTCGCCGTCGCTGCCGACGACCGCGCGGACCTCGTATCCGGTCTCGCCGTCGAGTCCGGAGAGGGTGTGGGTGAACTCGCCCGTGGTGTCGAGCGACTGCTCCCCCGCGACCGTCCACGCCGTCCCGTCGACGGGGCGCCACTCGAACCGCGCGTCGACCGCGTCCGCCCCGCCGAGATCCCGGAGGTCGCCGCGCAGCGTCGCCGACGTGGGCGTCGCGTCCCGCGGCTCCAAGGTCGCGACCGACGGGTCGGCGTCGACGACCACCTCGACCGCGGCGGTCGCCGTGGCGCCGTCGGCGCCGGTCACGCGCGCTTCGAGGGTCACGGTCCCTGGTTCCGCTCCCGTCGCGTCCCACGTCGCCGTGTACGCGTCGAGCGCCGCGTCGTGGGTCGCCGGCGACCAGGAGCCGCCGCCGACGCGGTACTCGACCGCCACGTCGGCCGCGCCGTCGCCGCCGCCGGCGTCGATCCGGACGGGCACCTCGCCGCGCACGGTCGTCCCGTCCGCCGGCGCCCGGACCGAGACCGTCGGCCGGCCGCCCGGCACCACCGGCGCCGACTCCCCGCCCGTCGCGACGCTGAAGACGTCGGTCCGGACGGCTCCGGTGTCGAACGATCCCACCCCGACCCACCCGTCGGCGTGGCTCGAATCCGTGACCTCGGCGTCCCACCCGTCGGGTTCGGGCTCGGCGGCCGGCCACGCTTTGACTCTGAGCGTCTCGCCCTCCGCGCGGAACCGCCGGTAGAAGAACGTGTCCGGTTCGGGCGACCCGAAACGCTGCAGCGTCGTCAGCCCGGTCTCCGTGTACGACGCCAGCCGGAAGGAGTCGGCCGCGCTCTCGAACTCCACCCAGTATCCGAGCTCGGCGCCGTTGCGGGACGACGACCGGACGTGGACCCTGGCGTGGTAGCCGAGGTCGACGCCGTCGGTGAACGCCGGCACCCGGACCTTGTCGAGCACCTCCACGTCGGCGGGGGTGCCGGCGTCGTCCCAGGAGATCGCCCGACGGGTGCGCTCGGATCCGGCGTGTTCGTGTTCGAGCGCGTGGCCGCCGTCGAACTCCGAGCCGGCGACGATCGACCAGTCCGCGGGGTCGGAGTCCCACCGCAGCGTCCACGCGCCGTCGTCGGTGCCGGTTTCGTCGGCCGTCCCCGACTGAGCGGTCGTCTCCTCCTCGGTCCCGCCCGCGTCGCCGGCCCACGCGCCGACCGCGTCGGCCGTCGGAACCCCGTCGAGGTCGGCCTTCGACCCCTCGGCCACCGTGCCGAAGGCGACGTTCCGGTCGTCGCCGATCGCGCCGCCGTCGTTTCCGGCGTGGTAGTAGGTCCCGATCTCGCTTCCGGAGCCGCTCGAAGCGGAGTTGACGCCCGGGCCGTCGATCACGCCGTCGACCCACACCGTCGCGTCGCCCGCGTCGAAGACCGCCCGGTCGGTGAGGAAGATCCCGCCCCGCCTGTCGGGACCGACGTCCGAGACCACCAGCTCCGACCCGTTCGTCACGTCGTACCGACCGTCCTCGCTCAGCCGCACGCACTCGTCGTGGTTCACCGCCACGACGTCCTCGAAATGCACCACGGCGTCGGTGCCGTTGGTGTTGAGGAAGGCGTGTCCCGTGTTGTCCGCCAGCCGGCACCGCCGGTAAGTCACCTCGTCGGTCCGCTCGGAGCACTTGGTCGCGCCGGCGCCACGGTTGTCGCGGACGACACACTCCTCGGCGACCCCGACGCCGCCGGAGAGGTCGATGCCGTAGAACCCCCCGCCGAACCCGTTGTCGGCCGCGAGACACCGCTCGAACCGGACGGCCGGCCGGTTGAACGAGTCGTTGCCGGTCTGGAGTCCGAACCCGTGCTGCCGGTTCGACCGCGCGGTGCACGACCGGACCACGGTTCCGGCGGCCCGGACGTCGATCCCGTTTCCGTAGCAGTTCGTCGCCTCGACGTTCCTGACCGTGATGTCGACGTTGCCCTCCGCGCCCGGCTCGGGGTCGTGAACCTGCACGGCCGACCCGACGTACGGGCTGCCGTCGACGTTCTCGCGGCCGCCGTCGACCGACAGGTCCTCCAGGACGAACTCGTCGAGCCCCTCGTCGCCGGGATCGAGGCTGAACACGTAGAGGTTTGACCCGCCGTTCCCGCCGCCGTATCTGATCCGGCTCTCCGGCCCGTCGCCGCGGACCGTCACCCCGGAGTGTGCCGCGGTGACGTCGATGATCCGCTCGGCGCCCTCGACGAGGTACGCCTCGCTCGTCGCGGGGACGTACACCTCGTCGCCCGCGTCGGCGGCGTCGACCGCCGCCTGGATCGCGTCGCGGTCGTCGGTGGAGCCGTCGCCGGTCGCGCCGAACTCCGTGACGTCCAGGACGGTCACAGCCGCGCCTCGCTGAAGTCGGTCCAGTGAACGGTCGTGCCGTCGTCTCCGGCCGCGGCACTGCTCGCCGCGCCGCCGAGAAGCAGTGACGCGAGGGCCGCCCCGGCGGCCGCGAGCCACCCTCGCCTCGTGAGCGCCCGCGGCGTCCGGCCGTCCCCCGGGGTGGTTCTCGAAGAGTCGTCACTCCCTGATCCGCCGCTGCGTGCCAGCCTGTGTGCCATCGCGAGTGGTAGTCTTCCCCTAACTCACATAAGTGTTTTCTTTATGATATATTCACGGAGTCGTGACTGTCACGGCCGAATACCAAAGCTGACGTGAACGACAGCGTCGCCCGACTCGTGCCGTCGTGTTCGGTTGCGGGGCCGGTAGTCCCATCCTACCGCCTACGCAGGCCCGGAAGCCGCCGAATCGAGGACGTATCGACCGCCGGGTTCGCGCCGGCTCGGCGGTCGTCGCGGGCTGCTCGCCGACGGAAGGATCGTGCTACCGGCCGCGACGACCCGACTGGTCCGCCGCACTCGACGCGAGCGAACCTGTCGGTGGTGTCGGATCAGTCAAGCTTCGACCGGGGGCGGCGGCGGACCGACGCCGGCCCCGTCGGCGACGACGCCGTGACCGGCGGGGAGACCGGAGTCACACCCGCCGGACGTCGAACCCGGCCTCGCGCCACCGGTCGGGGTCGAGAATCCCCTTCGTGTCGACGACGTTCGGCGCCGCCATCACCTCGCGTAGCCGGTCGGGGTCGAGGTCGGTGAACTCGTCGTGATCGGTGGTGAGCACGATCCCGTGGGCGTCCTGCGCCGCTTCCTCGGCCGGTACGAGCCGCAGCGTCGGGTCCACCACGTGGGGGTCGTGGACGGCCACGGCGGGGGACTCCGGGGTGCCGCCGTCGGTCGCCGGCGCCGCAGGGACATCCCGGCGCCGAAGCTCCCGAACCAGCCTAAGCCCCGGGCTCATCCTGGAATCGCCGACGTTCCCTTTGTACGCGATCCCGAACACCGCGACCCGCTTGCCGCCCAGATCGCCGACGAGTTCGGCCAGCAGTTCGATCACGAACCCGACCATGCCGTCGTTCACCGCTCGCGCCGCCGGCACCAACTCGAGCGAGTCGGAGCCCACCCCCAGGAACCACGGGTCGATCGGGAGGCAGTGGCCACCCACGCCCGGGCCGGGGTCGAGGACGTCGACTCGGGGGTGGGTGTTCGCCATCCCGATCGCGGTCCGCGCGTCGATGTCGTAGTCGTGTGCGATGCGGGCGACCTCGTTCGCGAACGCGATCTCGACGTCGCGAGCGGTGTTCTGGATCAGCTTCACGAACTCCGCGGCGGTCGGATCCGCCGCCGTCCGGATCTCGCCGTCGACGAACGAGTCGTAGAGCTCGACCGCGGCCGCCGTTGACCCCTCGTCGACGCCGCCGACGATCCGGTCGTTCGCCCGGAGTTCCGCGATCACGTTCCCCGGGAGCACCGTCTCCGGACAGAACGCCAGCCCGAACTCCGCTCCCGCGGTCAGCCCCGACTCCGCCTCCACGATCGGCCGGACGCGCTCCTCGGTCGTCCCCGGCGGCACCGTCGACTCCAACACGACCGTGTCGCCCGCCCGCAGCACCGACCCGGCGGCCCGCCCGGCGGCGGCGACGTGGTCGAGGTTCGGGCGGCGGCGGTCCTCGTCGAACGGCGTCGGAACGCAGATCACGTGGTACGTCGCGGCCGGGACCTCCTCGACGATCCGCAGCCGCCCGGACTCGATCGCCCGCCCGACGAGCCGGTCCAGACCCGGCTCCTCGATCCGGACGTCGCCGTTCTCCAGTTCGGCCACGCGGGTCGCGTCGGTGTCGTAGCCGTACACGTCGAAGCCGTGGCCCGCGAGCATCGCGGCGGTGGGCAGCCCGACGTACCCCAGCCCGTGGACGCAGACCGACGTCATCGGAGGGCCTCCCGCGACCCGGCTGCCAGCGGCAGCGCCCGGAGGATCCGCTCGGCGGCGTCGCCGTCGCCGAACGGGTTCGCCCACTCGCCGGCCCTCGACAGCATCTCCGCGGCGCCCGCGGCGATCCGGTTCGGGTCGGTCGAGACCAGACGGTTCGCGCCGGCGGCGACCGTCTCGGGGCGTTCGGTTGTGTCACGCATCGTCACACACGGGACCCCGAGGATGCACGCCTCCTCCTGGACCCCGCCGGAGTCGGTTAGGATCAGCGCCGCCGCCGCCGAGAGCCGGAGGAAGTCGAGGTAGCCCAGCGGTTCGACCGTCCGGATCGGGTCCGGGACGTCGAGCCCGAACGCCTCGATCCGGTCGCGGGCGCGGGGATGCACCGGGTAGATCACCTCGGCGTCGTGTGCCCGCGCCGCCCGCTCGACGCCCGCGAGCATCCCCTCGAACCGTTCCGCGTCGTCGACGTTCTCCTGTCTGTGTGCCGTCATCAGGAAGAAGTCGGCGCCGCCCACTCCCAGCTCCGAGAGCACGCTACTCTTCCGACGGGCGATCTCGCGGTTCCGCAACAGCGCGTCGACGACGGTGTTGCCGGTGACGGAGATCCGGCCGGCGGGGATCCCCTCGTCGCGGAGCGCCGCCTCGCTCCGTTCGGTCGGGGCGAAGAGGTGGTCCGCGACGTGGTCCGCGACGATCCGGTTGATCTCCTCGGGCATGGATCGGTCGCCGCTCCGGAGTCCGGCCTCGACGTGCCCCAGCGCCGCGTCCGCCTTGCTGGCGGCCAGCGCCCCCGCGAGCACGCTGTTCGTGTCGCCTTGGACCAACACCACGTCGGGGTCGGTCTCCGTGAGACACCGCTCGACGCCGATCAGCATCTCGCCGGTCTGTCTGCCGTGTGAGGACGATCCGACGCCGAGATCGTAGTCGGGGGTCGGGAGTTCGAGCTGATCGAAGAAGACCGAGTCCAGGCTGTCGGAGTAGTGCTGGCCCGTGTGGATCGTCGAGAACGCGACGTCAGAGCGCTGACACGCGCGGATCACCGGCGCGAGCTTGATGATCTCGGGTCTCGTCCCCAGGACGAACGCGACGTCGGTCATTCCGACTCACCCTCCGCCGACGTCGGGGGCGTCCCGCCGTTCCGGTACGCCCCGAACCCGGGGCGGACGCCCGCCACGCCTTCGTCTTCGGACTCGACGATCCGCGGGTCGGCCGACTCGACCCGCAGGACCAACCCCTCGTTCTCGGAGAGGTCGAACCACGCGCCGAGCACCAACACCAACACGCCGAGCGTCGCGACGGCGACCGACACCATGCCGCCGAGGAACCAACTCACGACCGACGACGACAGCGCGTACGCCCCGCCGCCGACCCCGACGAGCGTCGCGAGCGGGCCGACCGCGTAACACGCGACCAGCGGGTGGAACCGGCGGAGCACGTACGACCGGAACACGCGTTCGAGGAAGTTCCGGGCCAGGAGTACGGAGACGCTCGGGACGAACGTCCGGTAGTCGATGCCGCTCGTCTCGTCCGCGTAGACCGCGGGGTGCGGGACGTCCGCAACCGGTTCCCGGTTGACGTTGAGCGCGAGGAGCACGTGGTTCAGGAACCCGTAGCCGTCGTAGAGCCGGTCGATCCCGATGGCCCGGAGCCCGTCGTTCGAGATGGCGGTGAACCCGTTCTGGGGGTCGGACAGCTCCCAGTAGCCGCTCGCGACGCGCGTCAGAAGCGTCAACACGAGGTTCCCGAACAGCCGCCACCGCGACATGGACTCGTAATCCCCGCGGGCGGACAGCCGGGTGCCCTTCGCGTAGGTCGCGTCGCCGCTTGTCACCGGCTCCAGGATCCGATCGAGGTGCGTGGGGTCCATCTGTCCGTCCCCGTCCATGACGGCCGTCACGTCCAGTCCGTCCTCGAGGGCGCGCCTGTATCCGGTCTTGACCGCGGCGCCGGCGCCACGGTTGCGATCGTGGCGGACCGTGACGACCCGGGGGGCGTGCTCGCCGTCCAGGCTGAACACCTCGCCGTCCCACGTGCCGCCGTTGACGCGCCGGGCGGCCTCCACCATCTCGTCCCAGGTTCCGTCGGCGGATCCGTCGTCGACGGCGTAGATCCGGTCGACGTAGGGGGGCATCGTCTCGATCACGTCGCCGACGAACCCCGCCTCGTTGTGCGCCGGGACCACGACACCGACGGTCTGTCCGTCGTACATCGTCAGCCCGTGGCCCCCTGCGGCGTCGGCGCTGCGGTCCTCCCGTGACGCGGCGGACGAGCCGACGAACCGCCGGTCCGAACGGTGTGTAAGTTCATCTTTCGGGCCCGTCCGGCGTCGTCGGTGCGGTCGGAGCTATGCGGCGGATCACGCTAGTGTAAGCGGTCTACCCGGATTTTGTTATGCGCCGCTTCAGCACGGCCACGGGCGGCGGGGCGGCCGGCCGTCGCCCCCGTCGCCGAGAGCGGGTCGCGGGAGTCGGAACTCGCCTCTAACGGCCACCCATCCGCCGGTCAGGCCGACGCTTACGATCGAGCGAGAACGGGAAAGTTCGGGATACTTCGCGGGCCCGACCCCCGGGTCGGCGCCGGCGGGTCACAGCGCGACGTACTGCTCTTCCCACTCGCGTCGGCTCCGGAGGCCCTCGATCCCCTTGTCGGTGATCTCGTAGACGTTCGTGCGGCGGTCGCTCCGGCCCTTCTCCACGTACCCTTCGTTCACGAGCGCGTCCAGGTTGGGGTAGAGCCGCCCGTGGGTGATCTCCCCGACAACCTCCTGGAGCTCCGCTTTGATGTCCTGTCCCGACGGCTCCGACAACCCGACGATGACGTAGAGCAGGTCCCGCTGGAAGCTGGTGAGCTCGAAGAACGGCTTGGACATACTATCTGTCCCCCGCTCCGGAGGTTTTGTTATACGGCGCTGAATGGGGTCGGCGCGGTCGGCGGGTCCTCGCTCCGGTCGTCCGGGTCACCGTGACCCGTGGCGCCGGCCGGCGTCCGACGGCCCCGGCTCCGGCCTCGCCCGCGCGACCGCACGGCCGCGACCCGAGCGAGTAGCGGACGCATACTATTCTTCCGCCGCGGCGACCTCCCGACGATGACACACCGTGTCGCGATCATCGGAACGGGGCCCGACCCCGAGACGCAGGACCGCGACGGCTACGCGATGGCGTACCGACACGCCGGCGGCTACCGCCGGCTGGACTCGTGTTCGCTCGTCGCCTGCGCCGACATCGTCCCCGAGAACGCGCGGGCCTTCGCCGACCACCACGACCTCACGGCGGCCTACGAGGACCACGAGACCATGCTCGCGGCGGTCGAACCCGACGTCGTGAGCGTCTGTGTACCGCCGGCGGCCCACGCGGATCTCGTCGTCGACAGCGCCACGACCCCCTCGGTCGACGCGGTCCACTGCGAGAAGCCGATGGCGACGACCTGGGGCGACTGCGAGCGGATGGTCGAAACCTGCGACGCCGAGGACGTCCAGCTGACGATCGACCACCAGCGACGGCTGTCGGAGCCGGTGCAGCGCGCGAAGCGCCTGCTGGACGACGGCGAGATCGGCGACCTCGAACGGCTGGAGTGGTCGGAGGTGAACCTCTTCGACGCCGGCTCGCACCTGTTCGACCTCTGCGATCACTTCGTCGACGGCGCGCGCCCGGAGTGGGCGCTGGCCGGGATCGACTGCGCCTTCGAGAACCGGTGGTTCGGCGCGCTCAACGAGACGCGAGCCATCGCGCGGTGGCGGTACGCCGACGGCACGGTCGGGTTCGCGTCGACCGCCGAGGACGGCGACACCGTCGTCGACGCGTACCTCAGGATCGTCGGCGACTCGGGGGTGATCGAGATCCAGCCCACGGACGGGCCGGCGCTCCGGGTCCGGACCGACGGGGAGTGGCGGACCGTCGCCACCGACGAGAACGTCTACGGCCCCACGCCGGGGGTGGTTCACGTCGCCCTCGACACGGTCGCGTCCGCCCTCCCGGGCGTCCCCGGTCCCACCCCGCCGCCGACCCACTACGAGCGGGCGATCGAACACCTCGTCTCGTCGCTCGACGCCGGCACCGAACCGGTGATCTCCGGCCGCCGGGTGGTCCGGGGGACCCAACTGATCTTCGCCTGCTGGGAGTCCGCCCGCCGGCGCGGCCGGGTTTACCTTCCCCTGGAGATCGACGGCAACCCCCTCGAGGAGATGTACGACGCCGGACAGCTCGGCGGGGTCGCGGAGTGACCGGCGCCGCCCGGACGGCGCGGCCGCGAACCTGTCAGCCCCGAGGACGGTCACGCCCCGGTTAATATATAGGATTCCAAATAATTATGCCGGGTAAGCTCGTATTACCTCCCGCATGGCACGCAAGCTGGCACACGGCACACAGTCGAATCGAAGCGCGGCGTCGAGCGGTCCGCCCCCCGGGGACGGCGTCGGACGCCGGACCTGTCTCCGACTCGGGGCCGCGGCCGTCGCGACGTTCCTCTCGGTCGTCGGACGGGCGTCGGCCGCCGCGGACCCGGACGACCACACCCTCCGGATCCGCGGGTCGGGCACCGCGTCGACGTACGAACTCACCGTGGGCGGGGAGTTGGCCCCGGCCACGGGGTCGGCCGCCGACGCCGACGCCCGCATCTCCGAGTGCGCCGCCGAGGGCGCGGTCGCGACCGGCGACCGGCGGTACCGGTTCACCGGCCCCCTCCGGGACCTCCGGGTCGACGGCGACGCCACCGTCACGGTCGACGGCGTCGAAGTCCGGTAGCGCGTCCGACGGGTCCGGCCGCAGCCCCGCGGCGACTCGCGCGGCGGGCCGGCCGGCCGGCGGCACCGACGCGGTCGGCGCCCGGTCGGGCCGGCCGCCGGGAGCCGACGGCGTATTACCGCTCCGGGGCGTGACGTAGTCAGATGTGGCCCTGGGAGCACGTGCTGTTCGCGTACGTCTGTTACTCGCTGTCCGTCCACGCCCGCCACCGCCGGCGACCGACGGGGACGGCCGTGGTGGTGCTGGCGGTGGGCGCGGTGCTCCCGGACCTCGTGGACAAGCCACTGGCGTGGCAGTTCGGCCTGTTCGAGACCGGCTACGCGGTGGCGCACTCGGCGTTCGTCGCGGTCCCCGCGACGTTCGCCGTGGCCGTGCTCGCGCGGCGGCGCGGCGCGGGCGTCGCGGGCGAGGCGTTCGGTCTCGGCTACCTCCTCCACCTCGTCGGCGACGTCGTCCCCGCCTCGGTGTCGAGACGGACGCTCGACCTCTCGCCGGTGCTGTGGCCGGTCTCGGACCGGGTTCCGATCGACGCGGGGGGGTCGCTCGCCGGGAACACGGCCGCGCTGTTCCGACAGTACGTGGCGCAGGTGGTCGCGCTCGACCTCACGCTCGTCGTCGCGCTCCAACTCGGGTCGGTGGCGTTCGGCACCGCGCTGTGGGTGTTCGACGGGTGCCCCGGGGTGGCGACGGTCGCGGCCCCGCTCCGCCGGTTGGTGGCTCTCAGGAACCGCTGACCGCGGCTGCGGCCGCCGGCGCACCACGGCGGGCGTACCTACCGCCCGTCCGCCAGCCGTTCGAACAGCGAGCGGCCGTGTTCGATCGCGGCGTCGGAACCCATCGGATCGTCGTCCTCGTAGACGAGCCACTCGACGTCGCGTTCCAGGGCGGCGTCGAGCACCCGGCCGAGGTCGACGATCCCCGCGCCGGGCGGAACCGACTCGTAGGCCGGCGGGAACCGGGCCGTTCGCCGCACGTCGGCGACGTGGATCAGGGGCATCCGGTCGCCGAGGCGGTCGAAGACGGCCACGGGGTCGTGGCCGCCCGCGGCCACCCATCCGACGTCGACCTCGAAGGTCAGGTCGTCCGTCCGGTCGACGAGCCGATCGAACGCGGTCACGTCGAGCGTGCGATCGGCGCCGCGGATCGTGCGATCGAGCGCCTCCGCAGCGACGCGCCAGGCGACCCCCGGCGACGGCAACCGCGCGAGCCTCCCGAGCCCGACCCGGTCGAGCGGCGGGAGGAACGGCTCCCGGGAGACGTGGTACGACAGCCGCACCCCGTAGTTGTCGAGGCGGCCGGCGAGCGCGTCGAGCCGCCGCGCGAGCGCGTCCACGTCGGCGTTCGTTCTGAAGAACCCGCCGCCGAGGTGCGGCACGACGGCGTGTCGGCAGCCTGCGTGCCGCAGTCGGTCGGTCACCGCTTCGAGGTTCCCCTCGCTCCGTGCGAGGTCGACGTGGGCGGCCACGGGCGTCACGCCGACGTCGTCGAGCGCGTCCCGAACGGCGTAGGGGTCGGATTCGAGGAACGCGCCCGCGAACTCAACGCCCTCGAACCCGGCGTCGGCGACGCGCCGGATCGTCTCCGGAAGCGGGGCGTCGACGGCGCGGAGCGTGTGCAGTTGGATCGCCGCCCGCCCGCGCTCCTCCGGACCGGCGTCCACGACGGTCGCGTGCGTCATCGGTCGGAGTCGGGCGGACGGCAACGAAGTAATGACCAGCGTAGCCGGCGATAACAGCGTCCTATCAGCCGGATCCCCGCCTGCGTTCACTCCGCGTCCGCGTACACCTCGCGGAGTCGCTCGCACGTCCGGTCCCAGGTCCGCGTGCGGGCTCGGCGGCGGTTCGCCCGGGCGACGGCGTCAAGCTCGGACGACCCGTATGCCCGCCGCAGCGCCCGCGACAGCCCGTCGCCGTCGGCCGGATCGTAGAGGAGATCGTTCTCCGGTGGCACGGTCTCGGGTAGACACCCGATCGCCGGCGCGACGATCGGGGTTCCGAACGAGAGCCCCAGATACGCCGACCCCGAATTGAGGATCCGCCGGTAGGGGAGTACGAGGACGTCGGCGGCGTTCAGGTAGTACTGGATCCGGTCGTCGGGGACGAACGAGAGCGTCGTCCGGACCTGTGGCTCCGACGCCGCCAGCCGCCTGACCCGCGCTTCCGACGCCGCGGACGCGGGGTTGCCGGCGATCAGGAGCTCCGCGTCGGGCAGCCCCAGCGACGCGAACGCCTCGATCAGCTCGGGGACCCCCTTGTACGGCCGGACCCGGCCGAAGAACACGAACACGAACCGCGCGTCGTCGATTCCGAGGTCGCGCCTGGCGTCTGCCCGCGTGACCGCGTTCTCGTAGGCGCCGACGTAGTTCCCGTCGGGGACCACCCACAGGTCGTCGGCGTCGGGCACGCGGTAGGCGGCGGCGATCCGGTCGGCCGCCGCCTCGCATTTCACCGTGACCGCGTCCGCGACCCAGAACACGCACTCGGTCACGACCCGTTCGGTCCGGGGGTAGGCTCCGTCGTGACTCCGCTCGTTGTGAACGGTCCGAACGACGCGGACGTCGAGCGCCGAGACGACGAGCAGGTCGAGGAGGAACGCGACCGCCCGCGCCACCGACGCCACGTCGTTCAGCCACGCGGCGGACAGGTCGTCGGTCGCGTAGTAGTCGTAGAGCCAGTCGAGCTGCACCACGTCGGCGTCGCGGTTCCGGAGCAGCGCCCGGGTCAGCGGAAACGCCACCGGGAGCCCGGGGGTTCGGACGTCGACCCCCTGCTCGCGGAGCGCGTCCGACAGCAGGGACATGTACGCGTTGCCCTCGTACCACGCGCCGCTCATCAGCAGGACCGTGAGCCCGGCCCCGGCGCTCATCGCCCCGGCCGGCGGTCGCGTGCGTCGCTCGACCCCCCGGCACCGCCCGCTCCGACCGGTTCCTCGGCGCGTCCGTCCATCGCCCGGGCGGTGGCGTCGGCACCGGATAATTATGCGCCGCCTACCCGGACGGGCCGCTTCCCGGGCCGGAGCGCGACGCGCGTGCCCGCCATCCACCGGTCCGCGCCGTCGACGTCGACCCACGCCCGGGGAGTACGGGAGGAATAACAAAATCCGCATCCGCCCCCGTACGGGGTGATGGGATCCGGTGGGAGCCGCGGCTCGCCGATCGGTCGGGAACGGGTCGAACGAGCATGAGCGGCCGCTTGCGCGAGCTCCTGCGGCGCCTCGTTCCGTCCGGGTCGATCGTCCAGCGCACGATGCGGAGCGGGGTGTGGGTGTCGATGACGACGGTCGCGGTCCGTGCCTCCCAGATCCTCATGCTCGTGATCCTCGCGCGACTGCTCTCCCCGCGGGACTTCGGGCTGATCGGGATCGCGCTCCTGACCGTCTCGGCGACCAGGCGGTTCACCGACATCGGGATCAACGCCGCGCTCATCCAGGACGCCGACGACGACGTCGACAGATACCTCAACACGACGTGGAGCCTGGAAGCCGGCCGCGGCTTCGCCATCTTCGCCGTGCTGTTCGTCGCGGCGCCGTTCGTCGCCGACCTGTTCGGCGAGCCGCAAGCGACGGTGCTCATCCGGGCGTTGGGGCTCAGCCCGTTTCTGATCGGGCTGCGGAACCCCGGCGTGGTCTACTTCCAGAAGGACCTCTCGTTTCACCGAAACTTCGTCTGGCAGAGCAGCGCCGCGGCGATCCAGTTCGTGGTCGGCGTGGGCTACGCGCTGTACTCGCCGACGGTGTGGGCGCTGGTGTTCGCCTCGCTGAGCCGGGCGTTCGCCAAGTTCGCCCTGTCGTACGTGCTCCACGGCTACCGGCCCTGGCCCGCTTTCGAGATCGACACCGCGCGCAAGCTCATCGACTACGGGAAGTGGATCACCGGCGCGTCCGTCGTGGGGTTCATCTACAGCGAGGGCGACGACGCGTTCGTCGGGTGGTTCCTCTCGGCGACCGCGCTGGGGTTCTACCAGTACGCCTACCGGCTGGCCGACACCCCCGCCTCGGAGTTCTCGGGCATCGTCTCGCAGATCACCTTCCCCGCGTACTCGCAGCTCCAGGACGACCTCGACCGGGTGCGGGAGGCGCTGATTCAGACCACCCGGCTGACCGCGTTCGTCGCGTTCCCGCTGGCGTTCGGGATCGCGCTGGTCGCGCCGAGTTTCGTTCCCGTCGTCCTTGGCGAGGAGTGGCGGCCCATGATCCTGACGATGCAGATCCTCGCGATGTACGGGCTGTTGCACGCGATCACGCGGAACTTCGGCGCCGTCTGGAAGGCACTCGGTCGCCCCGACTACGTCGCGAAGCTGGGGTTCCTGCGGGTGTGCTGTATCGCGCTGCTGATCTGGCCCGCGACCGCGCGGTGGGGGATCGAGGGGACCGCCTTGGTCGTCGTCGGCGTCTACGTCGTCCCCATGCTGCCGATCGACGTCTACCTCGCGGCGCGGATCGTGAACGCCCGGCCGGTGCAGCTCTACGCGGAGTACGCGTACCCGCTCGTCGCCGCCCTCGCGATGTTCGGGTCGCTGCGGTACGCGACCTCCGTCGCCGGCCTCCCGCCGCTCGTCGAACTCGTCGCCCTGGTTCCGGCCGGCGCGGCGGTGTATCTGGTCGTGGCGTACCTGCTCGAACGCCGGTTCGACTGGGGGCTCGAACGCAACCTCCGGGTGATCAGGGACGGCCTCGACGGGTGACGGCCCGTGGCCGTCCCCGCCCCGCGGCGGCCGGCTACTCGAACCGGTAGGCCGGGCCGTCGTCACCGTCCTGGACCTCGACGCCGAGCGCCGCCAACTCGTCGCGGAGGTCGTCGGCGCGGTCGTAGTTGCCCGCCTCGCGCTCGGCCTCGCGGACCTCCAACACGAGTTCGACCAGCTCCTCGGCGACCCGCACGTCGCCGCCGTCGGCCGCGTCGTCCCCGATCGAGAGCCCGAAGACGTCGCCCGCGAGCGCCTCGAAGGCCTCCACCGCCTCCCGGAGCCCCCGGTAGTCGTACGACTCGTGGCCGTCGAGGTGGCGGTTCACGCCGGTCGTGAGCTCCAGCAGCGCCGCCATCGCTTCCCGCACGTTGAAGTCGTCGTTCATGGCGTCGCGGAACGTCGCCCGGGCCCCGGAAACGGCGTCCCGGAGGTCGTCGTCGACGACGGTGGCGTAGGCGTCGGTGCTGTCGCACGCCGCGACCGCAGCGTCGTACGCGCGCTCCAGCCGGTCCCACCGCTCCTCGGCTTCCCGCATCTCGGCCTCGCCGAACGTCTGCTCGCTGCGGTACGCCGTCGAGAGGTAGAACGTCCGGACCACGTCGACGCCGTACCGGTCGAGAGCGTCGTCGACGGTCAGGAAGTTCCCGAGGCTGGAGGACATCTTGTCGCCGGACGTCTCGAGCAGCCCCACGTGGAGCCAGTACCGGGCGAACGGCTCCCCGGTCGCGGCCTCGCTCTGGGCGATCTCGTTTTCGTGGTGCGGGAAGACGAGGTCGCGGCCGCCGACGTGGACGTCGATGGAGTCGTCCAAGTGCGCCATCGACATGGCCGAACACTCGACGTGCCACCCCGGGCGCCCCTCGCTCCACGGCGACGCCCAGGTCTCGCCGGCGGGTTCGGAGATCGGAGGAAGGTCGGGGTCGCGGTGCTCGGCGACGTCCTCGGGGGCGACCGCACCCGCCTTCCAGAGCGCGAAGTCGGCGGGGTGACGCTTCTCGGAGCGCTCGGCGTCGGCCCCCTGCGATTCGATCTCGTCGAGCCGCTGGTTCGAGAGCTTCCCGTACCCCTCGAAGGCGGTCACGTCGAAGTAGACCGACCCGTTGGACTCGTAGGCGTACCCGCGGTCGACGAGCGTCGACACCAAGCCGACGATCTCGGGGACGTGCTCGGAGACCCGGGGGTACACCGCCGCGCGCTTGAGGTTCAGCCCGCGCATGTCCCGGATCACCGTCGAGGTGAAAAACTCCGCCACCTCGGGCTCGGAGTCGCCGACGCCGGGTTCGCCGGTCCGCGCGACGATCTTCTCGTTGACGTCGGTGAAGTTCTCGACGTGCCGCACGTCGTACCCCTCGAACTCCAGCCACCGGTGCATCACGTCGGCGTGCACCCACAGCCGGGCGTGACCCAGGTGCGCCTCGTCCGAGACCGTCAGCCCACAGACGTAGAGCAGGACTTCGTCGTCGTTCCGCGGTTCGAAGCGCTCGCGCTCCCCAGTCAGGGTGTTGGTCACGGACAGCGTCATCGTCGGTCCGTTCTCCGGTCTCGGGTTTCAACCCGTCGGAACGGCCGGTCCTCGCGCGTCCGGGTCGCGGACGCCGTCGGCCCGCACGCCGCGGGACCGCGGGCCCCTTCTCACGAGCCCGCACGCGTCGACACATATTTACTCGGACTGTAGTTACGATCGAGCATGGAACCGGAGCGCAGCCGTCGGACGGTGGCGATCGTCGGCGGGGCCGGCGCGGTCGGGTCGACGACCGCGTTCGCCCTCACGAACAGCCGCCTCGTCGACGAGGTCGTGCTCGTCGACGTCGATCACGAGCGGGCGGTCGGCGAGGCCACGGACCTCGGCCACGGCACGGCGTTCACCTCCCCCACCCGGGTTCGGGCGGGCGGATACGAGGACTGCCGGAACGCCGACGTGGTGATCGTGACCGCCGGCGCGGCCCAGGACCCCGACGAGACCCGACTCGAGTTGGTCGACCGGAACGCGGGGATAATCGCCGACGTGGTCCCGAAAGCGACGGCGGCGGCCGACGACCCGGTCGTACTCGTCGTCACCAACCCGGTCGACGTGCTCACGCACGTCGCGCGGTCGGTCTCGGAGCTGCCGACCGGACGGGTGATCGGCTCCGGAACCGTCTTAGACTCCGCCAGGCTGCGACACACGCTGGGTCGGGAGTTCGGCCGCGACCCCGCCGCCGTCGACGCGTACGTGATCGGCGAACACGGCGACAGTTCGGTCCCGGTCTGGAGCGCGACGACGGTCGGCGGCGTGCCGTTCGAGTCCTACTGCGCCCGTCACGGCGTCGACGACGTCGACGCGCTCCGGCGGCGCGTCCGCCGCGAGGTCCGGGAGGCCGCCTACGGGATCATCGAGCGGACGGGGCGGACGAACTACGGGGTCGCCCGGTCGGTGACCGCGGTCGTCGAGTCGATCCTCGGCGACGACCGCGCGGTGTTCACCCTCTCGGTGCCGGCGGCGGGGCGCCACGGCGTCGACTGCGACGCCCACGTCGGGCTTCCGTGCGTCGTCGGCGGTGGGGGCGTCCGAGAGGTGCTCGAACTCGACCTTGCGCCGGCGGAGCGACGCGCGCTCGCCGACTCCGCGGCGGTCGTCGGCGAGTCGATCGACCGGCTGTCGGTGTGATCCTCACGCCCCCACCGCCGACTCCACCAACCGGAGCGCGTTCGCGCCGTCGGCCCGCGGCACCACCACCACCAGCCGGTCGCCCGCGACACCCGCGGCGTCCACGACGACGTTCTCGGCGGCGAGTCGGTCGACCGCCGCCGACAGCGCCCGGGCGTCGACGTCGCCGTCGGCGACGATCGCGGTCAACCGCCCGCCGCCGCGTCGGATCCGCTCCCCGTCAACTGACAGCAGCGAGCCGTCCGACCCGGTGGCGTCGTCCCCGGTCTCACCCTCGGCGGCGTCAACGTCGGGCCCGACCAACCCGACGCCGCTCCGCATCCGGACGGTGACGTCGCGGGCGTCGTCGTCGACGCCCGAGAGGTCGTCCTCGAACCGGCGGAGCGCGGTCGCGATCGCGTCGCGGTCGCCCTCGACGTCGAGTGACGCCGCGGCGGCGGCGTAGTTCACGACCCCCGCACGGAGCGCGTCGAGCAGCCACGGTCGGGCCCGGACCGCAGCGCGCGTCTCTGCAGCCAGTGACATACCGGCTCCGAGGCCCGAGGCGGTAAAAAGGCCGCCGGATGTCGGCAATGAACCTTATTAATGATTATCGTGACCGGAGCGTATGGTCGATACACCGCACGTCGTGATCGCCGGCAGCGGACGCGTCGGACACCGGGTCGCGGACCACTTCGCGGACCGCGGCCGGGCGATAACCGTCGTCGACACCGATCCCGACGCGGTCGAGGCCGTCGAGAGCGACCACATCGAGGTGATCCGGGGCGACGCCACGAAACCGTCCGTGCTCCGGGCGGCGATCACCGACCGAACCGAGGTCGTCGGCGCGCTGACCGACAAGGAGGACACGAACCTGGTGGTGGCGATGGCCGCAAAGGAGTTCGCCCCCGAGGTTCGGACCGTCGCCCGGATCGAGGACCGCGCGGGCGACGAGTACAGCGAGTACGTCGACGAGGTGTACTTCCCGGAGCGCGCCAGCGTCCGGGCGGCGGTCAACGCCCTCACCGGCAGCGACGTCCGGACGATCGAGGAGGTGACCGGCGACCTGGAGATCCTCGACGTCCGGGTCGGGTACGGCGCCCCCGCCGCGGGCGCGGTGGTCTCGGAGGTGCTCCCGGAAGGGTCGGTAGTCATCGCCGAGACCGACGGTCACGTCGCGGTCCAGCACTCCACGACGCTGGTTGAGGGGCGTCGGTACCTGATCGCGGCCGACCGCGACGTCGTCGGCGAGGTCATCCGGCAGTGTACCGGCGATCCCGACCGGTCGTAGCCGCGCCGCTCGGTCGGCCGCAGGTCGCCGCGTCCCCGGTCCCGGAGCGGTGAACTTCGGCTTTCGAAACCGAAAGATTCCTTGGGAGAACCCGAAGTCCCTAAGGGGGTCCCCGCCCCAGGTTCGGACATGCAAGCACTGGTCATCGTGGCGCACGGGTCGCACCTCAACCCCGACTCGTCGACGCCGACGCACCGGCACGCCGACACCATCCGCGCGACGAGCGCGTTCGACGAGGTGAAGACCGGGTTCTGGAAGGAGGAACCCTCCCTTAGGGAAGTTCTCCGGACGGTCGAGAGCGAGGAGGTCTACGTCGTCCCGCTGTTCATCAGCGAGGGCTACTTCACGGAGCAGGTCATCCCGCGGGAGCTCCGGCTGTCGGGGTGGGACGTCTCCGAGTGGAACTCCGACGGGTTGAGCGCGGACACCGCGACGCTCGTCGCGGAGGACACCGGCCAGACCGTCCACTACTGCGGCCCGGTCGGGACCCACGAGGCCATGACCGACGTGTTGGTCCGACGCGCCGAGACCGTGACCGGCGACCCCGACGTCGGCGAAGGGTTCGGCTTCGCGGTCGTCGGTCACGGCACCGAGCGCAACGAGAACTCCGCGAAGGCCATCGAGTACCACGCCGACC
>CAZIQT010000002.1:0-72318 GCA_964541645.1 uncultured Halobellus sp. | reverse complement strand
AGCGCGCTCCGTTGGTGTAGTCCGGCCAATCATCTTGCCCTCTCACGGCAAGGACTTGGGTTCGAATCCCAAACGGAGCACTCTGTTCCCGTCGTCGTCCGGCGGTCTTGCCCAGTTAACCAGGAGTACGTCCATCAACGGCCTTGGGCAATCCAACCCGGAAGCCGTATCGACCCCGCCGCTGTCTTGCGATTCGAGTAAAATCGAAGCCACGGCGGTGCAAGCAGAAAATTCCGCCGCCGTCCGGCGACTTCCAAAGCCGGGCGAACGAGCAACCGGGTCGCCGTCGGGGTGGTAGGCGCTGAAGGACTCTACTCCGGCAACGAACCCGGGTGAAACCCGAACAGACATGCAGATACGGGTCAGTGAGATCCCACACCACGGACGGCCGAGAAGAGACGCAGTCACCGGTCGTCGGTGAGGACGAAATCCTCTATTACGCGGCGTGTCGCCCGGCGGATCGTTTCGCTCGCGCTCGATGGATCCACACCGAGCGTATCGGCCACCGCAGCGAGAGTTGCGTCCCGCGGGACATCGAAGTACCCGTGGGTGTGAGCAACGGTCAGACACTCGCGCTGCCGATCGGTCAGCAACCGGTCTCTGTCGTCGGTGTGGACCAGCGAGAGCAACTCGTACTGGGTCTCCATTTCGTCGAGTGCCGACCCGAAGGCTTCGAACTGTGGCTGGGTGGCAGTCACACCAAATTCCATCTCGCCGTCTTCGACGATAATCGGGAACTCGGGGGGGAGCGAGGATTCCCAGAGAAACTCATACAGACTCTTTTCGGTGGCTTCGTACTGCCCGATCACGCGCGTGTCGTCTAAGTACAGTTCATCGTAGTCGTCAATGTCGGGATGGCGTCGGATCGCCCCGGAGACCACGGACGGGTTTGTAGCGCGGGCTTCCCCGAGTTCGAGCGCCCGGTCGCCTTTCGGCACGCCAGTGAGGAGTCGTAGCGTCGCGTCGGGAAACGACGTGGAGATCTCGGACGGCCAGATGTTATTGGGGAGCCCCATTCGGAAGCGGGCACGGATCATGCTCCGAGTGAGCGACGAGTCGCCACAGTGGTACCTTTGTCGGTCGCTCGTGGGAACTACTGTGGAGAATATCGATCATCGTACCATCGCACGACCGCGATGGCCGCCGTCGAATCAGTACGACTCACGATGTCGGTACCACAGCACAGCAGCGTACAGCGAGCCGACGACGACCGAAGCGACGAGGGCGAGCACGATCCCGAACGCAAGGTATCCGAACAGTGGATTCGCATACGGGGCCATCACATCACGCGGGGGTTCGATCGCCCACGGACTGATATGAAAGTACGCGAGCATCCCGGCGCTGAACGCAAAGAACCCGGCCCAGTATTTCGCCTCGACACGGCGGGTCAGCGTGAGGTACAGACTGAGTCCGAGCAACGGGTAGATCGCCAGGCTGAACGTGAACGCGTTCACGTGCGAGGTGATTGGCCACCCGACGTGGTTGCCGCGGATGATGTGGTCGACGTGATGCGCTGCCCCCAGGATCGTCGGTATCACCGCAAACAGCAGTAGCCCTCGCGTGAGGCTCGTGTTCTCCGTCGGCAGTGTCACCGGAAGCTTCGCTTTGAGCCCCATATGTACCGTTCCCACACACACACCACTCAGCGTTTGCCCAACTCCTTGGGATGGCGAACGATTCCCGGTGATGCACTCGTCTCGCCGGTGGGAGTCCGAATCTAGATCCCCGGGTCAGCGAGTCCCAAGCTCTTGGGGTAACCCGCAAGGAACCGTCGATCAAAGACACGGGTGATGTCACGCTCTGACCCGGACGATGCCGAGATGTGTAAAGGGAGAGTCACCGCCGAGCGCGGCGAGGAGTTCGTCGTGTTCCACGTCGGGATGCGGATCAACGCGTTCTGGAAACTCCACCGGTGGTTGCCCATCCTGTTCGTTGCGCCGCGGATGGTTCGGGAGCTGGTCGGCGACTCCGACTCCGGGCTACTCGGAAGCCGAACTGTTCTCGGACCCGGGATCCGAAACGTCGGGTTCGTCCAGTATTGGGACTCATTCGAGTCACTCCGGGAATACGCTCGGGATAGCGATCGATCGCATTACTCGGCGTGGCAAGAGTACTACCGGGGCGGCACCAACGACGACGCCGCAGTCGGGATCTGGCACGAAACTTACCTCGTGAGCGACGACGAGTACGAAACGATCTACAACAACATGCCGACCCACGGCCTGGCAGCGTGCGACGGTACCGACGTTGTCCCAGCGACGGAACACCGAAAAACGGCCGTCGAACGGCTAAACATCTGATAACCCTGTCGTTGACCTCCAGAAGCACAACTCACAGCACAGAACGACGGGGCATCCGACCGGTTCAGGCGGGAGGGAAAAGCGAGTGTGACCGGAACTCCCGCGAGTAGGGTCTGTCCTCTCACGGTGAGGAGTTTGGTTCGAATCCCTGACGGAGCACTCCTCACCCTCCGATCCGACCGACACCGCTCACTCGTCGGACTCCGTGTCGTAGCGTCTCCCCGCGCTCCCTTCGAGCGGCGACCCGAGCCGTCCCACGGCCCACCCGGCCACGACGCTGACGACCACGACCCCGGCGATCAGCGCGCCGTGGAACAGGAGGACCGATTCGCCGGCTCCACCCGGGGAGAACACCACCATCACCCCGGTGAGTGCCACGATGATACCGATCGGGATCACGTTGACCGCGAGGTCCGAGAGGAGCCGACCGTCGAATCCGCCGGCGCTCCGCTTCGAGTCCGACGACCCTTCCGGCGCCCCCGACTTGTCGATCTCTCCGTCCATACTGTCGACATCGTCACGTCCGATCCGAGTCCGGATTAATTCCCGGGTTTCGGGGTCGACGCCGGTGCGTCGGACCGGCCGCGCGGACGGGGGCAAATCAACCACATACCGGTATATCGAACGCGGGGAGTCGACCCCGACCCGTGAGCCGGGACGCGCAGCCGGGGGCCGGAGCGCTCCGCTTCACCGTCGGTTTCGAGTTTCGACCGGAAAAACCATAGTAGCGTTTGGCTATAAAATAAATATTAGGACGTTCGAGTTCTACTAGGCCGGAGTAGACAAAGTTTATAAAATACTGCGAGGGACCGATTGGTATGCAGAATCCACAACTTGGCCCGGAGCAGAAGCGGCTGTTGAGGGCGCTCGTCGAGCTGGTCGGGGGCGAGACTCGCCTCGTCGGCGGCACGGAGATCGCCGACGCCGTCGACCGGAACCCCGGAACCATCCGGAACCGCATGCAGAGTCTGAGCGCGCTTCGCTTGGTCGAGGGCATCCCGGGGCCGGGCGGCGGGTACAAACCCACCGTGGCGGCCTACCGGGCGCTGGACAGCGAGCGGCTGGACGACCCCGCAGACGTGCCGGTCGAGCGTGATGGGCGGGCGGTCGACGGACTCACCGTCGAGGCGATCGACCTCGAAACCGTCCACAGCCCGACCGAGTGCCGTGCGACGGCGACGGTCGCCGGGTTGGCGGACCAGTTCTCCCCGGGCGATCGCATCACCATCGGCCCGACGCCGACGGTGGAGTTGCGCGTCTCGGGCACCGTCGAAGCGGTCGATCCCGCTGCGAGTACGGTCACCCTCGACGTGCGCCGGATGCGGACGGTGACCGACGCCGTCGCGGCCGACTGACGCCCGTCGTGGCGCCCGTAGGCTGGCTCACCACCGGGCCGAGGGCCACAGTTATGCCCTCACGCCCCGCCACACGAGGTATGCAGGTCGACCTGAGCCATCCGGTCGAGACTGGGATGCAGACCTACCCCGGTGACCCCGCGGTCGAGGTGGATCCGCACGCGACCCACGACGCCGACGGCTTCCACGTCGACGCCGTGCGGTGCGGGAGCCACACCGGCACCCACGTCGACGCGCCCGCACACACCGAACCCGACGGCCGGACCCTCGAGACGTATCCGGTCGAGCGGTTCGTCCGCCGCGCGGTGGTCGCCGACTGCACCGACCTCGGCGCGCGGGCGCCCGTCCCGGCGAGCCGCGTTCCCGGCGGCGACGCGGACGCGGACCTCGTGGCGTTCCGGACCGGGTGGGACGACTTCTGGGGTACCGAGGCGTATCTCGACCACCCGTACCTCTCGCCCGCGGCCGCGGCGGCGTGTGCCGACCGGGGGTTCGACGTCGCGGTCGACGCGCTCAACCCCGATCCGACGCCGACCGACGACGCCGGCGACGACGAACCCACCGGCTTCCGGATCCACCACACGCTGCTCGGTGACGACCGACTGATCTTCGAGAACCTCACCAACCTGGACCGCGTGGGCGAGCGGTTCGAGCTCCGGGCGTACCCGATGGCGCTCGCGAGCGACGGCGCGCCCGTCCGGGCGGTCGGCGTCGTCCCCGAATAGCGTCGCGGGCGCCGCCGATCCGTCGCGGTCGACTACTCCAGCGGCCAGTCCTCGCGGTGTGCGTCGACGGCCGCGTCGATCGCGCGTCCCGCGGAGCGCGCGTCGCCCGGGACGTACGCGAAGGGGTCCGAGACGCCCGTATCGACGTCGATCGCCCCCTCCAGCACGCCCAGGGTGGCGTACGCGAGGTGGCTGAGGTGGTAGCCGCCCTCCTGGACGAGCGCGAGGGCCCCGTCGGCGTGGTCGGCCGCGAGCCGTCGGGCGCGAGCGCCGAGCGACTCGAACCCGGATTTGGTGAGCGTGTTTCGGCCGAGCGGATCCATCGTCCCGGGGTCCTGGCCCGCACTCACGAGCAGCGCGTCGGGATCGTACGCCGCCACGACCGGCTCGACGACCGCCGCCATCGCGTTCCGGTAGCCCTCGTCGCCGGTGCCGGGCGGGAGCGGGACGTTCACCGTGTGGCCGGCGCCGTCGCCCCGGCCTCGCTCGGTCAGGTCGCACGCCTGCGGGTGGGTCTCCGGGCTCCAGGAGTCGTGGTCCTGGTGGAGGCTCACGACTAAGACGTCGTCGCGGTCGTAGAAGATCTCCTGGGTTCCGTTGGCGTGGTGGACGTCCCAATCCAGAACGGCGACGCGGTCCGCGCGGTCGGTCGCGAGCAGGTGCGCCGCGGCGACGGCGACGTTGTTGAAGAAGCAGAAGCCGTCGACCTGCTCGGACTGCGCGTGGTGGCCGCTCGGACGCACCAGCGCGTACGGTACCTCGGGCAGCCCGGCGTCGACGGCCCGCTCCGCGGCCGCGATCGCGCCCCCGGCGGCGGTCACCGCCGCCCGGTAGGTCTCGCGGTTCCCGCCCGTCTCCGGGGTGAGCCGGCCGCCGCCCGCGTCCGCCCACCGCCTGATCCCGTCGACGTGGTCCGGGGAGTGGACGCGTTCGAGCTGCGACCGCGCCGCCGGCTCGACGTCCGCCCACGTCGTCGCCCCGTCCAGTTCGCTCCGGAGGATCGCGACGACGTTCTCGACGCGCTCCCGCCGGTCCGGGTGCGGCTCGTCGACCGCGAGCCGCCCCGACGGCGGCATGTCCGACTCCCCTCGCGGCGCGACGTGCGCCAAGGCGGCGTCGTCGTAGTAGACGCGGAGGTCAGTCACGGGACCACCCCGTCGTCGCCCCCGACTCCCGATCGCGGGGGCCGGTCATCCGGTCGCCTCCTCGTGTGTGTCACGCGTGGGAATCGGTATCATCGTCTCGAAATGTGGCAACGGTGTGCCATCCCGATCCGGGCGGCGCCGAGCTATAAAGGTTCCCCGCGGCCGGCGGGTCGCCGCCGGGGCTCGCGAGGCTACCGGCTGCCGTAGAGTTCGGGCCGGCGGTCCGCCAACACGTGGTCGCGTTCGGTCAGCGCCTTCTCCCGCGCCCGCCGGAGGTCGCACTCGACGGTCGCGGCATGGCTGCCGGCGTCCGGCAGCGGCCCCACAATGGGGATCCCGTCGGGGTCGACGACGACGCTCTGGCCCTCGAAGGTGACCCCGCGTTCCGTCCCCGCGCGGTCGGCACACGCCACGAACACCCGGTTCGCGTTCGCCGCCGCGACCGCCTGGTGGACGCCCATCGTCCACCCTGCGGGGCGTTCGGGGGGCTCGGGGACCCAGTTCGTCGGCATCGCCACTAGGTCGACGCCCGCGAGCGCCTGGGAGACGGTCACCTCCGGAAACCACAGGTCGTTGCAGATCTGGACTCCCAGCGTTCCGAACGGCGTCTCGACCGTGGGGAGCCGGTCGCCCGGCTCGAACCATCGCTTCTCCTCGTTCCACCGGTGAACCTTCCGGTAGACCGCCTCGACGCCCTCCGGGGAGACGATCAGGGCGCTGTTGTACGTCGCCGTCCCGTCACGTTCGGGGATGCCGCCGACAACCCACGCGCCGGTCTCCGCGGCGGCGTCCGCCCACGCCGCTGCGGTCGGGCCCTCCGCGGGTTCGGCCGCGGCGTCGACCTCCGCGCGGGACTCGAAGACGTAGCCGCTGGACGCCAGTTCCGGAAGCACCACCAGGTCGGCGTCGGGGTGCGCCCTGATCGCCTCGGCGGTCGCCCGGCGGTTCGCACCGACGGCCCCGAACTCCGGGACTGTCTGGACCACCGTCACGCGGGCGTCCGCGGCCGGCGTGCTCACTGCCAGATCCCCCCCGACAGCCGGTCGATCGACGTCATCACCACGACCGTGAGCAGAATGAACACCGTGCTCGCGGCCGCGATGGTCGGCGGGTAGGAGTACCGCAGCTGATTGAAGATGTGGATCGGGATGGTATCAACGAGGAATAACGACAGCAGCCACGCGATGATGTACTCGTTCAGCGAGAGGATGAACGCGAACAGCGCCCCCGACACCACGTTCGCGCGGAGGAGCGGATACGTGATCGTCCGGATCGTCCGGACCGGCGACGCCCCGAGGTTCATCGCCGCCTCCTCGTAGCTCCGGTTCAACTCGCCCAGCCCCTGGGTGATGAGGATGAACGGGAACGGCGCGTAGAAGATCCCGTGGGCGACGACGATGCTCAGCCGGTTGCCCGCCACGCCGAGTTGGAGGAAGAACACCAGGAACGCGACCCCGATGATGACCGGCGGCACCAGGATCGGCAGGACCCCGAACGTCGCGAGCACCGACTCGAATCGGTAGTCGAAGCGGTCGAGCGCGAACGCCAGGATCCCGCCGATCGACGTGGCGAGCAGCGCGGCCGCCACCGCGATCCCCAGGCTGTTGACCAGCGCGACGACCCACGACCCGTCGGTGAAGAACGTGACGTACCACCGGAGGGAGAACCCGCCCGGCGGGAACGTCAGGAACTCGCTGGGGGTGAACGACACCGCGACGATGATCACGAGCGGCGCCGCGATGTAGGTCATCACCGTCCCGACGTACGCCTTGAGCCCGACCCGGATCGCCGCCTCGCGGGTCCGGGGGTCGATCGCGCCGAGCGCCGACCCGAGCCCCGCCGCGGCGCGCGTGAGCCCGACGGCGGCGGCGGCCGACCGGAGCCCGCTCCGGAGCCCGTCGAGCAGCCCGTCACCCCGTCCGGGAACCGGGTCGTCGTCGTCGACGTCCGCACCGCCGAGCCCGCCGGCCGACACGTCGGTCACGCGGAGCAGCAGCCAGAGGAACGCGAGCACGACCACGATGAGCCCGATGCTCATCGCGGCGCCGAACGGGTAGTTGCTCTCGCTCATGATCTGCTGTTCGATCAACACCGGGAGCGTCCGCTGGTTGGCGTTCCCGAGGAGCCGGGGCAGGACGTACGACCCTAGCGCGAGGATGAACACCAGCGCCGTTCCGCTCGTGATCCCGCTCTTGGTCAGCGGCAGCGTGACCTTCCGGAACGTGCGCAACGGCCCCGCGCCGAGGTTCTTCGACGCCTCCAGCAGCTCGCCGTCGAGGTTCCGGATGCTGCTGTACAACGTCAACACCATGAACGGCAGGAACACGTAGACCATGCCAACGACGAGCCCCCAGTATCCCGGGTAGAAGGAGGTCTGGGCTTCGAGCACGCCGATCGCGACCCCGACGGAGCTCACGATGCCGCCCGACGCGAGGATGACCTGCCACGCGTACGCCCGGATGACGTAGGTGATCCACAGCGACGAGATGATGGTGACCAGAAGCGTGCTCCGGAGCCACGGCCGGTCGAGCCGCGCGAGGAAGTACGCGAGCGGGTAGCCGAGCACCAGAGAGGCCAGCGACGTGATGAGCGAGAGCTCGATCGTCACCCGCAACTGCTGGAGGTAGATCGACTGCGTGAGGAAGCGAACGTAGTTCTCCAGCGTGACGCCCGGGCGGTACTGGCCCCCGGGGATGTTCACCCAGAAGCTGAACACGACAAGCATCCCCAGCGGAACCAGAAACACGACCAGCAGCCACACGAGCGGGTACGAGAGGACGTACCACTTGGCCTTCCCCGCGATGCCCGCCCGTCCCGACGTGCCGGACTCGTTTCCGGGAGAGGTTTCGGTCGCCATCTACCGGGTCACGAGCCGACAGTCGTCGGCGTCGACCGAGACGGTCACCCTGTCGCCCGGCTCGTGGTCGTGGAGCCCGCTCCGGTGGACGACGACGAGTTCACGGCCGTCTGCGGTCTCCAGCCGGGATTCGACGCTACTGCCGAGATGCCGCTTGAACGTGATCTCGCCCTCGAAGACGTTCGCCGCGTCGTCGGCGCTCACCGCCGCGGCCTCCGACGCGAACCGGAACCGCTCGGGGCGGACGATCACGGAGACCTCGTCGCCGGCGGCCACGCCGTCGCTCCGCACCGCCTCGATCGCGGTACCCCCGGCGTCGACCGTGGCGTAGCCGTTCTCGACGCCCGTGACCGAGCTGTCGAAGATGTTCGCGGTCCCGATGAAGTCGGCGACGAACCGGGAGTCCGGCTCGTCGTAGACGTCCTCCGGCGGCCCGACCTGCTCGAACCGCCCCTCGTTCATCACCGCGAGGCGGTCGGACATGGTCAGCGCTTCCTCCTGGTTGTGAGTCACGAAGACGGTGGTGATGCCGATCTCCTCCTGGATCCGCCGGAGCTCCACCTGCATCTGCTCGCGGAGCTTCTTGTCGAGGCTCGCCAGCGGCTCGTCGAGGAGGAGCGCGTCCGGCTGCGGTGCCAACGCCCGTGCTAGGGCGATGCGCTGCTGTTGGCCGCCGGAGAGCTGGTCGGGATACCGGTCGCCGAACTCCGGCAGTTCGACGAGCGCCAGCATCTCGGCGACCCGGTCTTCGATCTCCGCCCGGGTGTAGCCGCCGTCGGCCTCCATGCCGTAGGCGACGTTCTCGAAGACGGTCATGTGCGGAAACAGCGCGAAGTCCTGGAAGACCATCCCGGTGTTGCGCTCGTAGGGCGGCGCGTCGGTGACGTCGACCCCGCCAACTCGGACGGACCCCGCCGTCGGCATCTCGAACCCCGCGATGCTCCGCAGGGTCGTCGTCTTCCCGCAGCCCGAGGGGCCGACGAGCGTGACGAACTCGCCGCTCTCGATCTCGAGATCCACGTCGTCGACCGCGAGGACGTCGCTCCCGTACCGTTTGGTCAACCCCGAGAGGGTGATGCCGCTCATTACTGGAGGGGGAGTCGCTCCATCGACTTAGTCGATGATGAACTCGTTCCACCGCTCGTTGATCCAGTCTTCCTCCTCGACGTAGAGGTCGTACTTGGGAACGATGGCCTCGCCGGGGCCGGGGCCGGCGATGGTCCGGTAGGTCTCCTCGTCGATCTCCGAGTACTGCCGGTCGATCGTCGGGCTGGTGAACAGGTTCTCGGCGACGCGGTCCTGGACCGCCGGCCGGCTCGCGTAGTCGATGAACTGCCGCGCCTCCGCGGTGAGTTCCGTGGTCTTCAGCGTGACCCAGTGGCCGGAGTCCAGGATCGACCCCTCCTGGACGAAGTTCGACTGCACCGGCGCGCCCTCCTCCTGCATGACCAGCGTCACGTCGTTGTAGAGCATCCCCGCGGGCACCTGGGCGTCCCGGAGCCGCTGTTGGAACTCGGCCTCGTTCTCGTACCACATGTTGGCCTGCGGCTTCACCTCTTCGAGCTTTCCGAGGACCTCCTCGACGCCGTCCCGGGAGCTGAGCGTCTCGTTACCGTCGAAATAGAGGTTCGCGGTGACTTCGAGCAGGAAGGAGTTGGAGGCGTAGCTGAGCAGCGCCATCCGGTCCTCGTACTGGCCGTCCCACAGCGCCTCCCACGTGTCGACGGGTTCGCTGATGACGTCGGTGTTCTGGACGAGGTTGATGTACCACGACAGCGCGCCGATGCTCGCGATCCCGCCGTCGACCTCGCGGATCAGCCCGTCGCTGATGTACTGGAGGTTCTCGAAGTCGTCCTCCCAGAGGTGGAAGAGATCCGAGTTGAGCCCCTGGAGGACGCCGGTGTTCGCCAGAATGGCGACGTCGACCGGGGCCTCGCCGGCGCCGACGGCGTTCTCGTACTGGGTGAGCGCCTCCTCGGCGGTCGGCTGGGCCTCCGACTGGGCCTCGAAGTCGAACTCCTCGTTGAACGGCGCGAACAGCTGTTCGTCCATTACCTCCTGAAAGACTCCGCCGTAGACGGCGACGGTCAGCGGGCCGCTCGGCTCGCTTGCGCCCCCGAGAACCCCGCCGCCGGAACACCCGGCCAGCCCCGTGAGCGCGGCCGCCCCCACGCCCGCAGTCGTCTTCCGCAGGAACTCGCGACGGTTGTGTGTGTCTTGTCCTGGCATAGGATTGCCACCGTGTGTCGGACTTTCTTCTTCAGGGATAAATGCTTCTATACACCGACGAGAATCACACGATGTTTGGGTATTTCGCTACTGATCCGCCCGTCGACTAACCGAACGTCCACGAATCGCTACGATCGTCCACGTGAGATCGGGGAGCGGACAGGGCCGACCGCCGACGGATCCCCGCAAGGGTCTCCCACTCGGTCGCGATCCCGGCCTCGACGCACCGGCCGATCACGCACTCCGCGATCCCGGCGTAGGTGAGCGACGCGAACGTCCACCCCGGCTGGCCCCACGGGAACGGCCCCGACTCCCGCGGCCGGCGGAGGTCGAAGACGCCCCCCAGCCGGTCCCGGATCCCGGGGACGAGCTCGTCGGCGGCGTCGTACCGGGCCAGCGGGATCTCGCGGTTGTCGGCCACCAGGAGTCCGGTGTCGCCGTCGACCGCGGCCGCAACGTCGGTTCGGTTCGCGCCGACGAGCAGCGACACCAGATCGAGGGTCGCGCGCTCGTCGCTCACGACGTCGGTGAACCGCCTGATCGCGCCGCCGCCCTCTGCTGGGGCGTCGTCGTCGTAGGGCAGCGACCCCGCCGGCGGGTCCGCCCGGTACTCCACCAGCCCCAACGTGTCGGGGTGGCTGTCGATGCCGTGCGACAGCAACACCCCGTCGACGGTCACACTCGACGGGACCGCGACCTCCAAGGCGCCGTCGCGCTCCTCGATGGCGGCGACGACGGGGCCGAGCGGCGACCCGTCGAGCCCCGTCAGGAGCCGTTCGAGCGTCGACCGCTCCCCGCCCGGGACGCGCACGGTCCCGACGACCACGGAGCCCGCGTCGTCCCACGGATCGTACGTGACCCGGCTCGTGAGGTCGGAGAGCCGCTCGCGGACGTGTTGGGTCCGCCCACTGACCCGGCCGCGTTCGAGTTCCGCGCGCCCCGCCGGCGTCAACTGCCGCCCCTTTCCCCCCGCCTTCTCGGTCAGGCCGTCGCCGTCGAGGTCCGACAGGATCAGCCGCACCGTGCGTTCGGTGATCGAGTAGCCCCGCTCCCGGAGGTGCTCGGTGAGGTGGACGCTGCCGATCGGCTCGAACTCGGCGAGCAGCCGGAGGACGTCGTAGGTGCGCTGGTCGGCGTCGGTCGCCATCGAATCACTCCTGCGCCGCGGCGACGGCGTCGGCGACGTCGGCGAACGCCTCGACGTGGGCGTCGACCTCGTCGGCGGTGTGCTGGACGCTCAGGGTCCACTGCTGGGACGCGTCGTGGGGATGCGGGAGCACGCCGCGGTTCACCATCCCGATCCAGTACGCCTCGTGGAGCTCCTCGTCGACGTGTTCCCAGTCCCGGAACGTCCGGATCGGGTGGTCGGTGAAGTGGACCATCCCCTGTGACCCTGCGGTCTTCACGTGGGCGTCGAGCCCGGCGTCGTCGATCACGTCGCGGTAGCCCTCAGCGAGCCGCTCGGCTAGCCGGGTGACGTGATCGTAGGCGTCGGCGTCGAGCACCTCCCGGAGCGTGACGCCCACCGCACGCAGCGCCAGCGGGTTCCCGTTGTAGGTCCCGTAGTGGGCCATCCCGGTCGCGGCGCCCTTCCGGAGGTCGGCCTCGATGCGTTCCATCAGCGCCCGGCGGCCGCCGAACGCGCCGACCGGATAGCCGCCGCCGATGGCCTTCGCCAGCGCGACCAGGTCCGGCTGGACGCCGTAGTACTCCGCACCGCCGCCGGGGGCGAGTTTCACGCCGGTCTTCACCTCGTCGAACAGCAACACCACGCCGTACTCGTCGGCGAGTTCGCGCAGCCGCCGGAGGAAGCCGTCTTCCGGTTCCACGACCCCGAGGTTCAGACACGCGGGCTCGACGAGGATCGCAGCGACGTCCGATCCGTGCTCGCGCAGTAGCCGTTCCACGCTGCCGGCGTCGTTGTACTGTGCGAGCAGCAGCCCTTCGGGGACGCCGTCGGGGATCCCCTGTGACTCCGCGACTGCGTTGGGGTCGGTCGCCGCCCCCGCCGCCTCCAGCGGGGGCATCGAACTCACCAGTGCGGGGTCGTGGGCGCCGTGGTACGCCCCCTCCATCCGGATGATCTTCTCGCGGCCGGTGTACGCCCGTGCGAGCCGGGTCGCGTGCATCACGGCTTCGGTGCCGCTGTTCGTGAACCGGACCTGCTCGATCGCGTCCCACCGGTCGATCAGCGGTTCGGCGGCGTACTCGATCAGCCGGCTCGGCCGGGTGTAGAGGGTGCCGTCGCCGATCTGGTCGATCGCCGCCTCGGAGAGCTCCGGGTGGGTGTGCCCCACGAGTTGGGTCCCGTTGTTGAGCGCGAAGTCGAGATACTCGTTGCCGTCGACGTCGAAGAGGGTCGTTCCCTCGGCCCGCTCGGCGTGGATCGGGTGGGGGTCGAACGCGCGGAACGTGCTACAGACGCCGGCGGGGACGAGTTCGTGGAGGTCGTCCGCCAGCGCGGCGGAGTTCGGCGTCCGGTCGCGGTGCCGCGCGCGCTCCGCGGCGAGCAGCTCCTCGGCGGTCAGGTCGGACGGGGGGGTCTGCGTGTCGGTCGACATACCGGAATGCTACTTCCGTTTTCGCGCCGGTAATAATAAATCCCCGCCACGCCCGCCCGGAACCCGCCGGGAAGTCGCTCGGACCGTCGGGCGCCGGCGCTACCCGACCGCCGGCACCACGTCCACCAGCAGGGAGCCGGCGAGTCCGACGACCGCGACGCCGGTCACCGCCTGCGCGGCGCCGTGGACCCGGGCGTTCAGCCGCTCGGTCCGCCCGAACACCGCGCCGGCACCGGCGCCGAGCGCGCTCATCGTGCCGGTGATCGCGACGGCGTAGGTCCCCACCGCGACCGCGACGAGTTCCGGCCCGGCCGACAGCAGCGTCGACGAGAACACGATCATGGAGAGCGGCGGCGAGAGGGTAAAGAGCGCCCCCACGACGCCGGTTTTGAGATAGCCCGCCACGGCGTGGTCGTGATCGTGTTCGTCGCCGCCGACGAACGGGAGCCGGACGTGGACGTGTCTGTGGGCGTCGCTGTCGTGGGCGTGTTCGTAGACCGCCCGCCGGAGGCCGCCGGTTGCGAGCGCCGCCCCGAGGACGCCGAGGACGACGGCCACTCCGACGGTTCCGACCGCGTCGAACGCCGCCGGGAACTCCGTCCGGCCGAGGAGCAGGGAGCCGACGCCGAGCCAGCAGACGACCAGGGCGACGTGGCCGAGGCTGAAGCAGGCGCCAACGAACGCCGACAGCCTGGCGTCGCCGTACCGGCCCGTCAGCGACGTGATCCCCGCGACGTGGTCCGGCTCGACCGCGTGGGTGATCCCCAGGACGCCCGCGGTGGCGACCGCCCCGAGCAGCGTCACGCTCATACCTGCTCGGGGGCGGCGCCGGTCGCTCCGTCCGGGTCTCGTGTCGTCGGCTGGGGCGTGGCCCGTCTCGGGCACAGGTCCGGGTGCATCGCTTCCGGATTTACGACGTAGGGTTGAACCCGTTTTCGATTGGGTAAGTATTGTCTCATCAGTTCTTTTTTATCCCGAATGACCTAATACGGAGGTGTATGATGAACGATCCGACAACGAGCCGCCCGACGCTTCGCCGCCCCGTTCGGGAGGGCCGTCGGTGACCGGCGACCTCGTCCCCGGCGAGATCCGGGTCGGCGAGGGGTCGGTCACGCTGAACGAGGGCCGGGAGACCGCCGAGGTGACCGTGGGCAACACCGGGGACCGACCGGTCCAGGTGGGGTCGCATTTCCACTTCTTCGAGGCCAACGCCGCGCTCGCGTTCGACCGTGAGGCGGCCTACGGGATGCGGCTGAACGTCCCGGCCGGCACCGCCGTCCGGTTCGAGCCGGGCGACGAACGGACCGTCGAACTCGTCGCCATCGGCGGCAAACGCCGGGCCTACGGCATGAACGGCCTCGTGAACGGCAGCGTCGACGGCGACCCCGCGGCGGCGCTGGAGCGCGCCCGAGCCCGGGGGTTCCGGGACGCCGGCGCCGATGCGGCTGCCGGGGAGCGGGCGGACGTCGGCGCCGACGACGGGGAGCCGGAATGACCCGCGAGATCGACCGGCGGAACTACGCCGAGCTGTACGGCCCCACCGAGGGCGACACGGTCCGACTCGGCGACACGGAGCTGTTCGCGGCGGTCGAGGCCGACCTCCGGACCCACGGGGACGAGGCGGTCTTCGGCGGCGGGAAGACGCTCCGCGACGGGCTCGGGATGGCGCCGGACGCGACCCAACGCGAGGGGGCGCTGGACTGGGTCATCACCAACGCCACCGTGCTCGACCCCGTCGTCGGGATCGTCGCGGGCGACATCGGGATCCGGAACGGCGAGATCGTCGGCATCGGGAAGGCGGGTAACCCCGACACGATGGACGGGGTGGACATGGTCGTCGGGCCGTCGACCGACGCGTACCCCGCGGAGGGGAGGATCGCGACCGCCGGCGGGCTCGACGTCCACGTCCACTGGAACTCCGCGCAGCTCCACGACCACGCGCTCGCCTCCGGCATCACCACGATGCTCGGCGGCGGCTACGGCGGCGGCGCGGCGACGACGACCACGGGCCCGGAGAACGTCGAGCGGTTCCTCCAGGCCGCCGACGAGTGGCCGGTCAACGTCGGGTTCTACGGGAAGGGCAACGCCTCCGATCCGGCGCCGCTGCGCGAGCAGATCCGCGCCGGCGTCTGCGGGCTGAAGCTCCACGAGGACTGGGGGTCGACGCCCGCGGCCATCGACACCGCCCTGTCGGTCGCCGACGACATGGACGTCCAGGTGTGTCTGCACACCGACACGCTCAACGAGGCGGGGTTCCTCGAGACCACCTTCGAGGCGGTCGACGGCCGCACGATGCACCTGTTCCACATCGAGGGCGCCGGCGGCGGCCACGCCCCCGACATCATGGAGCTGGTGGGCGAGCCGAACATGCTCCCGTCGTCGACGAACCCCTCGATGCCGTACACCGACAACACCTTCGACGAACACCTGGACATGGTGATGGTCTGCCACCACCTGAACCCCGACGTGCCCGAGGACGTCGCGTTCGCGGAGTCGCGGGTCCGCTCGGAGACCATCGCCGCCGAGGACGTGCTCCACGACATGGGCGCGATCGCGATGATGACCTCCGACGCCCAGGCGATGGGTCGCGTCGGCGAGGTGATCTCCCGGACGTGGCAGACCGCCTCGAAGATGAAGGCCCAGCGCGGCCCGGTGCCGGCGGACGCGGACGCCGCCGGCGACAACCGCCGGATCAAACGCTACCTGGCGAAGTACACCATCAACCCCGCGATCGCGTCGGGGATCGACGAGCACGTGGGGTCGCTCGAACCCGGGAAGCTCGCCGACGTCTGCCTGTGGGACCCGGCGTTCTTCGGGGTCAAGCCCGCGATGATCTTCAAAGGCGGGTTCCCCGTCCACTCGGAGATGGGGGAGGCGAACGGGTCGCTCATGACCTGCGAGCCGGTGAAACAGCGCGAACGGGCGGGCGCGAAGGGCGGCGCCAAACACGCCCTGTCGGCGTCGTTCGTCTCGCCGGCCGCCGTCGACGCTGGCGTCGGCGACGCCTACGGCTTGGAGAAGCGGGTCCTCCCGGTCGAGGGGACCCGCACGCCCGGGAAGGGCGACATGCTCTACAACGACTACTGCCCCGACGACATCGAGGTCGACCCCGAGACGTTCGCGGTGACGATCGACGGCGAACACGTCACCTGCGAGCCCGCGTCGGAGCTCCCGCTCGCACAACGGTACACCATCTGACGATGAAACTCACACCAAAGGAGGAAGAACGGCTGACGGTGTTCACCGCCGCGGAGGTCGCACGGCGCCGCAAGCGGCGCGGCGTCCTGCTGAGTCACCCCGAAGCGGTCGCGTACATCAGCGACTGGTGCATCGAGCGCGCCCGGGAGGGGCAGTCCGTCGCGGCGATCCGGTCGGGTGCGACGGGGCTGCTCGGCCGCGACGACGTGATGGAGGGGGTCCCGGAGATGATCGACATGGTCCAGGTCGAGCCGATGTTCCCCGACGGCACCAAGCTGGTCACGGTCCACGACCCGATCCGCGCCGACAGCGTCGACGGCGGGGACGGCGACGACGCGACCCACGGCACGGACGCGGTGGCCGACGAGGAGGACCCGGAATGAGCCGCACACACCGGGACGTCGCGACCGTCGGGATCGGCGGGCCGGTCGGCTCCGGGAAGACCTCGCTTCTGACCGAGGTCGTCCCGGAACTGCGGGCAGCCGGGCTCGACGTGGGCGTGGTCGCGAACGACATCCTGACCCAGGAGGACGCCGACCGGCTCAGGGAGCGGTTCGATGGGGTCGTCCCGCCGGATCTGGTCGCCGGCGTCGAGACCGGCGCGTGCCCCCACACCGGGATCCGCGAGGATCCCTCGATGAACCTCCGGCAGATCGACGCGTTCCTCGGCGACCATCCGGAGTTGGATCTCGTCCTGATCGAGAGCGGCGGCGACAACCTCGCGGCGACGTTCAACCCCGAACTCGCCGACTACTCGCTGTACGTCATCAGCGTCGCCGAGGGCGACGACATCCCGCGGAAGCGGGGCCCGGGGGTCGTGGACTGCGACCTCCTCGTCATCAACAAGACGGACCTCGCGCCGCACGTCGACGCCGACCTCGGCGCGATGGAACGCGACGCCGACGCGGTCCGCGAGGGCCCGTTCGTGTTCACCGACTGCAAGGCCGGCGAGGGGCTCGACGAGGTCCTGACCCACGTCCGCGAGGGGGTGCTGTTCGCCTGATGGCGGCCGACGCCCCGCACCCGTCGTTCGAGGCGTACGCCGCGGAGCCGCTCCCGCAGGCAGCGGTCGGCTCCCCCGGGAAGGACGGCCGGCTGGAGCTGACGTTCCGGCGGACTGCGGGGGGCACCGCGCTGATCGAGGACTACGCGACCGCGCCGTTCCACGTGTCGGGGACGCTCGACCACGACCCGCATCCCGACGTGGCCACCGTCCTCGTCCAGTCGTCGGCCGGCGGCGTCGCGCAGGGGGACCGCCGCAACGTCGACGTTGCCGTCGGCGCCGACGCGCTCGCCCACGTCTCGACGGGCGGGTCGACGAAGGTCCAGTCGATGGGCCGGAACTACGCGGCCGCGGACGTGTCGCTGTCGGTCGGGCCGGGCGGTCACCTCGAGTACGTTCCCGAGCCGACGATCCTCCACGCCGACGCCCGTTACCACGTCGAGACCGGCCTCGACGTCGCCGGCGACGCCACGGCGATCCTGGGCGACGTCGTCGTCCCCGGCCGGCTGGCGCGCGGCGAGCGCTTCGCGTTCGAACGGTACTGCTCGCGCGTCCGCGGGTCGGGCCCCGACGGCCCGCTGTTCGAGGACGCGACGCACCTGGGAGAGGACGCCGACCCGACCGCGCCGGGGGTCCTCGGGGAGTTCCCGGTCCACGGATCGCTGTTCGTCGTGGCGCCCGACCGCGACGCCGCGGCGCTGAGCGACCGGCTCCACGCGGCGGTCGCCGGCTGCGACGCGCGCGCCGGGGCGACCGCGCTCCCGAACGGCGCCGGCGCGGTCGTCCGCGCGCTCGGACACCGCGCGGAGACGACGGTGGCGGCGCTCCACGCCGCGCGGGACCGGGGCCGACGGCGCCTGCTCGGAGGGCCGGCCCCGTCGGGGAGGCGGTACTGATGCTGGTCGCAGAGCGGTATCTCGGCCACCGGGACGACGGGGCGGTGGCGTCGCGGCTCGCCGGCATCGACCCCCTCCGCGTGGTGCTCTCGGACGTCGAGCGCCGGCGCTCCCGGGTCCGAACGGAGACGGTCGAGGGAACCGACGTGGGGATCGTCGTCGCCCGGGAGCTCGGCGACGGCGACGTGCTCGAAACCGACGACGGCGCGCTGCTCGTCGTCGAACTCGCCGCCGTCGACGCCCTCGTGATCGACTTCGGCGACGCCGACGTGTCCGCGACCGCGGCGCTCGCCGTGGGTCACGCCGCCGGAAACCGCCACTGGGACCTCGCGGTCCGAGGTTCGGAGGCGCTGTTTCCGGTGCCCGACTCCCGCGAGCGGATGCGGTCGGCGATCGACGGCGACCTCCCAGCGGGGGTGACGACCCGCTTCGAGTCGGTCCCGCCGACGACGTTCGACGACGGGCACGTGCCGGACCACAGTCACGGTGCGGACGGCCACACACACGACCACGGCGGGAACGGCGACGAGCACACACACGCCCACGAGCACGGCGGTGGTGCGCACGCACACGACCACGCGCACTCGCACGCGGACATCCCCGGCCGTGGGCCTCCCGCTACGGAGGACGGCGATGGCTGACGACGACGCGGCGCTGGAAGCGTTCCGGCTCGCGGACTCCGCCCTCCCAGTGGGTACGAACTCTATGTCCTACGGCCTCGAACGGTTCGTCGAGACGGGCCGCGTGGCGGACGTCTCCGACCTGCACGCGCTGCTCGAAACCTACCTCCGAAACCAGGTCGGCACGGCCGACCTCGTAGCGTTGCGGGCGGCCCACGCCGCCGCGCGTGACGACGACGTCGCGGGGATCCGCGAGGCCGACCGCCGGCTGAACGCGGCGACCGTTCCGGCGGAGTTCCGCGAGAGCGCCACCCGGTCGGGCGCCCGGCTGCTCTCGCTCCAGCGTGACCTCCGGTCGGACTCCCTGCTCGACGCTTACGCCGACGCGGTCGACGACGGCACGGCCCCGGGCACCTACCCGGCCGTGCTGGGGGCCGTGACCGGACGGGCCGGCGTGGGGGAACGACGGGCGTGTCTGGCGTGTTGCCACGGCTTCCTGACCGGGCTGCTCGGCGCGGCCCAGCGCCTGCTTCCGGCGGGTCACACCGCGGTCCAGCGCACCCTCGACGACCTCCGGCCGACGGTCCGGGCGGCCGTCGACGACAGCGCCGACCGGACGCTCGACGGGATGACGTCGTTCACCCCGCTCGTGGACGTGCTCTCGGCGGACCACGAGCGCGCTGACCGGCGGCTGTTCCTGAGTTGAGCGGCGCTTCCAGTCGTGTTTACTCAAGCGGCGACCGGCAGGAAACCCACCGACGGGCGGGGCGTCCGAGGTCTTCACCTCGCCGTTCATACTGCTCTCACTCTCACCTGAACAGTACTGACGCTCCCCGGGGCAACGCTCAATACGTCCGCGGCTCGTATATACCGATGGCAGGGCCCGAGTTCGACGCGTCGTCGCCTCGTGTCCTGTTGTCTCCAGTCGGAGACCCCCGGGGGGCTGCCCACCTCCCGGACGGTTCTCCCGACCGCTCACCGAACGACGGTCACCGGAACGGGCGACTGGTGGGCCACCTTCTTCGCGACGTTGCCGACGAACAGCCGATCGGTCAGCGACCCGCTGTGGCTCCCGAGCACCACGACGTCGTACTCCCCGGCGCGGTTCAGGATGACGCGCACGGGGTGACCCATCCCGACCTCGGTGTCGATCTCGACGCCCCGTTCCGCCGCGGCCTCCCGTGCCTTCGTGAACACCTCCTCGGCCGCCGCCTCGGCGGCCCCGGAGGCGTCGTCTTCGAGCGCCAGCCCCGCCGCCGCCCCGCCCATGGCCGAGGGACCCCCGGCGACGTACAGTACGGTGATGTCGGCGCCGGAGTGGTTCTCGAGGGCGTACTCCAGGGCCCGCTCGGCCATCTCGGATTCGTCCACCGGTACGAGGGCCCGCGATATCATACCGGCCCTACGCGCCGAGGGCTGATTAAACCGGTCGGTCGGCTCGGGGTCCGGGGGGCCTCCGGCGCCCGCGCCGTCAGTCGTCGTCGGCGGGGGCGGCCGGCGCCGTCGGTTCGGCTTCCGGGGCGGTGGCCGCCGGTGCCGGCTCCGGCGCCGCCGCCGGCGTCCACTCGAGGTCGCCGGCGTAGTGGAACGCGCGGTGGTCCCGTTCGGGGTCGACCACGGTCACGGAGAGCCACCCGTTGTCGAGCAGCCCCGCCAGGTCGCCGTGGTCGGCGAGGATCTCGGTCACGCGGTCGGTCGGGGCGTGGACGACCGTCGACAGCCGGAGGGGCTGGTGGTACGGCTCGCCGTCGGCGGCCATCACCGACTGCGACGGCAGCCCCGTCCGCAGGTCGCCCCCGTTCCCCTGGTAGACGCCCACGTTGCCCACCGGGTTCTGCGTCACCTTCGAGCCGCTGCCGTGGACCGCGGCGTCGACCGTCGAGAAGTAGTACTGGGCGTTGATCCACTGGGTCACCACCATCGGCCCCGTGAGGATGGCCTCCAGCGCGTCGCCGTCGGGGTCGGTCCGCCAGTCGTAGGAGTGGAGGAACGACCGCGCGTCCAAGTCGAGGTCGGCGGTGAGTTCGCGGGGGCCGATCACGAACCCCGCGTTCCCGGCGAGCCCCCACTCGGGGCGCGTCTCCGCCCAGTCGGCCGCGCGGCGCTCGACCTCTCGGACGGCGGCGTCGGCGTCGGACGCCACCCCCGCGCCCATGTCCCCGGCGCGCTCCGCGGCCGCGCCGGCGCGGGCGGTTTCGAGGTCCGCCCGGAGCCGTTCGAGATCGTCGGCGTGGGAGTCGGGGACGTCCCCGTCGTACAGCGTCACCGCGTCGATCGTGGTGTCGTGCTCGCCGGCGACGAAGACGGTGTCGTCGGGCACGTCGATCCCGCGGTCGCGGAGCTCCGCCCGGACCGCGTCGTTGTTGCAGATCGCGGCGAGGACGCGGGCGCTCGGGCCGCCGGGGTTGCCGGCGCAGGCGCCACAGTCCAGGCTCGAACCGAAGGGGTTGTTGGTCGTCCGGCTGGCGTGCCCCACGAACGCGACGACGCGGGCGAACTCCTCGATCCCGGTGAGTTCGAACGCCGCGGCGGCGTACGCCACCCGCTCTTCGAGCGTGAGTCCCTCGGGGAGGTCACCGTCGCCGTCGGCGGCCTCGAAGTCGGGCGTGCAGAACTCGTGGGCGTGTGGGCGCCGCCGGTCGGCGGCGTCGAGCAGGTCGTGGACCCGCTGGGGGAGCAGGGTCCGGAGCGCCAGCCCCGCGGCGTACCCCGCGCCGGCGCTCTCGACGAAGCTGAACGCGGTCGCGGCGTTCGACCGGAGGTCCTCGATCGCCTCGGTCGCGCGGTCGAGCGCGGCGTGCCACCGGTCGTGTGCCGCCGCCTCCCCGCCGCGTCCCGTCGCGGGACGGTCGGCGATCCGGTGTTCGGCGTCGACGATCGGCGGACACGCGTCGATCGTCACGTCGGCGCCGTAGCCGTCGTACCGCATCGGCACGCCAAAGAAGCCCGCGTACCCGTGGGTCTCGTAGTCGCCGGCGGCCTCGACGTGCCGGCGGATGATCTCCGAGCGGGTGTCGATACAGAACGTCAGCTGTGCGTCGGGACGGTCCCCGCCGTCGTCGTCGTCGCGCGCCAGCCGCTCGCTCGCGTGGGTCAACGCGTCGGTCAGCTCCGCCCGGTAGGTCGCCTCCCACGCGGTCAACCACGCCTCCGCGCGGGGGACGGTCCCGGGCGCTGACCGCGCCGCGTCCTCCCCGCCGGGGGCCTCCGCGGGCGTCAGCGGGGCGTCGAACCGCTCGACGAGCGCCAGCCGGGCCGCCAGATACCCCGCGAGGGTGACCGGGTACGCCGACTGCCACGCGCCGCCGTCGGCGGCCCGGCGCTTCACCAGCCCGGTCCAGCCGGGGAGCGCCGCCAGGTGGAACGCCAGGATCGCCTCCCACCGCTCGGGGGGGAGGCCATCGAGCTGACTCCGGATCGCGTCGACCGGGTCCTCCGGGAGGTCGGCGAGCGCGCCGGCGCCCGGAACGTCGCCGTCGTGGCGAGCGAGCCCCCGGAACGCCGCGTAGAACCCGCGGTCGCGGTCCGGCATCGGCCACGCCGCCTGGCCCTGGTCGAGGAACGCCGCCAGCCACTTCGTGAGGACGGCGTCGACCCGGTCGGTCGTGGGCGACGCCGTGTCGCCGGCGTCGGACCCAGACTCCGCGGCGGCCATCGCGTCGAGCGACGCCTCGGGGTCGGTGTCGTACCCGTGTGCGTCGAGCTCCGCGCGCAGCGTGTCGGGGTCGATCCGGCCCTCGGTCCACGCGTCCCGGACGGTCGACGCGCTCGGGTAGCCGTCGCCGCCCAGCAGCCGGCCGGCGTCGGCGACGGCCTCGTGGAACGGCCGATCCTCGAACCCCGAGAGGGGGTTCGCGGTCACGAAGGAGTGAAGCGGCCACGCCGCGCCGACCGCGTCGGCCGCGGCGTCGATACAACTCTCGATGTGGGGGGTCTCGTCAGTACTCATCGTAGTCCTCCGCGGCCGACACCTGGGTGTCAAGGGCCGGTTCGCCGGCGTTGAGCAGCGTCACGTAGAGCCGCCGGCTGCGGGTGTACGCGCGGGTCTCCACCGCGAGATACGCCGCGAGGAACCCCACGGCGACGACCCCGTGAACCGGGGTCAGCGCCGCGGGTTCCCCGACCGCCGGGAGCTCGGACACCAGCCCGGCGACGAGGGAATAGACGCCGGCGTAGACCGCGATCGCCGGCAGCGCGACCGCCGGCACGGCGCCGTAGCGAACTACCGGGGGAAGCGCGGCGTCGGCCGTCACCTCCCGGGCGGCGTGGAGCACCGTCAGCACCACGAGGCCGGCGAGGAGCAGCCCGGCGTCGAACGCGGTTCCCTTGCCGGTCAACACGGCGAACGTGACGCCGCCGGCGACCGCGGTGCCGCCGGTCACGGCGACCCCCAGCGGGGTCACGGAGCCGGTGTCGGCCGACTCGGCCGGGCGCTCGTGAGCGACCTCGCCGCCGGACCCGAGGAACTGGTACGCCTTGTAGAACCCGTGGAGGATCAGGTGGGTGACCGCGGCCCCGAAGAACCCGAGCCCGGCTTGGACGATCATGAAGCCCATCTGCCCGACCGTCGAGCAGCCGAGTTCGCCCTTGACGTCCGTGCGGACGGTCTTCAGGAACTTTCCGAGGATCGCGCTCGCCGCGCCGACGAGCACGGCCGCGAGCAGCACGCCGGCCTCGGCGGTCACCACCGGCGCGAACCGCACGAGCAGGATCCCGCCGGCGTTGACGAACCCGGCGTGCATCAGCGCCGACGCCGGTGTGGGGGCGGTCATCGACGAGAGCAGCCACCCGTGGAACGGGACCAGCGCCGACTGAATCATCGCCGCGAGCAGGAGCGCGGCGGCGGCGAACACCACGACGCCGGACGGCGCGGCCGCGACGGCCGCGGGCAGCCCCGACACCGACGCGGTGCCGGTCGTCCACCACAGCACGCCGAGCGCGGCCGCGAACGCGGCGCCGCCGGCCAGGAAGTACCGGCGGGCGAGCCCCGCGGCGGCCCGGGCCTGTGTCCACCCCTCGACGTGTCCGATCAGGCCGGCCATCACGAGCCCCATCGCGACCCACGCCGCCCCGAACAGCGCGAAGCCGTCGGCGGCGACCAGAACCATCACCGTCAGCGTGAACGCGAACACGCGCAGGAAGAACCCCTCGACGTTCCGGTCGCCGGCCAGATACCGCCGGGCGTAGGTGTGGACGATGCCGCTGAAGAAAGTGACCGTCGCCCACATCACGGCCGTCAGCCCGTCGACGACCACGAGGCCGTCGACCCCCCACGTGGCGCCGGTGGCGACCCGGACGCCCGCCACGCCGAGGCTCGCGACCCAGAGCCCCCACACGAGTCGCGTCAGGACCCGCGGGAGCCGGGCGTCCGTGGCTGTCGGCGTCGGGAGCTGTCCGATCGTCGTCGTCTTCTGTTGTTCCGTCATCGTTCGAACCGTCCGCGACCGACACCGTCGTGGCTCCGGGTATCGGTCGTCGCTGCCGGATATACGAACGAAACGGTTATTAAATCTGTCTAAATTACCAGAACGTTCCCGAAACCTGAATTATAGAACGTGATGGTCACCCTCCCCGGGTCCGCGCGGCCCGCCGGCGGGTGTAGAAACCCATAACACCACGGACCCCGGGATTCGGGTATGGAGGAGGTCGCGGGCACCGTCCTGGTCGGGGAGTCGTTCGATCCCGTCTCCGGGCGCGTCATAGTCGAGGACGGCCGGATCACGGCGGTCGAGGAGGCGTCGACGTCGTCGACCGACATCGTCGTCCCGGCGTTCGTCAACGCACACACCCACCTCGGCGACTCCGTCGCGAAGGAAGCCGGTGTGGGTCTCTCGCTCGACGAGGCGGTCGCCCCCCCGAACAGTCTCAAACACCGCCGGCTCGCCGCCGCCACCCGGGCGGAGTTGGTGGCGGCGATGCGCCGCACCCTCGGGTTCATGCACCGCACCGGCACGGCCCGGTGTCTCGACTTCCGGGAGTCGGGGCCGGCCGGCGCCCGTGCGCTCCGGGACGCCGCCGAGCCGACGCCGGTCGACCCGTTCATCTTCGGCAGCGGGGACGCCTCGGTACTCGACGTCGCCGACGGATACGGCGCCAGCGGCGCCAACGACGACGAGTTCGCCGACGAGCGCGCCGCCGCGGCCGACCGCGGGGTGCCCTTTGCGATCCACGCCGGCGAGCCCGACGCCACCGACATCTACCCCGCGCTCGATCTGGACCCCGACCTGCTCGTCCACATGGTCCACGCCGGCGCGGAGCACCTCGACCGCGTGACCGACCAGGAGGTCCCGGTGGCGGTCTGTCCCCGGGCGAACACCGTGCTCGGCGTGGGCGCGGTGCCGCTGCGGGAGCTGCTGGATCACACCACCGTCGCGCTCGGGACCGACAACGTCATGTTGAACGCCCCGTCGATGCTCCGGGAGATGGCGTACACCGCAAAGCAGTTCGACGTGACCGCCCGGGAGGTCTTGGGGATGGCGACGCGGGCCGGCGCCGAGGCCGTGGGGCTGGACTGCGGTGTCATCGCCCCCGGGAAGCGGGCGGCGCTCGTGGTGTTCGACGGCGACTCCGACAACCTCGCCGGCACCGAGGACCCCGTCCGGGCGGTGGTCCGGCGGGCGACCGGACTGGACGTCGACCGGGTCCTGTATTAGGACTCCGCGTCGCCGACGCCGTCGCCGTCGAACCGGCCGAACGGCGTGGTCTCGTGGCTCCGGACCAGCACCTCGTCGGCCACGGTCAGCCCCATCTCGACGAGCTCCTGGGCCACCGGCGTGATGTCGCCGTCGGACTCGCCGACCGCCGTCACCAGCAGGTTCCGGTCGCCGGTGACGAGCTCCTGGACCGACACCACCCCGTCGATCCGGAGAATCTCGGGGATGAGGTCGCCGCGCTCGGCGATCGACGCGGTGCAGAACAACAGCATACGGAGCGGGTAGCCCGACCGCTGGTAGTCGACCTCCGCGCTGTACCCCTTGATGACGCCCTCGGATTCGAGCCGCTGGATCCGCTTGCGGACGGTGCTGCCCGAGGTCCCAGTCCGCTCGGCGATCTCCCCCGAGGAGATGTTCCGGGCGTCCTCCTGGAGCGCGTACAGGATCGCCTCGTCGACCGCGTCGGTGACGTCGTCGCTCATACCCCCACGTCCGCGGCAGACCCACTTTACCTTGCACGGTGCCGGACCGGTCGCCCGGACGACCGGCCGGTGCGGTCTCACCAGGCGGGCGCCGGCGTCACCCGACCGGAACGGTCAGCGCCCGGAGCCACCACCCGTTCCCACGGCACCCGACCCGGACCAGCTCCGCCTCGACCGTGGCGCCGCGTTCGAGTCGGCCGGCGACCGCGCGGAGCTCCGGGGACGCGTAGCCGACCACCTGGTACGTCGCGTCGGTGCTGTCGCACCGCAGCGTCATGGCTCCGTGTTCGTTCCGCTCGTACACCACGACCGCCCGGATGCCGACGCTCCGGCGGGACGGTCGGGCCGTTCGGTCGTCCGTGCGACGCTCCTCCGCCCCGTGGGTTCGACGGTCGAATCGTGGAGACATAGGCTGTGGATCCCCGTTCGGAGTACGCCGACCGGGCACGTAGTTACACGCTGCATACCGGGCGGTAGCCGCGGGCTGCGGTTCCGACCCGCCGTCGGCACGGGGCCGTTTGCGATCCCGCAGTCGGCTACTCCCGGGACTGGAGCGAGCAGAACGCGTCGCCGCGCGCGGTGATCCACGTGGTCGTTCGCTCGGCCTTGCTCACGCCCTCGGGATAGATCGTACACTCGCTCGGTGCGTCGTCGTAACTCACCACCTCGGCCGTCAGCAACCTCCCCTGGTCGTCGCCGTCGTCAGCGCGCATCACACCCCTATCGAGAACCGGATTCCACATAGTTACGACCTGCCTACCGGCCGGTCGGGAGACCGTACCGGCGGTGCTCCTCCCGGGCCGGAGGTCGGGGGGCGTCAGATCCCGCGGACGGTCTCGATCACGCCGACGGATTCCAAGGTCATCCACACCAGAAACAGGACGTAGAGCCCGAGGAACCCGTAGGCTTCCGGGTCGCTCAGCTCCAGGTCCGTCCGGGTGAAGACGACGAACACCAGCGTGGCGAGCCCTAGGAACCCCATCGTGGGGACCGCCGCGAGGAAGTCGATCGTCGCCGACCCCCCGAGCAGGATTCCGACCGGGATCGCGACCAGGATGTTGAACGTGTTGCTCCCCAGGACGTTCGCCAGGCTGGTGACGCTGTCGCCGCTCTTCGCGGCGTTGATGCTGACGAAGGCGTCCGGGAGGCTCGTCGCGGCCGCGATGACGGTGAGCCCCCACAGGAAGCTGGGGGTATCGAACGTCTCGCCCAACGAGAGCGCGGCGCGCACCAGCCCCTCGACGCCGACCGCGATCACGACGAGCGCCACGGCCAACACGGCCCACTCGCGGGCTGGGCTGACCGACGACGCGCCGGTGCCGACGTACCCGCTCGCGTCCTGCTGGTGGAGGAAGAGGTAGACCGCGTACGTCACCAGCAGCAGGACCGCGAACCCCGGGGTCAGGATCGCCGCCCGGTTGGTCCCGCCCGGGACGTACGTCGCCCCGAGCGCGAACACGACGAACAGCAGCAGGACGCTGATGATGTAGAATTGGGCGTCCCGGTGGACGAGGCTGCGGCTCGAATCCAGGTTCTCGCTGAAGATCGCGGACACCCCCGGGATCACGAGGAGGTTGAAGATCGCGCTCCCGACGATCGCGCCGACGCCCAAGGAGAACTCGTCGTGAACGACCGTGCTGATCACGACCGAACTGAACTCCGGGAAGCTGGAGCCGACGGCGACCACGACCGCGCCGTGGGCGGCGACCGGCAGGCCGTAATGTCTGCTGAGGCGCCCGGCGGCCAACTCGAAGTACTCGCTCGCCTTCCAGATCACGAGCGTCGCGACGACCGAGAGGGCCACCGGTCCGGCTACTTCGAGCACGCATGTACTCTCGCGGAACGGGGTGAAAGGCGTGTCCCTACCGACCGCGGGCTGCGTCGACGCCCCGCCGACGCCGCTCGGGCGGGCCGACGGCGACCGGTACTGTGTAGTTAGGAGTGACTTCGCTGTGAACGGTGTGGTGAAGACTTCGGAAGCCCCCGCGCTTTCAGTCCCACCCGAGAGCGGGTTTCCGGCCGGTCGTCGCTTAGCTAAACACTACCCGGCGACCCGGGTAAAGACGTAAGTCCCGCGGCGCCCACCGTCGGGTATGGATCTCCCTCGCAACGTCGGCGGTCGCGACCGCCTCGTGCGCGCGCTGTCCGCCGTCGTCCTGACGGGACTCGCGATCGGGCTCCTGGGGTCGGGCCGGCGGGCGGTCGGGCTGGTCGCCGCCCTAGGTGCCGTCGGGCTCGGGTTCAACGCCGTCACCTGCTTCTGTGGCGTGAACGAGGCGCTCGGCGTCGACACCACCGACGACGCGCCGTAGCCGGCGCCTCCCGACCGGGCGTTTCGGGCATCCGACGGATACACACCGTCATACCGGTGGGTGCGCTACGTCGGGTATGGAGCCCCAACCGTTCGAAAACGAACTGACGCTGCCGAGCCACCGGGACCGCGGGGCCGTCGCGGAGTTCCACGCCGCGTACGACGACGCGCTCGCGGCCGTCGAGTCCGACCTGGGGGCGTCACACCCGCTCCGGATCGACGGCCGGCGGGTACGGACCGACGAGACGTTCACCGTGACGAGCCCCGCCGATTCCGACCTCGAAGTCGGGCGGTTCGCCGCGGGGACCGCCGCCGACGTCGACGACGCGGTCGCCGCAGCCGTCGCGGCGTCCGGCGACTGGCGGGCCACGGAGCCCGCCGAGCGCGCCGGGATCGTCCGCCGCGCCGCCGACCGCCTCGCCGACCGGAAGTTCGAACTCGCGGCGATCCTCACGGTCGAGAACGGCAAGACTCGGCCCGAAGCCATGGCCGACGTCGACGAGGCGATCGACTTCCTCCGGTTCTACGCCCGGGAGTTCGAGCGCACCGACGGCTACCGGTACGACACCGGCGAGCCGACGCCGGGCCAACACTGCCGGAACCGGCTCGAACCGTTCGGGGTGTTCGGCGTGATCGGCCCGTTCAATTTCCCGTGTGCCATCTTCACCGGGATGGTGACCGCCGCGGCGGTCACCGGCAACGCGGTCGTGGCGAAGCCCGCGAGCGCGACCCCGCTGATCGCCCACGCGGTCCTCGACGCCCTCTCGGCCGCGGGGGTGCCCGACGGCGTCGTGAACCTCGTCACCGGCGACGGGCGCGCGGTCGGGACGCCGCTGGTCGAACACGACGACGTCGACGGGGTCGCGTTCACCGGCTCCCGGGCCGTCGGCGACCGGATCCGGCGGACGTTCCTCGAACGCGACAAGCGCGGCCCGGTGATCGCCGAACTCGGCGGCAAGAACCCGGTGATCGTGACCGACACGGCGGACCTCGAAACGGCGGTCTCGGGGGTCGCAAACGGCGCGTTCGGGTACGCCGGACAGAAGTGCTCCGCCACGTCCCGGGTCTACGTCTTCGAGGACGTGATCGAGCCGTTCACGAGCGAGTTGGTGGCGGCGACCGAGGCGCTCTCCGTCCGCCCGCCCCGGGAGCGCGGCGCGTTCGTGTCGCCGTTGATCGACGACGACGCCCTCGACCGGTACGAGACGGCCTGCGAGGCGGCGCGGCGGGACGGCCGAATCCTCACCGGCGGGTCGGTGGCGTCGACGCCGGAACTCGCCGACGGGCGGTTCGTCGAGCCCACGGTCGTCCGGGGGCTCTCCCACGACCACGACCTCGCACGCGAGGAGCAGTTCCTCCCGTTCGTGACGATCCACCCCGTGGCCGACCTCGACGAGGCGATCGCGAAGGCCAACGACAGCTCCTACGGCCTCTGTGCCGGGCTGTTCTCCGAGGACCGGGCGGAGGTCGACACGTGGCTGGACCGGATCGAGTCGGGGATGTGTTACGTGAACCGCGCGCGGAGCGCGACCACGGGCGCGCTCGTGCAGGCGCAGCCGTTCGGCGGGTGGAAGGCGTCGGGGACCACCGGGACGTTCGCCGGCGGCTACTGGTATCTCCCGCAGTTCCTCCGCGAGCAGACCCGGACGGTCGTCGGCGACCTCGGCGGGGGCTGACCCGGTCGACGCGCCCGGCGCACCCCTCGGACGCCTCCGCCTCCCGCCCGTCGCGTCGCGTCAGTCGGCCGCGGGCGCGGCGGCGGCCCCGTCGGGGCGCGGTTCGGCCACCTGCGTGACGATCAACGCCAGCCCGACGGCGCCGGCGCCGGTCGCCACCGCGAAGGGGACCACGAACCCGAACCCGACCAGGATCCCCGACAGCAGCGTGCCGAACGCGATCCCCAGCCCGAACCCCATCGTGAGAAGCGACAGCGTCGACCCCGACGCGCCCTCGCTGGCGAGGTCGCCCGCGAGCGCCAACGACGGGGCGAACACCGCGGCGACCGCGAGGCCCTGGAGGAACCGGGCGGCGATCATCGTGCCCGACCCGGTGACGAACCCCTGCGCCAAGGTCGTCGGCAGCAACAGCACGAACCCGCCGACCAGGAACGGGCGGCGGCCGTACCGGTCGCTGAGCCGGCCGATCGGGAGCTGAAACAGCACGTTGGCGAACACCGTCGCGCCGAACTGGATCGAGTAGAGGAAGCTCCCCTGACCGAGCCGGTCGTTGATCACGTTCGCGAGCGGGGCGTAGATCGCAATCGACAGCGCCATCACCACCGTCGCGAGCGCGAGCGCGAACACCGGATCCAGCCCCCCGTCCTCGCCGCGGATCCGGATCGAGACGTCCTCGCTCGCGGCTTCGGTGGGCTCGGGGTCGGAGATCAATACCGACACGAGCGCGAAACTCGCCGCGGCGCCGACCACCGCGATCAGGAACGCGGCGTCGAACCCCGAGACCGGCCGGCCGGCGAGGGCGTAGGGGCCGCCGGCGACGACCACGCCGGCCACGAGCGGGCCGGTCCCGAACCCCAGCAGCCGGAACGTGTTGAACAGCCCGAAGTTGTTCCCGCGCTCCGAGGGGTCCGAGAGTTCGTTGACCAAGGCGACCGCGATCGGGATCGAGAACGCGGCGCCGACGCCTTGGAGCCCGCGCATCGCGAGCACCAGCACGTAGTCGGTGAAGACCAGGTATCCCGCGCTCCCAGTCGCGACGAGCCCCAACCCGAAGAGCAGGAACGGCTTCCGGCGGCCGGTCCGGTCGGAGACGGAGCCGGTGAGCGGCTGGCTCAGGCTGTTGAGAAACCCGAACAACGACAGCACGATCGCGATCAGCAGTTCCACGCTGACGCCGATCCCGATGCCGAACGCCGTCACCGTCGACCCGGTGATCGCCGGGAGTCGCACCGCCTGACTCCCGATGTAGAGCGGAAGCACCACCACCAGAAACGAGTTTGCGAGCGCGGAGACCATCCGCGCGAGCGCGAGCGACAGGATGCGGGCGTCCAGCGTCAGAAAGTCACGCATCTACGGTCCGGTTACGTCGCGCCGCAATCAAACCTGTCGACTGACCACCCGGCGCCCCGGACGCGGCGACCCGAAACACGGAAGTGAATAGATCACGTACGTTCATTACACAGACGGTCGACCGGGTTCGTTACCGACACCCGCGCCGGGGAAGCCGAAGTAAAAATTTATTACGATGTGTAGTAACAATCAGGATGGTTATGTCCCTCAAAGACGATGACGGCACCCTGCCGTCCCGACGAACGTTCATTCGCGCCTCCGGCGTCGCGGCGCTTGCAGGAATCGCCGGGTGTAGTGGCGGCGGTGGCGGCGACGGTGACGGCGGGAGCGGCGACGGTGACGGCGGCGACGGCGGCGACACGACGACCGAGGGCGACGGCGGGAGCGGCTCCGGCGCCGCCGTCGAGGTCCTGCACGGATGGACCGGCGGCGACGGCGCCGCGGCGGCCGAGGCGCTGACGGAGGCGTTCAACGAGAACGTCGACGGCTTCGAACTCGATATGAACCCCATCGGGGGCGGCGGCAACCAGAACCTCGACGCGGTCGTCGCCAACCGGCTCCAGAGCAACGACCCGCCCGGGTCGTTCGCGAACTGGCCCGGCCCGAACCTCCAGCGGTACGAGGGCGTCCTCGGCAGCGTCGACGACGTCTGGGAGGAGAACGGCTTCGAGGACGCGATGATCGACGAGGCCATCGACCTCCACCAACAGGGCGGGAGCTACCGCGCGGTCCCGCTCGGCTCCCACCGGCTGAACTGCCTGTTCTACAACGTCTCGGTCGTCGAAGAGGCCGGGATCGACGTGGACTCGCTGAACAGCCCCTCGGCGCTGATCGACGCGCTCGGGACGGTCCAAAGCGAGACCGACGCGATCCCGATGACCCACGCGATGTCGGGGACGTGGACGACCACCCAACTGTGGGGCGCGGTCATGCTCGGTACCAACGGCTTCGAATCGTACATGGACTTCCTCGCGGGCGAGGGCTCCGAGGAAGACGTCCGCGCGGCGTTCGCGAACACCGCGGAGATGCTGGAGAACTACATCAGCGAGGACGCCTCCTCGATCGGGCTGACGCAGTCCAACCAGAACATCATCAACGGCAACGCCGCGTTCATCCACCAGGGTAACTGGGCGGCGGGGGCGTTCCGGAACGCAGAGGACTTCAACTACGAGGAGGACTGGGGCTTCAAGACGTTCCCCGGCACGGAGGGGATGTACACGCTCCACTTTGACTCGTTCCTCTACCCCGCGAACAACCCGACGCCCGAGGCGTCGAAGGCGTGGGAGGCGTTCGTGGGGTCCCAGGAGGCACAGATCGCGTTCAACCAGTTCAAGGGATCGATCCCCACCCGAACCGACGTAAGCTTGGACGAGTTCGGGCCGTACCTCCAGGAGACCGCCGAGGACTTCGCGGAGGCGGAGAACCGGCCGCCGAACATCCAGCACGGGCTCGGCGTCACCTCGGAGGTCCGGACCCAACTCAACGAGGTCATCTCCTCGGAGTTCACCGGGCCGTACAACGTCGACGCGGCCACGCAGGGCTTCCTGGACGCCGTCTCGAACTGATCGCAGCCGCATGTTCGACCTCTACCGCCGCCTGTCCGACGCCCTCGGCCGCTCGCGGGACGACGAGGCCCGCACCGACGGCGGCGTCGTGAACGAACGGGCTCCCGATCCGGGCTCGAAGTCCGAGCCGGGACCGCTCGCCCGCGTCGGCGCGGCGGTAGACCGGCGTCTCGGGAGCGACTTCCTCGAGTCGTCGCTGTTCTGGCTGCCGCCGTTCCTGCTCATCGCGCTGTTCGTCTACGGGGCCATCGTCTGGAACCTCCTCATCTCGCTGACCGACTACCAAGGGTTCGCGAACGCGCCCGACTACGGCAACCTCGATCTCGGGATGTACGCCCGGGCGCTCGGGGACGCGGGGTTCGTCGACGCCGCGGTCAACACCCTGATCCTGCTGGTGGCGTTCACCGGCCTGACGCTGGCCGTGGGGCTCGTGCTGGCGATCCTGATCGACCGCGGGATCCGGTTCGAGAACGCGTTCCGGACGATCTACCTCCTGCCGATGAGCCTCTCGTTCGTCGTGACCGCCCAGTTCTGGCTGTGGATGTACAACTTCAACAACGGGATCGTGAACCTGCTCCTCGGCGTGGTCGGGATCGGCCCGATCAGCTTCCTGGGGAACCAGACGATCGTGCTCTGGGCGGTCATCTTCGCGCTGATGTGGCAGTTCTCGGGGTACGCCATGGTGGTCTACCTCGCGGGACTCCGCGCGATTCCGACGGAACACTACGAAGCGGCCCAGGTCGACGGCGCCTCCACGCTGAAGATGTACTGGCGGGTGATCATCCCGCAGCTGAAGGGCGCCACCATCAGCGCCGCGGTCGTGCTGATGGTGTTCGGGATGAAAGCGTTCGACTTCCTCTACTCGCTGGTCGGGGGGTACCGGCCGCCGAACGGCGCGGACATCCTGGCGACGAAGATGGTGCGTGAGGCGTACGCCAACCTCAACTGGGCGTACGGCGCGGCGATCGCGATCGTGCTGTTCGCCATGGCGCTGTCGGTGATCGGGCCGTACCTGTTCTACGAGTACCGGAGGAACAACCTATGAGCGACGCCGAACTCCGAGGCACGAACCGAACGGCCCGCGCGGCGCGACTCCGCCGGGCCATCGGGGAGACCACCCCCACGGAAGCCGTCCTGTACGCGGTGTTGCTGGTGATGGCCAGCTTCTACCTCGTCCCGATCGAGTCGGGGCTCGTCACCTCGATCAAGACCGACACCGCGATCATCGAGACCGCGCCCTTCGCCCCGCCGGGTGGACAGGGGGTCACCTTCGAGAAGTGGGGGACCGCGATCGACGCGCTGTTGCGCGGGATGGGCAACAGCCTGCTGTACGCCGTGCCCGCAACCGTCATCTCCGCGGTGGTCGGCAGCGTCACGGCCTACGGGCTGACGATCCCGAACTGGAAGCGGGCGTACAAGGCGCCGCTGCTCGCGCTGATCGTCGCGGGGATCTTCATCCCCTACCAGGCGGTGTTGGTTCCGCTGACGCAGTTCTGGTCCCAGTGGGTCCAGCTCACGCAGCTGTTGTCGTTCCTCTGGGGCTTCGGGGTCCCGGACGACTACGCCGGCATCGTCGAGTTGGTGATCACCCACGTCGCCTACGGGCTGCCCATCTGTACGCTCCTGTTCCGGACGTACTACAAGACCATGAGCACGGAGATGATCGAGTCCGCCCGGCTCGACGGGGCGTCGCTCCGCCGGGTCTACCGCCGGATCGTGCTCCCGCTCTCGGGGCCGATGTTCGCGGTCGTGTTGATCTACCAGTTCACCCAGATCTGGAACGACCTGCTGTTCACGCTGGTGTTGGTCTCGACGGAGTCGAGCCCGGCGGCGCCGGTGGTGTTGATACTCGCGGGGCTGGGCTCCTCGCTGGAGGGCCAGGACTTCGCGCTCCGCATGGCGGGGGCGTTCTTCGCGGCGTTGCCGACGCTCGCGGTCTACATCTTCTTCGGCGAGGAGTTCGCCGAGGGGGTGACGGCGTGACGCCCCCGCGCGGACGGACGGCGCCGGCCCCGGCCCGGAGGCGCATCGCGAGCACGGCCCACCCACGCGGATCCAAACACAGACATGGCAACGCTTGAACTCGATTCGGTAACGAAGACGTTTCAGGACGACAGCGGCGAGATCGTCGCCGTCGACGACATCTCGATGGCGATCGAGGACGGCGAGTTCCTCGTGGTCGTCGGCCCCTCCGGATGCGGGAAGTCGACGATGCTCCGGATGATCGCGGGGCTGGAGTCGATCACCTCGGGAACCGTCTCGCTCGACAACCGGGTGATCAACGACGTGAAATCCCAGGACCGGGACATCGCGATGGTGTTCCAGTCGTACGCGCTCTACCCGCACATGTCCGTTCGGGAGAACATGTCGTTCGGGCTGGAGGAGTCGACGGACCTCCCGGACGAGGAGATCGCGGAGATGGTCTCGGAGACCGGCGAGCTGCTCGGGATCTCGAACCTCCTCGACCGCAAACCCACCGAGCTCTCCGGCGGGCAACAGCAGCGGGTCGCCCTGGGGCGCGCCATCGTCCGCGACCCGGAGGTGTTCCTCATGGACGAGCCGCTCTCAAATCTTGACGCGAAGCTCCGGGCGCAGATGCGGACCGAACTCCAGCGGCTCCAGGAGGATCTGGACGTCACGACGGTCTACGTCACCCACGACCAGACCGAGGCGATGACGATGGGCGACCGGATCGCCATCCTCAACGACGGCCGGCTCCAGCAGGTCGCGACCCCGCTGGAGTGTTACCACGAGCCCGCGAACCAGTTCGTCGCGGGCTTCCTGGGGGAGCCGTCGATGAACTTCTTCGACGTGCGGTTCGAGAACGGGCGGCTGGTCGGCGACGGCTTCGAGTACCCCGTCGGCCCGGCGGTGCGCGACTCCATCGGCGGCACGACCGACATCGTCCTCGGGATCCGCCCGGAGGACGTCGAACTCGCCGAGCGCTCCAGCGGCGACCACGACTTCGAGGCGGTCGTCGACGTCGTGGAACCGATGGGCGACGAGAACACCGTCCACCTCCGGTTCGAGGCGGGGTCGGAGACGCTGATCGCGACGGCCGACGGGTTCACCCGTATCTCCGGCGGCGACGCCGTGATCGCCCGGATCCCGGAGGACGCGATCCACCTCTTCGACCGGGAGTCGGGCGCGGCGCTCCACAACCGGTCGCTGGAGTCGGACACGCTGTCGGTCGAACTGGACTGACCGCACCGGCGCTCCTCCGTCCGTCCTGTCACCACACGCGGGTTCGTCCGACCCCGGTGGCGACGAGCGCGGCGGCGGCGACGTGGGCGTACGCGAACCAACAGAGCCCGACGAGCGCCGCCGCGCTCCGCGCGGCCGTCGTTGCGAGGACGCTCCACGCGAGGACGACGAGCACCGCCGCACCGACCCACGACAGGAAGTACGCGCCGCGGGCCGTCCCGCGGAGCGCCGCCCGGCCGAGTCCGGCCCGGAGCCCCTCCTCGACGGCAGCCACGGCGGCCGCGGGCAGGAGGTACGCACACACGACGGTGACTAGAAGCGCCACGGTCGCGAGCGTCGCCGTCACCGGCCCCTCGACCACGGCCGGCACAGCCCCGGTCCCGGTGAGGAAGCCGACCACGACGACCGCGACCGCCGGCGGGAGGAGATACGCCACGGTGACGCCGAGCAGTCGCCCGGCCAGCCGCGCCGACGACCGCGCGAGCAGCCTCGGGAACCCTTCGTCGGCGAGCACGCCCGCGAGAAGCGCGAAGAACCCGACCACGGGGACCACGGCGAGCGCCGCCGGTACCAGAAACGCCAGATCGGGCCACAGCGCCCCCGCGACCCGGGCCAAGACACCGGTCGACAGGACCGATGCGAGACATTTCAGGGTGCCGTCGAGCCGCTGCCGGTCGCGGACCGGATACCGGAGGGCGTCGACGAACAACTCACCCACCCCGCGTCGGCGTCGGCTCCGGTCGCCGCCGGCCGCCCGACCCCCCACCGGATCGACGCGCCGACGCCACCGCGCCGCGGGTCACCACCGTTGGTGGACGTGCTCGCGGACCGACGCGTCGTACACCTCGCGGACGGCCGCGTGGCGGTCCGCAGGGTGACGCGGGAGGTCGGCGGCGGCGACGTTGTCACGGACGTGCTCGGGGGTCGACGATCCCGGAATCACCGTCGAGACGGCGTCGAAGTCGAGGATCCACCGAAGGGTGAACTGCGCCATCGACTGCCCTTCGGGCACCAGCGGCTCGATCCGCTCGACCGCGTCGAGCCCCGCCTCGAAGGGGACGCCCGCGAACGTCTCGCCCACGTCGAACGCCGCCCCCTCGCGGTTGAAGTTCCGGTGGTCGTTCTCGGGGAACTCCGAGTCCGCCGAGAGCGCGCCGGTCAGGAGCCCCGACGCCAGCGGCACCCGGACGATGACGCCCACGTTCCGGGCCGCCGCCTCACGGAGGAACGTCTCCCGAGGGCGCTGTCTGAACGGGTTGAAGATGATCTGCACCGTCTCCACGCCCGGATACTCGATGGCCTTCAGCCCCTCCTCGACGCGCTCGACGCTGACGCCGTAGGCCGCGATCCGGTCCTCCTGCTTCAGTGTCTCCAGCGCCGCGACGGTCTCCGGCCGGTAGTAGACGTCCGTCGGCGGGCAGTGCAACTGCACCAGATCTAAGCGCTCGACCCCCAACCGCTCGCGGGAGTCGTCGACGAACCGCCGGAGGTTGGCCTCGGAGTACCCCTCGGCCGTGTGCGGGTCCAGCCGCCGGCCGGCCTTGGTTGCGACGAACGGTTCCGCCGAGCGCTCGTCGAGTACCTCGCGGATCAGCCGCTCGCTCCGCCCGTCGCCGTAGACGTCCGCGGTGTCAAGGAAGGTGACCCCGGCGTCGAGCGCGGTCCGGATCGCCTCCCGCGCCCGCTCCTCGGCCACGTCGCCCCAGTCGCCACCCAGCTGCCAGGTCCCGAGTCCGACCTCGGTGACGTCGACGCCGGTCGTCCCGAGTGGTCGTGTCTCCATACCCGGGAGTTCCGGTCCAGCCCCCTAACGCTTCGGGAGTCGGGCGTCTACGCAACGGGCACGGGCACACCCCGCTCGGCGCTGTCGTAGAGGGCGTCGATGACGCGCATGTTCGCGACCGCCTCCCGACCGCCGGTCCGCGGCTCCGCCCCGCTGCCGACGCAGTTCGCGAACGCGGTCACCTGTTCGGCGTACTGGTCGACCGGCTCGAACCGCTCCGTGGTCTCCCGGCCGTCGATCGCGTACGACAGCGCCGCCGGCGCGTCGGCGGCGACGTTGAACGCGGGCCCCGCCTCCACCCACCCGTTCTCGGCTTCGACCCGGTAGCGCTGGACTTCCGGGGCGTCGAAGGAGCCGTCGACGTGCGCCATCGCGCCGTCGTCGTACTCCAGGATCCCCTTGAGGTCCGTATCGACTCCGGCGTCCCGGGAGTCCCGACTCCGAGCGTACACCCGGTCAGGCTCCCCGAGAAACAACCGCGCGGCCGACACCGCATAACAGCCCACGTCCATCAGCGCGCCGCCGGCGAGTTCGGGGTCCAGCCGCACGTCGTCGGGGTCGTCCAGCCGGAACTTGAACGACGCGTTCACCGCGTGGACGTCTTCGAGCTCCTCGTCGACCAGTTCCGCCGCGCGCTCCGTCCGGGGGTGGTACCGGTACATGAACCCCTCCATCAGGGTGACCCCCGCCTCGTCGCAGTGGTCGACGACCGACGCCGCCTCGTCGGCGTCGGCCGCCAGCGGCTTCTCGCACAGCACGTGGAGCCCCTCGTCGGCCGCCCGTTTCGTCCACTCCGCGTGGAGGCCGTTCGGGAGCGGGTTGTACACCGCGTCCAGGTCCGGCGCCGCCAGCAGCGCCTCGTAGGAGCCGTACGCCCGCGGGACGTCGAACTCGTCGGCGACGACGCGCGCCCGCGACGCGTCGCGGGAGGCGACGGCCTCGACCGTGTGTTCGGTCCGGCCGATGGCCGGAATCAGCGCCGACCGGGCGATCGCCGCGGTTCCGATGATGCCGAATCGCATACGGGACGGTCCCGGGGTGACGACATAAGTGTCGCGCCGGGTTCGCCCCGCGACTCGCCGTCGACGGCGGCCTTTTTGTGGGCGCGCGCTCCACGTGACGACGAGCTGTCCGCAGCCATGTACGAGGTACGCGCCCCGGGGCGGGTCAATCTGATCGGGGAACACACGGACTACACCGGCGGCGACGCGATGCCGATCGCGACCGATCTCCACACCGCTCTGACCGCCGAGCCGGCCGACACCGTCGAGCTCCGCTCGGAAGCGCTCGACGTCACGGGACGGTTCGACCCGGCGGGGTTCGAGGCCGACGGCACGTGGCTCGACTACGTCAAGGGCGTCTACCACGTGCTCCGGGACGCGGGCTACGACCCCGGCGGCGTCCGCGGGACGCTCGGCGGCGACCTCCCGCTCGGATCGGGGCTGAGCTCGTCGGCGAGCCTCGAACTCGCCGTGCTCGCGTTCCTCGATTCGGCGTACGACCTCGGGCTCGACCGGCGTGAGCTGGCCCGGTTCGGCCAGCGGGTGGAAAACGAGTACGTCGGGGTCGCGTGCGGGATCCTGGATCAGTTCGCGGTAGCGCTGTGTCGTGAGGGACGGGCGCTCCACATCGACACGGGGACGCTCTCGTACGAGCCCGTCCCGATCCCGCCCGACGCACGAGTGCTCGTGTTCCACACCGGTGTGGAGCGCGAACTCGTCGACTCCGCGTACAACGAGCGGCGCTCGACCGTGACGGCCGCCCTGGAGCGTCTGGGCCGGGAGTCGTCGAAGACCGTGACCGACGCCGACCTCTCGACGCTGCCGGCGACCGAGCGCCGGCGCGTGGGCTACCTCCGGCGGGAGAACCGGCGGGTCGTCGAGGCGAAAGACGCACTCGCCGCCGGCGACCTCGACCACTTCGGGGCGGTGCTGGTGACGGCACACCGTGACATCGCCGAGAACTACGAGGCGAGTTGTCCCGAACTCGATTTCGTGGTCCGCAATGCCGTCGACGCAGGCGCCCACGGGGCGCGGCTGACCGGCGCGGGGTGGGGCGGGGCCGCGATCGCGATCGTCGACGTCGGTTCCGCCGAGGGGGTGGCTCGGCGGCTCGAAACGCGGTACGCCGACGCGTTCCCCGACCGCGACGCCGAGACGTACCTGGTCGAACCCTCCGCGGGCGTCTCGGTCGACGGCCCGGACTGAGCCGGCCCGTGACCGGGGCACGGCAGCGCCCCCGGTCGGCTCGGTCGGCGCCGATCACGCGGTCGATCCAGTCGACGACGGTGCGATCGGTCCGATCACGTGGATTCGCTCCGTCGTCCTGTCGCTGCCGACCCCGACGGACCGTGTGGCGAACAGCCGGCACACCGCCGTCCCCGCGCCGACGTGCCGGACACCCGCTGCCCGGCGCGGGGCGAAACTCACCGCACACGGGTGGTGGCCCCGTCTTCGTGGATAAACCTCCGCCTGCCGGGGTCATAACCCACTTACCCGCCGCGGTCGAACGGGACCACGATGACAGACGCGCTGCTGTCGGCCGGGATCGACCGGTGTCTCCGCGCGGGGACGACGGTCTCGCGGTCGACCGACGCCGCCGAGCCACCCGCGATCGCCACCCCGGCGGAGCCGGCCGACGGGTCGCGAGGGGGCGATCCCGCCGCGCCGATCGACGACGCCGACGCGCCGACGCCGGAGGCGCTCCTGGCCGGCGGCCGGCCCGTCGCGGTCGAGCCCCTCACCGACGCCGACCCGACGGTCACGCTCTCGCGGCTGTGGCACAACCGGAGCAACGGTCGCGCGACGCTGTTCGTGGTCCCGACCGACGGGGTTGCGGCGGCGGTCGAGCGACTGCTACGCCCGCCGGTGGGCGTTCCCGACTCCGACGGCGACGGGCGGCGGTTCCACACCGGCCCCGACCGCGTCGCCCTTGACGAGGGCGGCTACGCCGCTGTTCCGACCGGGCCGGAGCTGGCGTGGCGCGAAACCCTGACACCCCCGGAGCCGACGGGGATCCGGATTTCCGAGGGCGACGCGGATGGATCCGATGCGGGGGGCGATGTCGACGACGTGCCGGTCCCGGAAGCTGAGGCGGGCGAGGCGAGCGGATCGGCGGGGTTCGACGGGCCGTGGCTGGAACTCCGCGCCGGTGATTCGGTTCTCGCCCGCCTGGCGGGCGTCGACGCGCTGTCGTGTCCGCCGCGCGCCCGGTTCCCCTACGCGTACCGCCGCGACCGCGACAAACAGATCCGGGTGTGCGACTTCGCCGGCCGGCCCGTCCAGCGGTACGCCGGGATCGCGGCGATGCGGCGCGGGGGGTTCCGGCCGGTTCCGGCCCCGCTCGTCCCCGAACACATGTTCGACGGGCCGACCGCGGGGACGTGGGCCGTGCTCCCCGCGACCGCGACCGGAACCGAGTGACGCCGGTCCGCCCGACCGCCGATCCGTTCTTTGCCGCCCGGCCCGGACTCCGGTCACAGATGTCGCCGCTCTCCGAGACCGACCGGACGAAGATCGACCAGGGGTCCGACGCCACGTTCTACGACCGGCCGCGGTTCGTGACGCACGCCGACGACGGGTTCTGCCGGCGGCTCACCGAGGTGTACGACGCGGAACTCGACGACGGCGACCGGGTGTTCGACGCGATGAGCAGTTGGGTGTCGCACCTCCCGCCCCGGGAGTACGCCCGCGTCGTGGGGCACGGGCTCAACCGCGACGAACTCGACGCCAACGACGCACTCGACGAGTGGTTCGTCCAGGATCTCAACCGGGAGCGCAGCCTCCCGCTGGCGGACGACGCGTTCGACGCCGTCCTGTGTGCGCTGTCGGTGCAGTACCTCCAATACCCCGGCGAGACGTTCGCCGAGTTCGGCCGGGTGCTCGCCCCCGACGGGGTCGCCGTCGTCAGCTTCACCAACCGGATGTTCCCCACGAAGGCGATCCGCGCGTGGCGGGCCGCCGGGATGGACGACCGCGTCGAACTGGTGTCGTCGTACTGTGCGGCCGGCGGGCTTGCGGTCGCCGACGTCGTTCGCGACCGCCCCGGGTCGGACCCGTTCGTGGCCGTGATCGCCCGCCCGGAGTAGCCGGATCCGCGATGGCTGCGGCGCCGCGGCCCCCTCACCCGAGCCGTGCCAGCGGGTTCCGCCCCGAGACCAGCACCACCCCGACGAGCCCCAGATACGCGAGGAGCCCCCAGACGACCACCGCGACGGCCCAGACGGCCCCGAGCCACGCCGCGGCCCCGACGCCGACGAGCACGCCGAGCGCGCTCCCCGCTTGGACGCGCCGGCGCTCCCAGAGCCGCCGCGTGAGGTCGGGGATCCGGAGCAGGCCGACTTCGATACCCGTCATTCCGACGCAGCCGACGACCGCGAGGCGCGGGTCCACGAACACGCCGCCGTCGACGCCGAGCGCCGCGGCTCCGAGCAGGAGGGCGACACACGTCGCGGCCGCGAGGCCGCCGTCGCGGTAGAGCCGTCGCCGCTCCATCGCCCCACACTCGGGTCCCGGCCGACTTATACCGAGCGCCGACCCCCCACCGGTCCGACGGGGTTTTTGACCCCCCGACCGTACCGCTGGTATGTCTGAAATCGACGCCGACGCCATCTTGCCGAACGACCGCGTCCAGCAGTCCGTCGCCGACGGCGAGATCACGCAGCTGACCCGCGGCGCGGGCACCCGGTACGCCGAGGAAGGCGACACCTTCGAGATCGACGGCGACGCCTTCGCGGTGACGAGCGTCGAGCGGCGCACGCTCGGGGAGTTCACCGACGCCGACGCGCGGCGCGAGGGCTCGGAGTCGCTCGCGGCGTACAAACGGCGGATGGAGCGCGTCCACCCCGACGGGTTCACGTGGGACGACGACGACGAGGTGCTGACCTACCGGTTCGAACGGGTCGAGTAGCGGGCGGAGCCCGCGGTCCCTCTCCGATCACGGATCACGATCTGCGGCCCTTCGCACGCCGACATGCGTGATTTCGTATATAAACTGGAATACCATATATGAAACGGTTGAAACCCATCAAGATCGTATTCGAGCCGGCAGGGCGGACTTGACGTCTAAATACGAAACGTAAGGAAACAAATGTGAGTCGGGAAATAACGGCTCGGGAAGGGGTCTCACGTCGACCGCCGACGGGCGCGCTGATCCCTACCAGTCGTCCCACGGACCGACGTCGTCGGCCGCTCCGTCGCGGGAGGTGTACTCGGGCTCCCACCCGAAGGTCGCGGCGGCGCCGGACGTGGACAGCGCCGACGCCGTGCCCTCGACGTCGCACGGCGTCGGCACCGTGCCGAACGCCTCGGCGAACAGGTCACGCGTGGGTCGACCCACGTAGTTGTCGGCCGCGGCGGCCTGCACCGTCACCTCGCCGTCGGGCGGGGACTCCAGCGCCGTTTCGATCAGCCGGACCACGTCGCGGACGTCCACGTACGACCAGAAGTTGTTCACGACGTCGTCCCCGTCGGCGTCGGTGCACTCGTACGCGCCCGGGTGTTGGATCCACGACGGCCGGATCGTGGTGACGGAGACGCCGTCCCGCCGGGCCACCGCCTCGGCCGTCGCCTCCGCGGCGACCTTCGAGACGCCGTACTGGTCCTCGGGGCGACACGCGTGGTCGACCGCCACCGGAAGCGCGTCGGGGAGGAACCGTTCGTCGGCGAACACCCACCCATAGACGGACTCGCTGGAGGTCCACACCACGTCGGCGCCGGCCTCGCCCGCCGCGGTCAGCGCGTGGTACGCCGCGAGCGTGTTGTTCTCGTAGACGCGCGAGGGGGCGTAGTACTCCGGCCCGACCGCGGCGAGGTGGACGACCGCGTCCGGGTCGGCCGCGAGGGTCGCCTCCAAGGTCTCACCGGCGTCGGTGAGGTCGGTCTCGATCGCCGTCACCCCTCCCGGGAGCTCCCGCTCGGGGCGTGCGTGGTCCAGACACGTCACCCGCCATCCGGCCCGCGCGAGCGCGCCGACGACCCACCGCCCGAGGTCCCCGCTGCTGCCGGTTACGACTACGTTCGACATTCCGGCGCACCCACGACCCGAGGCGTCTTAGACCCTTTGCCGGTCACAGCGGGGGCCGGTCCTGCGGGTCGTTTGCGAGCTGCGAACGGACGCGCGTTACAGTTGTAGTACTGTCATGGATAGGCTCCGCCTACCCCGCCTCCGTGGCGGTCGCCGTCAGACCCGGACCGACGCGCCGTCGGGGCCTCGTCGATCGGACTCACGTCGCTCGGGTCCGGCGCGCTGCCGTCGCCGGCCGGCGAGTCCGTTCGCGAGGGACGAACGCACGAGGACGCGCCGGCCGCGGTCCGACGTCCCGCCGTCGGGTCGGTAGCCACCCGGTTCGACGTAGGGAGGCGGTCCGACGGCCGCCGGGAGAGCGCGTCGTGGGCGTCCAGTCGTCCGACCGCCGGAGCGACGTGACCGCCCGGGACCGTACGGCGGGCCGACGCCCGCGGGCGACGTCCGCGGGCGAGCGGTTCCGGGCCGTTTGCACGTCGCAAACGGCTACACCTGGACCGCGTTGACCTCGATCACGTTCGCGGCGTCGCGGATCAGCTCCGGCAGCGTCTCGTGGAACCGGTCGCCTTTGAACCGGCTCGTCGGCCCGGAGACGCTGATCGCGGCCGCCCGGTCGCCGGCGGTGACCGGCGCGGCGACGCACCGGAGCCCCTTGACGACCTCCTCCTCGTCGAACGCGACGTTCCCCTCGCGCACCGCCTCCAGCTCCGCGAACAGCGTTTCCGGATCGGTGATGGTGTTGTCGGTCCGGCGGGGCAACCCCGTGTCCGCGATTATCTTCTCGACCCGCTCCCGCGGGAACTGCGAGAGGATCGCCTTCCCCAGCGCCGTACAGTGGAGCTGCATCCGGCTCCCCACGTACGAGGAGGTCTGGATGGCGTTCGCGCCACGGGCCTTGTGGAGGTACACCCCCTTGCCGTGCTCCTCGATCATGAACTGCGCCACCTCGCCGGTCTCGTCGGCCACCCGCCGTACCTCCTCGCCGGCGATGTCGTGGATGTCGACCCCGGATTTGGCGTGCTCGCCGAGCTCCACGAACCTGAGGCTGAGCGCGTACTCGGTGCCCTGCTTCACCACGAACTCCTGGTCGAGCAACGTCGCCAGGTGGCTGTGGACCGTCGCCTTCGAGCGCCCGAGCTCCGCGGCGAGCTCCGACACCCCCGCGCCGCCCAGCCGTTCCAGCGCCGTCAGCAGCTCACACGATATCTCGACCGCCTGGATCCGACGCCCGCCCGCGGCGTTCTCGTCGTCCATACCTGAGGGTTGGACGGGCGATACTTAACCGTTTACGAGACGCGAACGGCGTTCGGAACGGGGCCTCAGAGCTCGGGGCGGTTCGGCGCCTCGACCAGGTCCCCGACGTTGCTGTTCTTGATCGCCGCGCCGTCGGCCTGGTCGAACAGGTGGATCTTGTCCTCGGGGAACACCACGTGGACCTGCTGGCCGGCGGAGATCCGCCGCTCCCCGTCGATGCTCGCGGTGTGGGTCATCCCGCCGACGGAGAAGTACGCGTAGGTGGTCTCCCCCATGGGTTCGACGACCTCGATCTCCGTCGGGACGGCGTTGCGGTCGTCGCCGGTTCCGAGTTCGATGTGTTCGGGCCTGATCCCCATCGTGAGCCGGTTCGACGCCGTCCTGACCGCGTCGACGGTGTCCGTGGAGAGGACGTACTCGAAGGCGTCGGCGTCGAGCACGTCACCGTTCCGCCGCACGTCGATGAAGTTCATCGACGGCGAGCCGATGAACCCCGCGACGAACTGGTTTGCGGGCTCGTGGTAGCATTCGAGCGGGGTCCCGAGCTGCTGGAGCTCCCCGCCGTCGAGCACCGCGATCTTGTCGCCCATCGTCATCGCCTCGGTCTGGTCGTGGGTGACGTAGATCGTCGTCACGCCCATCTCCTGTTGGAGCTGCTGGATCTCGGTCCGCATGGTGGTCCGGAGCTTCGCGTCGAGGTTGCTCAGCGGCTCGTCCATGAGGAACACCTCGGGCTCCCGGATGATCGCCCGGCCCAGGGCGACGCGCTGCTGTTGCCCGCCGGAGAGCTCCTTGGGCTTTTTCTCCAGTAGGTCGGGGATCTCGAGCAGCGCCGCGGTGTCTTCGACGCGGTCGTTGATCTCGGATTTGCTCAGGTCGGTCGTGATCTTCAGGCCGTAGCCGATGTTCTCCCGCACGGTCATGTGGGGGTAGAGCGCGTAGTTCTGGAACACCATCGCCATGTCCCGGTTCTTCGGCTTCGCGTCGGTGATGTCCCGGCCGTCGAGCCGGATCCGGCCGGAGGTGACCCGCTCCAGCCCCGCGATGCACCGGAGGGTCGTGGATTTCCCACACCCCGAGGGCCCGACGAGGACGAGGAACTCGCCGTCCTCGACCGCGATGTCGAGTTCGTCGACGGCGACGATCACGTTCTCGCCCTCGTCGAACGTCTTCGTCAGTTGCGTGATGTCTAACCGGCCCATAGGTTCGTTGCCGCACCTTTCGCATCTCGCATAATAAATCCTCGTCCTCCGGGGTCCGCGGCGTTCCGGCCCCGATGCCGGCGGCTCACCGCCGCGCTTCAACCACCCCGTCGTCGACGGCCCACTCCCCCGCACCCGGATCGGAGTCGACCCGCGCGAGTGACGCCCCGTCGACGACGACTTCGGCGGGGTCCGCCACGCCCTCCGGGCTCCGCACGACCACGGTGACCGCGTCGGCGCTCACGCCGCCGCAGTCGGCGACCACCCGCTCGCCGTCGTGGTCGACCGTGGCTGTGAGCAGCGCGTCAGCGTCGGCGTCGTAGAACCGGCCCTCCGCGGTCGCCCGGTCGGCTCCCAGGGTCGCGTGGAACTCGACGTGGGCCGGGGTGCCGGGCTGTGTCCGCTCGGTCGCCGCCCGTTGGGGGATCACGCTCCCCGCCCGGACGAACATCGGCTGCCGTTCGAGCGGGGCGTCGACGGTCACCCACCGGCCGCCGTCGTGGTGCTCGCCGGTCCAGTGGTCCCGCCACTCACCCTCGGGCAGGTAGACGTCGCGCTCGGAATCGCCGGCGAACACTGGCGCGACAAGCAGGTCCGGCCCCAGGGTGTACTGGGAGTCGAGGTCGTGGGTCGCGGGGTCGTCCTGGAACGCGAACACGAGCGGCCGCACCACCGGGATCCCGGTCCGGGCGGCGACCTCCGCGGCGGTGTAGACGTACGGTAGGAGCCGGTACCGGAGTTCCGCGTACTCCCGGAAGGTGTCGAGCGCTTCCTCGCCGAACTCCCAGGGCTCCCGCGGCGTGGTGCCGTGGCACCGGCTGTTCGACGACAGCAGCCCGAACTGCGCCCACCGGGTGTACAGCTCCGTCGACGGCGTCCCGCGGAACCCCCCGATGTCGTGGCTCCACAGCGCGATCCCAGACAGCGATGCCGACAGCCCGCCCCGGAGCGCGGCGGCCATGCCGTTCCAGCTGGTCTGTGGGTCGCCGCCCCAGTGCATCGGGAACGACTGGCTCCCGGTCCACGCCGACCGGCCCCACACCACCGCCTCCTCGGCGCCGTTGACCTCGGCGACCGCCTCGTAGACCGCCTCGTTGTAGAGGTACGGGTAGAGGTTGTGCATCGACCGCCCGGTCTTCCCGTTCGCGAAGACCGCGTCCGCCGGGACGTACTCGCCGTAGTCGGTCTTGAACACTGCCACCCCCTGTTCGAGCAGTCGCCGGTGTTTGGCCTGCCACCACTCGACCGCGCCGGGGTCGGTGAAGTCGACGATCGCCCCGCGGTAGTCGCCCTGGCAGGTGTGGTCCATGACGTACGGGCGGCCGGTGCCGTCGGCGACGAAGTAGCCCTCGGCGACGCCCTCCGCGAACGCGTCGGTCCCGACCGGAACGTGGGGATGCTCCCACAGCGACAGCCGGAACCCCGCCTCGCGCAGCCCGTCGATCATCCCCTCGGGGTCGGGGAACTGGTCGGTGTCCCACGCCAGATCGCACGACGAGCGCTCGCGCATCCAGAAGGGGTCGAGGTGGAGCACGTCGCTGGGGATCGACTCCGCGCGCAGCCGGTCGGCGACCGCCTCCAGCTCCGCGCGGGACTCGTACCCCAGCCGGGACATCCACGTGCCGAACGACCACTTCGGCGGCCGGTCGGGCCGGCCGGTGACGCCGGTGTACCGCCGGATTACGTCGGGGAACTCCGGGCCGTAGAAGAAGACGAACGCGAACGTGTCGTCGTCGACCGCCACCGTCCCCGACGCCGTCGACTCGCGCCCGAAGTCGTAGGTGACCCGCGCGGTCGTGTCGACGAGCAGGCCGTACCCCTCCGTCGAGAGGTGAAACGGGACGTTCTTGTACGCCCGGGCGGTCTCGGTGCCCAGCGGCTCCTCGTGCCACAGCTCGATCTCCTGGCCCCGCCTGTCGAACTCGGTGAACTGCTCGCCCGCGCCGTAGATCCGCTCGCCGGGCGACAGCCGGAACGCGGTGCCCGCCTCGGCCACCCGCCGGGGGTTGTGGTTGATCTCGGTCTGCGTGAACCCCAGCGGTTCGACCCGCTGGCGCCCGAACACGTCGGGATCCGACCGCTGCTCCGCGAAGACCGTCTCCCCGGAGTCGGCGTCTTCGACCGCGAACGACCACTCGGCCGTCCCCACGGTGATCCGGAGCGCGCCGGTGTCGATCTCGACCGAGTCGTCGGTCTCGGTCACGTCCAGGTCGACCGGCTCGGCGACGGCGTCGAAATCCAGTTCCGGGTACTCGCGGTCGGCCGGCACCTCGGGGTTCGCCCGGAGCTCGAACCGGAAGGTCCGGGGGCCGTGGACGGTCAGCGTCACGGGCACGGTCCGCGGGGTGACGGGGTCGGGCGCGGCGGTCTCACACTCGAAGGTGATCGTCGACCCCTCGACCGCGTAGTCGGCGACGCCGGTGACGGTCACGCGTTCTGTGGTCATACTCGGTTTGGGGCGCGCGGCACAGGCTTAAAACTACCCCGCTTCCCCGGACCGTTTATGCCGCACCGCGCCAATCCGGGGACGTATGACCGACTCGTCCGACGTCGACGCGCTGCTCGACCGGCTGTCGCTCGACGCCACGGTCGCACAGCTCGGGAGCGTCCGCATCGGGTCGCTCCTCGACGACGGCGCGTTCAGCCCCGACCGGGCGCGGGCGACGATCCCCCACGGGATCGGCCGCGTGACCCGCGTCGGCCGGGAGAGCGGGCTGGAGCCCGACACCCTCGCGGCGGCGGTCGCGGACCTCCAGTCGTTCCTGCGGTCGGAGGCGCCCGGCGGGATCCCCGCGCTCGTCCGCGAGGAGAGCGTCTGCGGCTACGCCGGGCGGCGCGGCGCCGTGTTCCCGCAGGCCATCGGGGTGGCGAGTTCCTGGGACCCCGACCTCGCGGAATCGGTGGCGGCGGCGATCGGTCGCCAGCTCCGCGCGGTGGGGTGTCGGGTGACGCTGTCGCCGGTGGCCGACCTCGGGGTCGAACCCCGGTGGGGCCGGATCGAGGAGACCTTCGGCGAGGACCCGGCGCTGGCGTCGACGATGACCCGGCGGGTCGTCGACGGCCTGACCGACGCCGGCGTCGACCCGACGCTGAAACACTTCGTGGGCCACGGTCGCCCGGCCGGCGGGCGGAACCGGGGGCGGCCCACCGCCGCCCTCCGGGAGATGCGCGACGCCGACCTCGTCCCCTTCCGCGCGGGGATCGACGCCGGCGCGCCGTCAGTGATGGCGGCGTACAACACCGTCGACGGCGTCCCCTGCCACGCGAACGCCCGGCTGCTCACCGACCTGCTCCGCGGCGAGTGGGGGTTCGAGGGGACCGTGGTCTCCGACGGGCGTGGCATCGAGATGTTGGCGGACGACTACGGCGTCGCGGTCGATCGCCAGGCCGCGGGGGTGACGGCGTTGCGGGCGGGGGTCGACGTCGAACTCCCCGAGACCGAGTGTTTCGGCGACCGGCTCGTGGCCGCCGTCCGGGCGGGGCTGGTCGAGGAGTCGGTCGTCGAGGACGCCGCGCGCCGGCACCTCCGACAGAAGGCCGCAGCCGGGCTGCTGTCCGATCCCGCGCCCGGGCCGGACCCCGACCGCGCGGCCGACGCGTTCGGGTCCGACGCCGTGCGGTCGCTGGCCCGGCGGGCGGCCCGGCGGTCGCAGGTGCTGCTCCACGCCGACGGCGTACTCCCCCTCGACCCCGGCGCGTCGGTGGCCGTCGTCGGCCCCAACGCCGACGCGCCGCGGAACCTCCTCGGAAACTACTCCTACGCCGGCGCCGAGAACGCCTCGGGCGGCGTCGACGTGGTCACGCCGCTCGCCGGCCTCCGCGAGCGCGTCGCCGACGTGACCCACGCCCGGGGATGCGGCGTCCGTGCCGGCCCCGACGACGACGTCGCGGCGGCGGTGGCGGCCGCCGAGGACGCGGACGTGACCGTCGCCTGCGTCGGCGGGCAGTCCGGGATCGACGTCGAGCGCGACTCCCCGGGGACGGCGGGGGAGGCGCTGGACCGCGCGGAGCTGGGGCTCCCCGGGCGGCAACCGGAACTCGTCGACCGGCTGGCCGCCGCCGACACCCCGCTCGTGACGGTCGTGGTGGGCGGGCGGCCGCTCGCGCTTCCCGACGTCGTCGCGGCCGCGGACGCGACGCTCCTGGCGTGGCTCCCCGGGCAGGAGGGTGGTCGCGCGATCACGGACGTGCTGCTCGGCGCCGACCCCGGCGGCCGGCTCCCGGTGTCGCTGCCGCGGACGGCGGGTCAGCTCCCGATCCACTACCGGCGCCACGCCGTCTCCCGCGGGGCGTACGTCTTCACCGAGGGGTCGCCGCTGTTCCCGTTCGGTCACGGCGGGAGTTACGCCGACTTCGCGTACGACGACCTCTCGGTCGTGCCGGGGTCGATCCCGACCGACGGCGGGACGACCGTCTCGGTCGGCGTCGGGAACGTCGCCGACCGGCCGGGGACCGAGGTGGTCCAACTCTACGCCGAACCCACCGGGGCCGGCGGGGTCCGTCCGGAGCGGGAACTCGTCGGCTTCGCGCGGGTCGCCCTCGGCGCGGACGAGCGGGTGACCGTCCGGTTCGACCTGGCGGCGGCGACGCTGTCGGCACACGCCGGGCGGCGGGCCCGTCGGGTCGGCCCCGGCCGGGTCGACCTCGCTGTCGGGCGGTCCGCGGACGACCTCCGGGTGCGGCAGCCGCTCGATCTGACCGGCGACGCGGTCGTGCCGGACCGGTACCCGCCGGTGGCCGAGCCGACGGTCGTCGAGTGAGCCGCCGCGGTCGCCGCGGGCGTCGCACCCGCCGCAGCGCCCCCGACACCACAACTCTTAACGGCGCATTCCCCGACTCCCAGGGTGATGACCGACGACCAGCCCGACTACCGGATCCCGCAGGGCGGCGGCGTGCCGTGGCGGGACATGGGGATGGAGGAGACGCACCGACCCCCCGAGCGCGACGTGTCGATCACGGGGATCGAGACGATGGCGGTCGCGGGCAACTTCACGTGGGGGATCGTGAAAGTCGAGACCGACGCCGGCGTCTACGGCCTCGGGGAGACGTTCCGCGCGGAGGCCGCCCTGGACATGGCCGACCGGATGGACGTGGACCTCGAGGGGGAGAACCCGCTGGACACCAGCCGGATCCGCGAACTCCTCGAACAGCGGTACACCGGCTGCGGCCGGATCGGCCAGGCCGCGTTCACCGCGATCGAGACCGCGTGTTTCGACCTCAAGGGGAAGCTGTTCGACGTGCCCGTCTACGAGCTTCTGGGCGGGAAATACCGCGACGAGATCAAGATCTACTGTGACACCCACGGCGGGGAGTCGCTGGGGGCGGCGAGCGAGCACGACCCCCGCGAGGTGTACACCCCGGAGTCGTACGCCCGCGCCGCCCGCGAGGTCGTCGACGAGGGGTTCGAGGCGCTGAAGTTCGACCTCGACGTGCCCACCCACGCCGACTACGACGAGGCCAACCGCCGGATGGACAACGCCGCCTTGGAACACAAGGTCAGCCTCATCGAGGCCGTCCGCGAGGAGATCGGCTACGACGTCGACCTCGGCGTGGACCTCCACTGGAACTTCACCACCGAGACCGCGATCCGGCTGGGGAAGAAACTGGAGCGGTTCGACCTGGCGTGGATCGAGGATCCCGTGCCGCCGGAGAAGACCGAGTCGCAGGCCCGCGTCACCGACGCCCTCGACACGCCGGTGCTGACCGGCGAGAACCTGGTGGGAGTCGACCAGTTCAACCACGCGGCCCGCGAGGGCATGTTCGACATCGCCGCCCCCGACGTGAACAAATGCGGCGGGCTCGGGGAGTACGTCGACATCGCCACCGTGTGTGACCTCTACGGCGTGCCCGTGGCGTCGCACAACATCTCCAGCCCGCTGGGGACGGTCGCCGGCGCCCACGTGTCGGCGGCGATCCCCAACTTCCTGTGCATGGAGTGGCACGCCCGCGACGTGCCGTGGTGGAACGACATGGTCACCCGGACCGCGGGGTCGGGGCCGATCCTGGAAGACGGGTACGTCGACCTGCCGGAGGGCCCGGGCCTGGGCGTGGAACTGAACCGGGAGTTGGTCGCGGAGTATCTGACCGACGACTCGGAGCTGATCGTATGACCGAGTTCACGGTCGTGGTGACCGATCACGACTTCGAGGATCTGGGGATCGAACGCGAGGTCCTCGACGGCGTCGCTGAGATCGTCGACCTCCACGACGAGGCGGGCGGCGCCGACGCCGGAACTGACGACCGGCTGTCGGCGGCCGACGCGGTGCTCAACCTCCGCGCGGAGCTCGACGCCGACGCGGTCGCGCGGCTGGACGACTGCCGGGTGATCGCCCGGTACGGCATCGGCGTCGACAACGTCGCGGTCGACACCGCCGCCGACCGCGGGATCCCGGTGACCAACGTCCCCGACTACTGTCTGGAGGAGGTGGCGACCCACGCGCTGTCGATGCTGCTCTCGCTCGCCCGCGGACTGAAGCGGTACGACGCGTCGGTCGCGGCCGGCGAGTGGGACCGCGGCGCCGCCGCCCCGCTGCACCGCTTCTCCACCCGGACGGTCGGGGTGGTCGGCTACGGCGCCATCGGCCGCGAGGTGGGCGCCCGCGCCGCCGCGCTCGGCGCCGACGTGCTCGCGAGCGACCCGTTCCTCGACCCCGAGGACCTCGCGGACGACCCGGCGACCCTGACTGGCTTCGAGGACCTGTGTGCCCGCGCGGACGCGGTGACCGTCCACTCGCCGCTGACCGACGACACCCGCGGGCTGCTCGACGCCGACGCGTTCGCGCGGCTGGACGACGACGCGGTCGTGGTCAACGTCGCCCGCGGCCCGATCGTCGACGTCGACGACCTCCACGACGCGATCGCGGACGGGGACCTCGCGGGCGCCGGGCTGGACGTCTTCCCCGAGGAGCCGCCCGCGCCGGGACACCCGCTCCGGGACCACCCCCGGGTCGTCACGACGCCGCACGTCGCGTGGTACTCCGAGGAGGCGGGCGCGGACCGCCGGCGGCGGGCCGCGGGGATCGTCCGGGACGCCCTGACCGGCGGCGACGTGGCGAACGTGGTCAACGGGGTGTAGCCGCGGCGTGGGCGGCCGCGCGCCGCGATCGAGTACGTTTATATACGATGTCGCACAACGGTCGACCGTGTATGACCGGGCGTGAACCGACGCCTGAGGGGCCCGAGCGCGTGCTGTCGCGAGTCCGTGACCGTCTCGGATCGGTCGACCGGGGCTGGAAGGCGACGCTCGTCGGCGTGGCGATCACCCTCCTGTACGCCCTCGGCGTCGTCTGATGGCGCTCGACAGCGCCCGACGCCTGCTCCCCGGACTGGCGCTTCTGGGGGCACTGGGTGCCGTCGCCCGAGCCGTCGGCGCGGCCTCGCCGCTCAGCCCCTACGTCGTCGCGATCGGCGCCGGCGTCGCCGTCGCGGCCGTCGCCGGCCGTCCCGAGGAGCTCCGGCCGGGGATCGACCGGTACAAGCTGCTGTTGGAGACCGGGATCGTCCTGCTGGGCGCGGGGCTGACCGTGACCCAACTCGTCGATACCGGCCCCGTGGTGGTCGGGCTGGCCGCCGGCGTGGTGGTGTTCGGGGTCGTCCTCGGGGAGTCGATCGGTCGGGTCGCGGGGGTGGAGCCCACCACCCGGTCGCTGCTGTCGGCCGGAGCGAGCGTCTGCGGGGTGTCGGCGGTGTTGGCGGTCGCGGGGAGCATCAGCGCCGACGAGGCCGACATCACGTACGCTGCGGGTACGGTGCTGCTGTTCGACGCCGCGACGCTGCTCGTGTTTCCGGCCGTCGGCGTGGCGCTCGGGCTTTCGGACCCGGTCTTCGGGGTGTGGGCCGGGCTCAGCCTCTTCTCGACCGGCCCGGCGGCCGCGGTCGGCTTCGCGGTCTCCGACGCCGCGGGCCAGTGGGCGACGGTCACGAAGCTGGTGCGGAACGCGTTCATCGGCGTGCTCGCGGTCGGCTACGCGGTCCACCACGCCGCCGGCGTCGACGGGCGCCCCGACGCGAGGCAGGTGTGGTACCGGTTCCCGAAGTTCCTGGTGGGGTTTCTGGTGGTCGTGGTGATCGCGAACGCCGGGTTGTTGGACGCCGGCGCCCGCGCCGGGCTGTCGACGGTCAGCGACTGGCTGTTCACTGTGGCGTTCGTGGGGCTCGGGATGGACCTGAACCCCAGACGGCTGCGCGCGACCGGTCTCGCCCCGATCGCGGTGGTGCTCGCGCAGTTCCTGGTGGTCACCGGGCTGGCGTATCTGGCGGTGACGCTCCTGCTGTGACCCGGCGCGAGCGGCCGGCGACGCCGTCGACGGGACGTAAACGCTTTGTAGCCTCCCGGTAACCTGACGGACGCGCATGGTAGAACGACATATTCAGGTAGTCGAACCCGAGGACAACGTCGCGACGGCGCTCCGGGAGATCGAGGCGGGAGAGACGCTCACGATCGCCGTCGGCGACGGGACCGTCACGATCGAGGCGCTCGCGGACGTCGAGTTCGGACACAAGCTGGCGCTGGAGGAGATCCCGGCGGGCGAGACGATCGTGAAGTACGGCAAGAGCATCGGCAACGCCACCGAGGACATTTCCGCGGGGGCGTGGGTCCACGTCCACAACGTCGAGTCCAACTACGGCCGCGGCGACCTCGCGGCCGACGAGGCGGAGGCCGAAGCATGAGCGAGTTCCTGGGGTACGAACGCGACGACGGCAGCGTCGGCATCCGGAACCACGTGGCGATCATCTCGACGGCGCCGTACGCCAACGACACGGTGAAACGCGCCGCGGAGATCACCGAGAACACGGTGCCGATCACCCACCCGCTGGGCCGGTGTCAGACCAAACCCGACGTGTTCCAGACCTACCGGACGCTTCTGGGGTACGGAACCCACCCCAACGTCTACGGGACCGTCGTGGTCGCCCACGCCGGCGAGATCGTCGACGGCGACGAACTCGCGAGCGACGTCGCCGAAACCGGGCGGCCGAGCGCCTCGATCAACATCCACGAGGAGAAGGGCGTGATGAACGCGCTGAAAGCGACGGTGAACGCCGCCCAGGAGATGGTGCTCGACGCCAGCGACCAGCGCCGGGTGCCCGCCGACTACTCCAACCTCACGTTCGGGATCAACTGCGCCACCTCCGACACCACGAGCGGGCTGTGTCAGCACAAGGCCACCGCGAAGGCGGTGTGGCGGCTGATCGACGACCACGGCGGCCGCGGCGTGTTCGCGGAGACGGCCGAGTTCTTCGGCGGCGAACACGAACTGGCGGAGCGCGCGGTGAACGACGAGGTCAAAAACGAGATCCTCGACCGCGTCGAACACTGGGACGAGCGGCTCAAGGCCACCGGCTACGACGTCCGCGGCGCTCAGCCCACCCCGGACAACATGGACGGCGGGCTGACCACGATCGAGGAGAAGTCGCTGGGCGCGCTGGTGAAGTCCGGTCACGGTCCGATCCAGGACATCGTCGACTACGGCGCGAAGATCCCGGACGGCTCGGGGATGTACATCATGGACACCCCGGGCCACGGCGCGGAGTCGGTCACCGGGATCGGCGCCGGCGGCGCCCACTTCATGGTCATCTCGACCGGCCAGGGCCACACGCTGTCGAACGCCATCATGCCGACGATCAAGATCACCGGCAACCCCAACAGCCGCGAGCGGGTGCCCGAGGAGACCGACGTCGACGTGAGCGAGGCGTTGGTCGGCGACGAGGACTACGACTGGGCGGCCGACCAGCTCTGGAACGAGCTCACCCGGATCGTCGACGGGAAGCTCACCATGAGCGAGGCGCTCGGCGAGAGCCAGTTCGCCATCCACCGGATCGGCCCCTCGACGTAATGCGGGTCGAACGCGAGCGGGCCGAGGCCGCCGCGGCCGCGGCGTTGGAGGCCCACGGGATCACCCCGTCCGACGCGGCTTCGACCGCCGAGGTGCTCGTGAGCGCCGACGCGCGCGACAAGCAGTCCCACGGACTCCTCCGGCTACCCCGGTTCGTCCGCGGGATCGACCACGGCAACGTCGATCCAGAGGGCGACATCGAGGTCGTCCGCGACGCCGGGGCGGCGGCGACGCTCGCCGGCGGGTCCCGGCTCGGTCCAGTCGTGGCCCGGGAGGCGGTCGGGGAGGCGACCGCACGCGCCGACGACTACGGGATCGGCGCGGTTGGGGTCCACGAAACCAACCACCTCGGGATGCTCGGCTACTACACCGACGTGGTCCGGCGGGCGGGGTACGTCGGGCTCGCGGTCACGAACACCGAGCCCGCGATGCCGCCGTACGGCGGCGCCGACCCGATCCTGGGGACGAACCCGATCGCGGTCGGGATCCCGTCGGATCCCCCGTTCAACCTGGACATGTCGACGTCGAGCATCGCACGCGGGAGCGTGCTCCGGGCGCGCGAGAACGGCGAGACGCTCCCCCAGGGCGTGGCGCTCGACGCCGACGGCACCCCGACCACGGACCCGGAGGCGGCGCTGAACGGCGTTATCAGGCCGTTCGGCGGCGCGAAGGGTTCCGGGCTCGCGATCGCGGTCGAGATCCTCGCCGGCGGGCTCGTCGGCGCGGCGATGGGGACCGGCGTGACGGGGACCTACCACACCGAAGACGCGTGCACGAAGGGGGACCTGTTCCTCGCGATCGACCCCGAGGCGCTCGGCGGTCCCGGCTTCGTCGACCGGGTGAATGGGTTCGTCGCGGAGCTGAAAGCCGGCGACACCGCGGCGGGGTTCGACTCGATCCGACTCCCCGGCGAGGCGTCGACGGCCGCCGCGGACGCCGAAGCGGTCACCGTCGACGACGACGTGTGGGCCGAGGTCTCGGCGATGGCCGACGGGGCGTAGTCCGACCCGCCGGCCCGGGCTCGCCGGGTCACCGGCCCCGGAACCGCGGTGCGGCTCGCGTTCCACACGACCGAGATGCCAAATTATAAATAATGGATGTTTCTATGTGTTTACTATGGCAGCGGATGACAAGCCGATCAGACGGCGTCGTATCCTGCAGGGAATCGCAGTCGCCGGCGGTGCCGCGCTGGCGGGCTGTTCCGGCGGCGGTGACGGCGGGGGCGGGGGCGGCGACGGCGACTCCGGCGGTGACTCCGGCGGGAGCGGCGACGACACCGCGACCGACTCCGGCGGGGACGGCGGCGGCGCCTCCGGCGAGCTCAACTTCGTCCACATCGCGTCGTTCGAGCCCTCGGCGCAGGACTTCTCCGAGGCGTTCAACGCGGCGAGCGACGCCACCCTGAACACCCAGGGGACGCCCGCGGAGTCGAGTTCCACCCGGGAGTACTACGTCAACCAGTTCGCCGCCCAGTCCGGCAGCTTCGACGTCGGGATGATGGACGTCGTCTGGCCGGCGGAGTTCGTCGGCGCCGGGTGGGCCGCGGAGGTCTCCGACCCCGACGGGCACATGGACGACATGCTGTCGACGCCGGTGGAGGCGATCACCCTCGACGGCAGCACCTACGGGATGCCGATGTTCACCGACGCCAACGGGTTCTACTACCGGAGCGACTGGCTCGAGGAGCTCGGCTACGACGAGCCGCCGCGGACGTACATGGAGGTCGTCAACATCGCCCAGGAGGCCAAAGAGCAGATCGACGCGTGTGAGAACGGCTACATCTGGCAGGGTGGCTCCAACGAGGGGCTCACGATCATGTGGCTCAACTGGCTGTGGGGCTTCGGCGGCTCGATCCGCGACGGCGACGGCAACCTGGTCGTCAACTCCGAGGAGGGGATCAGAGCGCTCCAGCACGCGGTCGACCTGATCTACGAACACGAGGTCACCCCCGAGTCGATCCCCTCCAGCGGGACCGACGGGAACCGCCAGACGTTCCAGCAGGGCGGGACGATGTTCATGCGCAACTGGCCGTACGCCTACGGCCTGTTCCAGGACGACACCCCCGTCACCGACAACTTCGACGTGACGACGATGCCGAAGGCCGAAGGCAACCCCGACGCCAACAACTCCTGTCTGGGCGGGTGGAGCCTGTTCATCAACAGCTTCAGCGACAACGTCCCCGCGGCCCAGGAGTTCGCCCAGTACATCGGGACCCTCGAGGCCCAAGAGATCCTCTCCGGGGAACACAACCGGCTGCCGGTCCGCCAGGAGCTCTACGAGGACAGCTACTGGGAGGACAGCGACTACGACAAGCCCGGAAACCTGGACATCTTCTCGGAGATCCTCCAGCAGACCAGCGCCCGCCCGGCGACCGCCCAGTACTCCCAGTTCTCGAACCTGGTGTACACCGAGTGCAACCGCGCGCTCACGCAGAGCAAATCCCCGGAGCAGGCGCTCAACGACGCCCAAGCCGAGATCGACAGCGAGATCAACAACGCCTGACCGCGCCGACCGCACCCGCGGGCCGTTTCGCCCCCGACCACGCACATTTATGATGACGTACCGTAACACACACCGATAATGGCGGACTCGACCGCAAACGTACAGGACACCATCGCGCGACCCGGTGAGGAGGGGGTCCGCGCCCGTCTCAGGCGGTACCGCGAGCTCAGACTGACCGAGGAGGAGCTGGCGACCGTGCTCCTGACGCCGGTGCTGCTCTTCCTCTTGGGGCTGTCGTTCTACCCGATCCTGGACACGATCTGGGCCAGCCTCCACACGGGGTACGTCATCGAGCTCCCCGGCCAACAGCGGGAGTTCGTGGGGCTCGAGAACTACCGGCGGATCCTGCTCCCCATCGGGGGGACGAGCTTCTGGAACGCCTTCGGCGTGAGCATGTTCTACACGTTCGTGAGCGTCCCGATCGAGCTGGTGTTCGGGCTCGGACTGGCGCTCCTGCTCCAGAAGGAGTTCAAATACAAGTACGTCGCCCAGGCGGCGATCCTGTTCCCGTGGGCGCTGCCGACGGTGATCAACGCCAAGGTGTGGGCGTGGATGCTCCACCCCGACTTCGGCGTCATCAGCGACATCCTCGTCCGAGCGGGGCTCCTGGCACAGCCGTTCCCGTTCCTCTCGAAGCCCGACATCGCGCTGTACACGATGACCGGAATCACCATCTGGAAGACCACGTCGTTCATGGCGTTGATTCTGCTGGCGGGGCTGTCGAGCATCCCGGATCAGCTCTACGAGGCCGCCCGGATTGACGGCGCCTCGCGATGGCGGCAGTTCCGCGACATCACCCTGCCGTTACTGAAACCCACCATCCTGGTCGCGCTGATCTTCCGGACGCTGCCGGCGTTTCAGGCGTTCGGGCTGCCGTTCGGGCTGACCGGCGGCGGGCCGGGAGAGGCGACCGAGACCCTGGTGTTGTTCGCCCAGCAGGCGGCGTACAACAACCCCGGCCCCACCAACGGCGGGTTCGCGATCGGGTCGGCGGCGGCGACGCTGATCACGCTACTCGCGCTGGTGATCGCGCTGATCTACGTCACGACGCTCTACGAGCCGGAGGTGCGGTGAGATGAGCGTCCGCGACATCACCCTCGAGGACGTCGCGTTCTGGGAGGTCGGCAAGCGGTTCGGCTACTTCGGGTCGATCCTCGCGGTGGTGTTCGTCTCGATGTTCCCGGTGTTCTGGATCCTGATCAGCTCCCTGAAACCCTCGGGGGAGCTGTTCGTGTTCCCGATCGAGTATCTCCCGTACACGATCTCGTTCGACGGCGGGATCTCGATCGTCCAGCAGTATCCGCTCACCCTGGAGAACTACCGGACAGCGCTCTCCCAGCGCCCGGTGGGACAGTACCTCATCAACAGCTTCATCGTCGCCTCGGGCACCGCGATCCTGGATGTCGTGCTCGGGGCGCTCGCGGGCTACTCGCTGTCGCGGCTGAACTTCCGGTACAAGCTACCGGTTCTGCTCCTGATCCTGTTCGCGGCGCTGCTGCCGTTCATCTCCCGGCTGATCCCGCTGTACAAGCTGGCGATCCAGCTGGGGAGCACGCCCGTCGGCGGGTTCTTGGGGCTGAACACCTACCTCGGGCTCATCCTCCCGTACGCGGCGTTCCAGCTCCCCTTCGCGGTCTGGATCTTCCAGGCGTACTTCAAGGAACTCCCCGACTCCCTGGAGGAGGCGGGGCTCATGGACGGCCTCTCGCGGATCGGCGTGCTGTTCCGGATCATCCTCCCGGTGTCGATGCCGGCGATGGCGACGGCCGCGATCATCGTGTTCATCTACGCGTGGAACGAGTTCCTGTTCGCGCTCACGTTCATGACCGAGGACTCGAAGCGGACCATCACCGTCGGGATCGCGCTGTTCGGCAACCAGTTCTCGACGCCGTGGGGCACCATCACCGCCGCGGTGTTCCTCTCGTTGATCCCGCTTCTGGTGTTCATGTTCTTCTTCCAGCAGAAGATCGTCGAGGGGATGACCTCCGGCGTCGGGAAGGCGTAACCGTTCGTCCGGCGGGTTCCCGTCCGGGTCAGACGCGCGCCCCGGCCGTCGCGGGTCGGGAACTGGTCGTTCCGGCGTCGACGTTCACTGCGACTGCGACTGCGACTGCGGCGCCCGGCCGACGACCGCGCGGTAGGCGGCGTCCAACCGTTCCTCGGTCGCCGGCGACACCGGCGCGATGGGCGGAAGCGGGTCGCCGATGTCGAGGCCGTCTCGCCGGACGAGATACTTCACCGCGGCCGCGGTGGGGACGTCGTCGTAGGCGCTGACGAGCGGGACGACCACCTCCCGGAGCAGCCGGTTCACGGCGGCGGCGTCGCCGCTGGCGTGGGCGTCGTACAGCGCCGCGAGCTCGTCGGGGAAGACGTTCGCCGGCCCGGCGATCAGGCCGTCGGCGCCGAGGTTCAGCGCCGCCCCGGCGATGTCGGTCGACCCCTGAAACACCACGAACTCCGGGGGGGTCTCCTCGACGACCCGGTACTGGTAGCCCAGGTCGCCGGAGGTGTCCTTCAACCCGACGACGGCGTCGAGGTCGGCGAGGTGGGCGACGGTGTCGACGGTGAGCGCGTTCCCGGTGAGCGCCGGGATGTTGTAGAGCAGCAGCTCCAGCGGGGCGTCGGCCGCGACCCGTTCGAAGAACCGCCGCAGCCCGGCCTGCGTGGTCGAGAGGTAGTACGGCGTCACCACGACCGCGGCGTCGGCGCCGAGCGTCGCCGCCGTCGAGATCCGCGCACGGACGTCGCCGACGCTCGTCGCACAGCACCCCGCGATCACGGTGACGTCGTCGTCGGCCGCCTCGACGACCGTCCCGACGAGCGTGCGGTGCTGCTCGGCGGTGAGGCTGGGGAACTCCCCGATCGAACTCCCCGGAAACAGCCCGTGAACCCCCGCGTCGACGAGCGACCGCGTGAACTCCGCGAGCGCCGCCTCGTCGACCCCCTCGTCGGCGATAGGCGTCGCCATCGGGACGATCGTGCCCGAGATATCCATACCGTATGCCTCGTCGACCGTAGTTTTATACCTTCGGGACGCGCCGCGGGCCGGAGGCCAAACTTAATACTGCCGTGGACCGACTGGCGTGGTATGAGCCAGAACGCAGTGACGCGTCTCGACAAGCGGATGTTGATCGACGGCGAGTGGGTCGACGGCGACGGCCGGGTTGACGTGATCCACCCCTACGACGGGAGCCGGGTCGGCTCCGTCCCGCTCGCGACCGCGGACCAGGTTCGGTCGGCGATCGACGCCGCAGAGCGCGCACGGGAGGCGTCGACGCTGTCGGCGTACGAGCGGTACGAACTGCTCGAGGCGACCGCCGAGAAACTCGACGCGAACGCCGACCACGTGGCGACGGTCCTGACGAGCGAACAGGGGAAGCCGATCACCGAGGCCCGCGGCGAGGTCGACCGCGCGGTCCAGACCCTCCAGCTGTCGGCCGAGCAGTCCAAACGGATGTTCGGCGAGTACGTCCCGATGGACGCCCAGAAGGGGTTCACCCGCGACCACTGTTTCACCCAACGGGAGCCGTTGGGCGTCGTCGCCGCGATCACGCCGTTCAACTTCCCGATCAACCTGATGGCGCACAAGGTCGGCCCCGCGCTGGCGGCGGGCAACGCGGTCGTCGGCAAGCCCGCCTCGAACACGCCGCTGGTTTCGGTGCTGCTCTTCGAGTACCTCCAGGAGGCCGCCGAGGCGGTCGGCGCCCCCGACGGGCTGGTGAACCTCGTCACCGGCAGCGGGTCGACGGTCGGCGACGCCGTTCTGGAACACGACGCGGTGGAGGCCATCTCGTTCACCGGGAGCACCCCGGTCGGTAAGTACCTCGCGAACAACAGCGGCATGACCGAACTCACGCTCGAACTCGGCGGCAACGACCCCACGATCGTGTGGGACGACACCGACATCGAGAAGGCGGCGGAAGCGGTGGTCGGCGGCGCGTGTTCCAACGCCGGGCAGGTGTGTAACAGCGTCGAGCGGGTCATCGTCCACGACACGATCGAGGCGGAGTTCGTCGACGCCGCGGTCGACGCCGTGGAGGCGCTGTCGGTCGGCGACCCGTTCGAGGAGTCGACGGACGTCGCGTCCATGGTGGACGACGAGCAGTTCGAGACCGTCGTCGACATGTACGAGGCGTCGGTCGACGCCGGCGCGACCGTCGAGACCGGCGGGAACTACGGCGGCGACCTCGGCGCTCGGGTGTTCGAGCCGACGGTGCTGTCGAACGTCACGCCCGAGATGCCCGCCGCGAAGGAGGAGACGTTCGGGCCGCTGGTCCCGATCCTGAGCGTGAGCGACTTCGACGAGGCCATCGCGGAGGCCAACAACACCAACTACGGGCTCGAAGCCGGCATCTTCACCCAGGACATCGACCGCGCGCGGCGGGCGGCCGACGACATCGACGCCGGCGGCGTCAACGTCAATACGGTCAGCGGGTTCCGCGCGGATCACATGCCCTACGGCGGGTTCAAGGACAGCGGCGTCGGAAAGGAGGGGATCAAATACGCCGCCGAACACTTCTCCCGGGAGAAGCTCGTCGGGTTCCACGACGGGTTCACCGACGCGTAGGCGGTCGACGGGCCGGCGGGCCGGGGCCGGCTCGCCTCACACCTCGACCCAGGCGTCGCGGTCGGCGGCCTCGTAGACGGCTTCCATCACCTCGACGTCGACGACGCCGTGTCGGCCGTCGGGGTGGATCGCCGCGCCGCTCCGGAGCCGGTCGGCGAAGTAGTCGAACTCCTCGCGCATCTGGTCGACGCGGTCGACCTCGATCTCCGCCCGGCTGTCGCCGCGGGAGAGGTGGAGCCGCCGCGCTTGGTCCTGGAAGAACGCCGGCTCGATCCGCACCTGGCCCTCTGTTCCGGTGACGGTGATGCTGCTGGCCTGCCGGGCGTTGTGGCTGGCGAAACACGCCGCGGTGACGCCGTCGGGGAACCGCATCGAGCACGCCACCGTCTCCTCGACCCCGTCGAAGGCGTCGTGGGTACTCCCGACCGACCCCGTGACCGCCACCGGGTCGGCGTCGAGCAGGAACCGCGCGGTGTTCAGCGGATAGAGCCCGATGTCGAACAGCGCGCCACCGCCCGCCAGGTCGGCGTCCAGCCGCCACTGGTCGGGGTCGGGGTCGACCCGCTCCAGCAGCCGCTGGGACATGTCGCCGCGGACCGCCACGGGGTCGCCGACGTATCCGGCGTCGATGGCCTCCCGCGCCCGGCGGACCGTGGGCTCGGTGTGCATCCGGTAGGCGATCATCAGTTCCACGCCCGCGTCGTCGCAGGCGGCCACGAGCTCCCTGGCCCGCTCGGAGTCGCGCTCGATCGGCTTTTCGCACAGGACCGCCTTGCCGTGGGCGGCGGCGGCCCGGGCGTGATCCAGGTGGAACGCGTTGGGCGTACAGACGTACACCGCGTCGTACGCGTCGGCGCCGACGCCGTCGGCGTACTCCTCGTAGGTCAGCGTGCGCTCGACGGCGTCGAACTCCGCGGCGACGCGCTCGGCCTTCCCGGGCGATCCGCTCACCAGTACCGTGGGCTCACACCGATCGCTGTCGGCGAGGGCAGGCAGCGCCCGGCCGCGGGTGAACCACCCCAGTCCGACCGCGGCGACTCGGACCGTCGCGACGTCGTCGGGGTCCGTGCGCTCCCAGTCGCGACGGCACTGGCTACCGATGAGACGCTCGATGTCCATACCTGATCCTGATCCGGTCCGTACTTAATCTCTCCCACCGGCCGCCGGCGTTCCACCCAACAGGTATGTGTTCGAACCCCGGTCGCCAACCCGTGTTGCACCCGACAGCCGAACGGCGACCCCGTCCGCACGCCGGGCACGACGCGGTCGTCTGCCCGGCCTGCGGATCGGAGATCCGCAGCGTGATCCCCGAGGAACGCCGGACGACCCGGCGGCGCGGTGTCCCGCCTGCGACGCCCTGATCGAGTCGGTCGTCACGCCGTGGTGACGGCGGGCGCACCGAGGGCCGCGATCGACCACGGCGGCCGTCCAGGGCCGAGAGAGCCGTCGGTTCCGTCTAAATATCGAATATATGAGTATCCTATCGAAACGATAGGACAACTTTGGAGAATAGAGTAGCCGTGTTCGGGGACTGAAATGGCCTATATACCGTCTGTCGTTGGAGCTGCCGAAACAGGTCCGACAACGTACCATCAGACGAATAGCCACTCCCTACCGATCGGCGGTCGACCCCCGGCGTTTTTATCCGGGGCGGCGTGAACGGGGACGATGACCGCAGCCGACCTCGCAGGCTACGTACAGCACACGGAGGTGAGCGCGACCGCGGACCGCGCCCGGATCGAGCAGGTGCTCTCGGAGTGTCTCACCCACGGGTTCGACGGCGCGATGGTCCAGCCGTGTTGGGTGCCGCTCGCGGCCGAGACCCTGGCGGAGTCCGACGTGAGCGTCTGCACGGCGCTGGGCTACCCCCTCGGCGGCGACCGGACGCGGACCAAGGTCGCTGGGATCCACGACGCGGTCGCGGCCGGCGCCGACGAGATCGACGTGATGGCGAACCTCGGATGGCTCAGATCTGGCGACGACGACGCGTTCCGGCAGGAGCTCTCGGCGCTGGTCGACGCCGCCGGCGACGCGACGATCAAGCTGATGCTGGAGTTGGGCGGGCTGACCGACGCGGAGGCCGAACGGGAGATCGAGTACGCCGTCGACGCGGGGTTCGACTACCTCAAGAACTCCAGCGGGTTCGGCGTCGGGGGGGAGGCCACCGTCGACCGGATCCGGTTCGTCGCCGACCGGGTCGACGGCTCCGTCGGCGTGAAGGCCAGCGGCGGCATCGGGACCGCCGCGGAGGCGCGGGCGCTGCTCGACGCCGGCGCGGACCTGCTCGGCGCCTCCAGCGGCGTCGCGATCGTCACCGGGGAGGCGGGCGGGGATGGCTACTGACGACGGCGCGCCCCGCGTCGCGGTCGTGGGGTCGTACAACCACGGGCTGTCGATGGCGGTCGACTCGTTCCCGGCGCCCGGCGAGACCGTCCTCGGCGACGACTTCGCGGAGGGCGTCGGCGGGAAGGGGTCGAACCAGGCGGTCGGGGCCGCCCGGCTCGGCGCCGCGACCGACTTCGTGGGGTGTGTCGGGGTCGACCGGTTCGGCGACGAGGCGATCGAACTGTGGGACGCGGAGGGCGTCGGCGCCGATCACGTCCGCCGGACGGACGCGACCCACACCGGCGTGGGGTTCGTGATCGTCGACGACGACGGAGAGAACGCAATCTCGGTCGCCCCCGGCGCGAACGCCCGGCTCTCGGCGGCCGACGTCCGGGACGCCGCCGGGATCATCCGGGCGGCCGACGTGCTGCTCTGTCAGCTGGAGACCGGCCTCGAGCCGGTCGCGGCGGCCGCGGAGATCGCGGCCGACGCCGAGACCGAGACGATCCTCAACCCCGCGCCCGCCCGGGCGCTCCCCGACTCGCTGCTCGCGAACGTCGACGTGTTGACCCCGAACCGCGGGGAGGCGGCTGTGCTCGCGGGGGACGGCCCGACGGCCGAGACGCCCCCGTCGGACCTGCTGGACGCGCTGTCGGGGGGCGACGCCCCGGCGACGGCGCTCACGCTCGGCGGCGACGGCGCGGTCGTCGACGGCACCGGAACCCGCGCGCACGTCGACGCGGCCGACGTCGAGGTCGTCGACACCACCGGCGGCGGCGACGCGTTCAACGCGGGGATGGCGGTCGCGCGGGCGGAGGGGCGGTCGCTCGTGGACGCGGTCCGGTTCGGGTGTGCCTGCGGCGGGCTGGCGTGTACCGCCTTCGAGGTCGTCCCCGCGCTGCCGACGCGACCTGCGGTCGAGGCGCTTCTCGCAGGGTGACCGCGTCCGGTTCCGGTAGCTATTTGCGCACCCTCCGAACACCAATCCGTATGAGCGACCGGTCGGCCCCGACCGCGGACCCCGGCACCCGGAGCGTCATCGTCGACACCGACACCGCCGGCGACGACAGCCAGGCCCTGCTGCTCGCGGCGCTCTCCGACCGGATCGAGCTCGAAGGCGTCACGATCTGCGCCGGCAACGTGCCGTTCGACGCCGAGGTCGAGAACGCGAAGTACACCCTCGACCTCGCCGGGGTGGCCGACGACGTCACGGTGTACGAGGGCGCCCGCAGCCCGCTGCTGAAGGACCACGACTTCGCCGAATACGTCCACGGGGAGGGGGGGCTCGGCGGGTCGCTGTTCCCCGACACCGGGATCGACTCCGGCGACCGCCACGCCGTGGAGTTCATCGTCGACGCCGCCCGGGAGCGCCCCGGCGAACTCACGCTGGTCTGTATCGCGCCGCTGACCAACGTGGCGCTCGCGCTCCGGACGGAACCCGACCTCGGGGACCTGCTGGATTCGGTGTGGGTGATGGGCGGGAACGTCAACTGCCTCGGGAACGTCACCCCCGCCGCGGAGTACAACTTCTGGGTCGACCCCGACGCGGCGAAGGTGGTGCTGAACGAGCTCGACGTGACCCTGTTCGACTGGGGGCTCACTCTCAGGGACACCACCTTCGACTCCGACACCCTGGCGCGGATCGACGCGATCGACACCGCCTACGCCGACTTCTACGGCGAGATCACGACCCAGGTCCGGTCGTTCAACCGCGAGTCTCTCGGCACGGACACGACCACACAGCCCGACTCCGCGGTGGTCGCGGGGCTGATCGACCCCAGTCTGATCGAGGAGTCCCACACCTACCACGTCGACGTCGACGAGCGCGAGGGGCTGACCCGCGGGTACACCGCGGTCGACGAGAACGGCGTCGGCGACGGCGACCCCCGGACCGAGGTGGTGGAGTCGCTCGACGCCGCGGGGTTCCGGGAGCTGTTCGTCCGGCTGCTCGCCGAGGGCTCGCCAGACCCCTGAGTCCCGGAGCGGCGGTGCGCTGCCCGGACTCCAGCCGACCCGGCGCGCGACGGGAGCCATTTATCCCCCTGCGCGTACTCGGGCGAGGGATGACCGGACCCGGAACGGCCGCCCGAATCGACGTGCTTCACGTCGACGACGAGCCGGACCTCGCCGATCCGACGGCCGAACTCCTGGAGCAGGCCGACGAGCGCGAGGCGGTCTTCGACGCGGGCTACTCCACGGCCGAGGAGGGCACCGGCCTCGGGTTGAGCATCGTCACGCAGGTCGCCGAGGACCACGGCTGGACGGTCGCGACCGCCAAGAGCGACGCCGGCGGCGCGCGGGTCGAGGTCACCGGCGTCGAGTTCGTCGACTGACCGGCCCGCGGTCCGCGGTCGCTTCTCCGACCTCGTCGGTGCCGCCGGGGCGTGCCGGCGTCCCTGGCCCCGCCGATCAGTTGTCCGCGGGCGGGACCCCGGGCTCGGGCTCCGGGTCCGGGTCGCCGTCCGATCCGCCGCTCCGGGTCACGTCGTCGGTCAGGTTGCCGTCGCGCCACGACCCGCTCTCGAACCACACCGCCGCCACGACCGCGGCGACGATCCCCGAGGCCACGAACCCCAGCCAGATCCCCTCCGGGGTCGGACCGCGGAAGATCCAGAAATCCAGCGGGACGAGTCCCTGGGAGGCCACGTACGCGATCGGCAGCCGAACGAACCCGAACAGCACGACCGCGATCGTCGCCGCGGTGAGGGTCTTGCCCGCGCCGCGGAACCCGCCGCTGTACGCCCGGAGCACGCCCACGAACCCGAAGGTCGGCGCGATCCACCGGAGGAACGTCGCCCCCTCCCGAACCACCGCTGGGGTGTCGTCGAACACGCGGACGATGTCGGGCGCGAAGACGAACGTGAGCACTCCCAGGCCCGCGAGGATCAGGAACGACGCCTTCGCGGCGAAGCGGTTGGTCTCCGAGACGCGGTCGAGCTTCCCGGCGCCGATGTTCTGGCCGGTCATGGTCTCGACGCCGCGGTCGATCGCGATCGCGGGCATGAAGATCATCGAGAACACCCGGATCCCGACCCCGAACCCCGCGACCACGGGGGTCGCAAACAGCGTCACGATGAGCAACACCGCGTTCACGGAGATCGCGCGACCGGTGTTCTCCAGCGACGCCGGCGCGCCGATCCGGAGCAGCCGCCGGATGTACGCGGGATCGGGACGCATCTCCCCGAGGTTGATCCGGATGCCGTGGCTGCCGCGGAGCATGATCCAGACGCCGACCACCATCGCCGACCCCCGGGAGAAGACGGTGGCGAGGCCGGCGCCCTCGACGCCCAGCCGCGGGAACGGCCCCCACCCGAAGATGAGCACCGGGTCCAGCGCCACGTTCAGCACGACCGTCCCGAGCATCACCACCATCGGGGTCACGGTGTCGCCCGCGCCGCGCATGAGCGCGACGAAGACGGTGAACCCGAACAGGAACGGCAGCCCCGCGGTGATGATGCGCATGTACTCCGTCGCCAGGGTGAGAACGACCGGCTCCGCGCCGAACACCTGGAGGAGTTCGCCGATGAAGACGAACCCGACGCCGCCGACGACGACGCCGGCGAGCACGGTGAACACCACGGTCTGTGACGCCGCGTACTCGGCCTCCCCGGGCTGGCCGGCGCCGGTGTGCTGTGCGACCAGGACGCTGCCGGCCACCGTCAGCCCGAGCCCGAGGGAGATGAACAGGTACACGAGCGGGAACCCCAGGCTGATCGCCGCCAGCGCCTCGGTGCTGAACCGCCCCAGCCAGAAGGTGTCGGCCAGGTTGTACCCCACCTGGAGCATGTTCGTCACGATGATCGGCAGCGACAGGAAAAACAGCGACCGCGGGATCGACCCGCCGGTGAGGTCTAACTCGTCTTTGCCCTTGAATACGCTTCCGAGCCGGTCGCCGACACTCATCGGCCCGCTCCGTCCGGGTCGTCGGCGGTCGGTCGCGGTTCGGTGAGGTTCGGCGTCGCTGTGGCGGACTGCGGCAGGGCCGAGGGAGGGACGGGGCGGGGCGAACTCCGGTGCGGTGTGGCCGCGTTCACTACCACAGGTTGGGGTCGGACCCTCATAAAAGACTCCGTCCGGTCCCGCAGCCGTCGGCTACGCCGTCGCGTCCGCCCACTCGATCCGGTAGACCTCCGCGTCGATCGTCGCGGAGTCGGCGTCGTGGAACTCGAACTGGCGGTCGACGTCGAGCGTCGTCCGGAACGCGTGGGTGACGGTCCCGCCGTTGTCGGCGGCGAACGCCTCCACGAACCCCTTCGACCCGGCGTTGTGAACCGAGTACGACACCTCGGCGATCCGGGCGGCGGTCGCGAGAAACGCCCGGTCGGCGTGTTCGTTGCCGTCCTGCGCGCCGAACGGCGGGTTCATCAACACGGTCGTCGGGTCGGGAGGACACACCGGCGCGTCGGTCGCGTCCGCGCGGACCCACCCCACCGGCGTCGTGGTCCCGACCCGGCGCCGGTTCTCGGCCGCGGTGGCCAGCGCCGCCGGATCGACGTCGACGCCCACGACCCCCTCCGGGCCGCGGAGCGCGGCCCCCACCGCCAACATCCCGGTTCCGGTGCCGAGGTCGACGACGGGTCGGTTCTCGATGTCGCCGTTCAGGTCGGCGGCGTGGACCACGTGGGCGGCCACCCCCGGCGGGGTGGGGTACTGTTCGAGGTCCGCCCGCGGGTCGTCGAACCCGGCGACGACCGCGAGCCGGGTTTCGAGCGCGGAGCGCGTCGCCATCAGGACCACCCGCCCGGCGCCGTCGGCGGGTGACGCACGGAACACCGTCGCATCGACCGTGACTCCGTTCGAACGGACAAAAACCTTCCCGAACGCCGGGTCAGTACGACGCCCGCAGCACCGTCGACCCGGACGCGTTGCGGACGAGCACCACGTCGCCGTCGTTGTTCCAGACCGCGCCGGATCTGCCCCAGTGGTAGGTCGTCGCCGTGTCGTCGCCAGCGCCCGTCCGGAGCTGCACCGTCCCGCCGGGGTCGACGACCGTTCCCTCGGGGAAGGTGTACTCGTGTCCGGCCGCGTCGGCCACCGTCCACCCCGAGACGTCGAGCGGGTCGGCCCCGGCGTTCCGGAACGTCACCGACTCCTCGTCGAGGTTGTCGTTGTCGTTTCCGGGGGCGTCGTAGCCGATCGCGGCGACTTCCAGCGGGGACTCGCGGACGCTCCCGTCGGATCCGGTGCCGTCGGCGTCGACGCAGGACCACAGCCCCCGGCGGTCCTCCCGGGCCGCCGCGGCGGCCCGGTCGTAGCGTTCACGTTGGGTAAAGGCGGTGTCGTACACCCGGGCGTGTCCCGCCTCGAGGAGCGCGTGGTTGAACGACGACCCGTCGACGTGGACGTACGCCAACAACCGGCCGTAGTAGCCGCGGCGCTCCGACTCCGGGTCGAAGACTAACCTGACCGACTCGCCGGCCAGTCGGTCCTCGGTGTAGGCCGAGGCGTTCGCGCCGGCGCGTCGGAGGCACCGCTCGCCCGCCTCGGAGTCGGGGACGCCGGCGAACTCCGTGGGGTCGTTGTCGGCGCGCACCTCGGGGGAGTCGACCCCGAGCAGCCGCACCGTGTCCCGCGTTCCGTTCCCGTACGCGACGTCGACCGTGTCGCCGTCGACGACGTCGACCACGGTGACCTCGATCCCGTCACCCGCGACGCCCGACCCCGCCGTCGGGGTCGCGGGCCCCGTTCCGGGGACGCCGGCGAGACACCCGGCGGAGACGACGAGCACGAGGACCGCGGCCGCGAGCGACGGACCGCCGTCCGGCCCGCCGGTTCGGCCGGCGCGCGTATGCGACACGGAGTGATCGTATTGGTATTCCATCACAAAGGTTTAAATTCGTCCTTCACCACAAACCTTATAATGGAACGCTCGCGTCGCCAGCGCCAGCGGGAGCAGGAGACCGATAAAACCGACGAGGAAGCGGTCGTCTGCCCGGAGTGTGACTCCGAAGAGATCGTCACCGACGCCGACCAGGGGGAACTGGTTTGTGACGACTGCGGGCTCGTGCTCGACGAACGCCAGATCGACCGCGGGCCGGAGTGGCGGGCGTTCAACCACTCCGAGCGCCAGTCGAAGTCCCGGGTCGGCGCGCCGATCACCGAGACCATGCACGACCGCGGGCTGACGACGACGATCGACTGGAAGGACAAGGACGCCTACGGCCGGTCGCTCTCCTCGGAGAAACGGTCGCAGATGCACCGGCTGCGGAAGTGGCAGGAGCGGATCCGGACGAAGGACGCGGGCGAGCGGAACCTCCAGTTCGCGCTCTCGGAGATCGACCGGATGGCGTCGGCACTCGGTGTCCCGCGGTCGGTCCGGGAGGTCGCCTCGGTGATCTACCGCCGGGCGCTCAACGAGGACCTCATCCGCGGGCGGTCGATCGAGGGCGTCGCCACCTCCGCGCTCTACGCTGCGTGTCGACAGGAGGGGATCCCACGGTCGCTCGACGAAGTCGCGGAGGTTTCCCGGGTCCCGCAGAAGGAGATCGGCCGGACCTACCGGTACATCTCCCAGGAGCTGGGGCTGGAGCTCAAACCGGTCGACCCCAAACAGTTCGTCCCCCGGTTCGCGTCGGCGCTGGAGCTCTCCGAGGAGGTCCAGTCGAAGGCCACGGAGATCATCGACGTCTCCGCCGAGCAGGGACTGCTCTCGGGGAAGTCGCCGACGGGGTTCGCGGCGGCGGCGATCTACGCGGCGT
>CAZIQT010000001.1:0-79492 GCA_964541645.1 uncultured Halobellus sp. | reverse complement strand
CTCCGAACCGACGGCCTCGCCGAGCGACGCGGGTCCGGCGACGGCTATCAGGACTGAGAACCGAGCGTGTGAACTATGTGTCACTCGTCGTCACTCCGTGGTAATGGCACGGCGACACACCAGCCGAACCGACGCCTCGCTCGCTCCGGACCTCCCTGCAGACCTGAGCGACGCCGAGCGGTACCGCGCCGAGCGGGACCACTGGCGACACATGTTCGACCGACTCGCCGCACAGTTCCCCGAACCCGTCATCGTGGTCGACGACGACGGGCGACTCACACACTGGAACCGCGAGCAGGCGGCGTTCACGGACACCGACGCCGACGCGGCGCTCGGTCGGCCCGCCCACGAGGTCATCGGGACGAAGAACGAGACCGAGACGTTGGCGGAGACGGTCGCGGAGACCGGCGAGCCCGTCCAGGAGTCCGACGTCCGGACCGTCCCGCAGGGCGACGGCGAGGAGGCGTACGTCAGGGCCGTGGGTGTGCCGCTCACCGCACCCGACGGCGAGACCGCGGGCGCCTTCGAGTTCGTCCACCGCGTGACGGAACTCGTCGAACAGCGCAAGTCCGTCGAGACCGTCCAGCGGCGGGTCCGCGAGGATCTGGACGGGTGCGTCTCGGGGCTGGAACGGGCGTCCTCGCAGGTGACGCAAAACGTCGAAACGATCGCGGAGATCGCCGACGCGGAGGCCGAGCACGTCCGGGCGGTCGACGACGAGATCGGGAGCCTCAGCGCGACGACGGAGGAGGTGGCCGCGAGCGTGGAGACGATCAGCAGCCAGAGCTCCGAGACCGCCGACCTCGCCGCCGACTCCGAGGAGTCGATCTCCGAGCTGTTGGAGACCGTCGAACGGGTCGCGGACGCGAGCGACCGGATGGCGTCGGACGCCGAGGACCTGGCCGACCGGGTGTCCGAGATCGACGACGTCGTCACGGTCATCGACGACATCGCCGACCAGATCAACGTTCTGGCGCTGAACGCGTCGATCGAGGCCGCACGCGCCGGGGAGGCCGGCGAGGGGTTCGCGGTGGTCGCCGACGAGGTCAAGTCGCTGGCCGCCGAGTCGAAGGCCGAGGCCGACCGGATCGCGGAGCTCATCGGGTCCGTCTCGGAGATCGCCGCCGACACGGTCGACGGGGTCGAGCGGACGGCCACCAGCGTCGACGAGATCGAGTCCCGGATCGGGACCGTCCGAGAGAACCAGCGGGAGATCCAGTCGTCGATCGCGGAGGTGTCGAACCAGTTGGAGCAGATCGCGGCGGCCACCGACGAGCAGGCGACGAGCGCCGAGCACGTCTCCGCGGAGCTGGGGAGGACCGTTGACGGCGTCGAACGGATCGCCGACGAGATCGCGGAGCTCGCGGCGGCGAACCGGGAGCAGACCGAACGGGTGACCGAGATCGGACGCAGCGTCGACGCGCTCGAACGGAGCCTCACGTCCGCCGTCACCGAGCGGTAGCGACCGGCGGTTCGTGGTTCGCCGACGCCGGGCGACCGACCCGGCTACTCGGCGCCCGACGAGCTGCCGCAGACGAGCACCGGCCGGGTGGTTCCGAGGATCACGTCCTGTGTGACGCTCCCGAACAGCGCCTTCCCCGTCGGCGACCGCTTCCGCCCCCCGACGCAGATCTGGTCGACGTCGTACTCCGCGGCGTATCTGAGGATCTCGTCGGCGGGCCGGCCACTGGCCTCCAGCAGATTGACCTCGACGCCGAGCTCCCCCAGCCGGTCCGACGCCTCCCTGACGGCCTCGATCTGCTGGACGGAGGCTCCTTCGGGGTTGTCGCCGAACACGTGGAGGACGTGGATCTCGGTTCCGGTTGCGGCTTCGACGACGTCCGCGATCGCGTTGGTCTGTGCGCGTGCCTGGCCGACGTCGTCGTCGAGCGCGAGTAGTATCCGTACCATACCCGCACGTCCCCCTGCCATCCACTTATATCTCCGCGGTGGCTCCCGCCCGCGGCCGTCGTCGCCGGGTCATCCGACCACGGCACCGTTCGGTGTCATCGAACGATCGGCGTCTCGCGGGCTCCGCCAGCTCCGTCCCCCGGCCGTATCGGCCACACGCGGGCCGACCAGCGCCGGAAGCGGGCCGCCCGACCGGAGTCCCCGGTGCAGTAACAGCCGTACGGTTGTTATTCGGCGCCCGCCCCCGCCGAGCGTTCGACAGTACCGAACGGTCTTCACCGCGCGCCGGCCGGTTCCCGGTGACCGCAAAGGCTACGTGTCGTCCGCCCGCCGAACACGGATATGGACGGACGGTCCGACCGCGGGGGAGGGATCAAATCCGACGAGACGCTGTTCGACCTCGTCGAACTCCTCCGGGAGCTCGACGGGGCGGGCGTCACGGAACTGGCCGAGCGGCTGGGGGTCGCGAAGAGCACGGTCCACGGCCACCTAACGACGCTCCGGCGGCGCGGGTTCGCGGTCGAGCGGGGCGGCCGGTACGAGCTCGGGCTCCGCTTCTTCGAGTACGGCCAGTACGTCCGAAGCCAACTGGAGATCGTCCAGTCGGGGACGTTCGCGGTCGAGCGGCTCGAGGAGGAGACCGGGGAGATGGTGTGGCTGCTCACACACCAGAACGGGAAGGCGATCTACGTCTACGGCCGGGCGGGCGACAACGACATCGACGTCAACACCATCCTCGGGACCCGGACGCACATGCACTGCAACTCCGGGGGGAAGGCGATCCTCGCGCACCTGCCGGAGTCGGCGGTGCGAGACGTCGTCGACGCCCACGGCCTTCCCCGCCGGACGGACCGGACGATCACCGACCCCGACCGGCTGTTCGACGAACTCGACCGGATCAGACAGCAGGGATACGCGCTCAACCGCAGCGAGGACCTGGCGGGGATCCACGCCGTCGGGGTGCCGCTGCTCGTCGACGGCGAGGTCCAGGGGGCGTTGAGCGTCGCCGGCCCCGCCCACCGGCTGTCGCGGGAGCGGTGTGAGGGGGCGGTGCTCGACCGGCTGCGGGCCGCGACCGACGAGATCGACCTCACCCTCGCGTACCGGTAGCGGGCCGCCGGGACCCGACCCGGATGGAAAAACACTAATATTCGGGTTTCCCTGCTACCTGCCAACGGATCCGTATGAACCTCAAGGACGCGCTCGACCGGACGGTGCGGTGTTACCCCGACGAGCCCGCCGTCGTCACCGACGAGGGGCGATCGGTCACGTACGCGGAACTCGACGCGCGGGCCACGAGGCTGGCGAACGCGCTGGCACAGCGGGTCGGTACCGAGCGATGTGCGGTTCTCTCGGTCAACACGATGGCGGCGATCGAGTCGATGCTCGCCGGGAACAAACGCGGGGTCGCGACCGTCCAGCTGTCCTACCGGGCGACGGTCGAGGAGCTGGCGGAGATGGCCGACACCGCGGCGGCGGCCGCCGTGGTCTTCGACGACTACAACGCCGACGAGGCGCTCGAACTCGTCGACCGCGGCGTCTTCGAGGTCGCGATCCACGCGGGCGACCGGGCGATCGACCGCGACGACGTCGACTCCTACGAGGCCGTCGTCGACGCCGCCGACCCGGAGCTGGAGCCGACGCTACCGGCGGGCGAGGAGTGTGCGGTGCTGTACACGAGCGGCACCACGAGCGTCCCGAAGGCGGTCCCGTTCGATCAGGAACAGCTGTGGTACGGCGCCGTCCAGGTGATCATGGAACACGGCATCGACGAGACCGACGTGGCGCTGTGCACCTCGCCGTGGTACCACATGGTCACCACCGACGCGTGGCTCTACCCTCACTTCGTCGCGGGCGCGACGGTCGTCCTCCACGCGACGTTCGACCCCGAGGAGGCGCTGTCGCTGATCGAGGCCCACGACGTCACCGGGCTGTTGGGCGTCCCGACGCAGCTGAAGACGCTCAACGGGATCCAAAAGCGGGCCGCCGACCCCTTCGACACCGACTCGCTGCGGTACATCCGGACCGGCGGGGCCGTCGTCACGGAGACCCTGGTCGAGGAGACCCGCGAACACCTCGGCGACCGGCTGTACAACACCTACGGCATGACCGAGGCTGGCCCGGACCTCACCTTCGCCCACCCCAGCGCGCAGGCCGACCGCCCGGGGACCATCGGGAAGGAGGCGTTCTCCTGGGAACTTCGGGTGGTCGAGTCGGTGGGGCTCTCGGAGACCCCGGATCCGGAAGCGACCGTCGACGCCGGCGAGCGCGGCGAGATCATCGCCCGCGGCCCGGGGATGTCGGACGGGTACATCGACAACGACGAGGCCGAGGCGAAGAGCTTCTTCGACGGGTGGCTCCGCACCCGCGACGTCGCCGAGGTGGACGACGAGGGGTTCCTCTACATCGTCGACCGGGTGGACAACATGATCGTGAGCGGCGGCGAGAACATCTACCCAGCGGAAGTCGAGCGGGTCCTCGGCAACCACCCCGACGTGGCGGAAGCCTGCGTCTTCGGCCGCGCCGACGAGGCGTGGGGCGAGGTCGTCACCGCGGTGGTGGTGGCCGGCGACGGCGTCGGACTCACCGACGGCGACCTCGACGACTACTGCCTCCAGCACGACGGGTTGGCGGATTTCAAGCGGCCGCGGGCGTACGCCATCACCAACGAGTCGCTGCCGCGGAGCGACACCGGGACCGTCCTCCGTGGGGAGTTGGTCGACCGTCACTTCGCCTGACGACACGACCGGTCGGGGCGACGGCCGCCCGTCGCCGGCGTCCCGACCCCGACGGCGCCCGATCAGAACGCGAGCGCGAACACACCGATCTGGATCGGGAGCAGGATCAGGAGGGTTGCGACCGTACAGACGCTCGCCATCCGGGTGAGTTCGACCGAATCCACCACGTCGAGCCCCAGGATCGCGACGAGCACCGCCGACTGATACGGGAAGAAGTAGGCGTTGAGGGCGACGCTCTCGATCATCGCCACCGGGAGCAGCGGGATCCCGGCGGCGGTCGCGAACGACACGAACACCGGGGTGATGACGCTCGCGACCGCGAGCCCCTCCATCACGAACGCCAGCGCCATCGACACCCCGGCGACGAAGACCAACACCAGCGGCAGCGAGGGGTCGGCGGGGAGGTACGACAGCAGCGAGTTCGCCGCCAGGTCGGTGAACGCCGTCCGTTGGAGCCCCTCCGCGATTGCGAAGATCGCCCCCAGGAAGAAGACGATCGAGACGTCGGCCTCCCCGATCGCGTCGTGGTCGACGACCCCGATCCGCGGCGCGAACGAGAGCAGCGCGACCACCACGGCGCCGAACAGGGGGTGGAGTCCGTGGACGAAGTCGGACGCCCAGATCGCGACCCCAACCAGCAGGAACGCGAGCATCCGCGTCTCCCGCGGCGACGGCGAGACCGACCCCGCCGCGTCGGGCACGGCCATCCCGCCGGGGTCCGAGGGACGGTAGAGCAGGTAGGTGACCGCGACCACCAGGGCGGTCCGTCCCAGCCCCATGACCGGACCCATCCACACCGCCCACACCGTCCACGGGATCGACGGGCCGCCGCCGGACTCCACCAGCCCCGCGACGATGACGTTGGCGAGCGAGCCGGTCAGGATCCCGGTCGCGCCGTAGTACGTCGCGAACAGCGGCCCGAGGAGGAGCCCCACCCGCGCCGCCCGGTCGTCGAACAGCTCCCCGATCGACCGGAGGATCGGCGCGACGAGCAGCACCCGGACGAGCGACGACGGAACGAGCACCGCGAGCGCGAGGCCGCCGGCCGACAGCACCACCAGCAGATACCGGTACGCCGCGCCCGCGTCGCCGACGACCCGGTCCGGCATCCGGTCGAGCGTGACCCGCTCGACTAGCCCCGCGAGCCCACTTCGGCCCGCGGCCTCGCCCACGAGCAGGCCCACGACGACCAGCCAGGTCGCCGGCGACCGGAAGCCGGTGAGCGCGAGCTCCGCGGAGAACCCCACCCCGATCAGCCCGATCCCGAGCAGCGCGGTGAACCACGGGTCGACCGGCGTGCCGATCCACAGCGCGACGCAGAACGCCGTGATCGCGAGCATCCGCGCGGCGTCGGGAGCGAGCGGCGCGGCGCCGAGGATCGCACCGGCGGCCGCGACCCCTGCGGGGACCGCGAGCCACGCCGGGGCGACCGGGAGGGCCGACGCCGCACGGGCGGGGAGTCCGTCGGTCATCGACGTCCGAGGCATCTCCACCGACCCAAATGAGGGTATCGGTGCGGCCGCGCCGCCGGGGTCGGCGACGCGGGGCGCGGCCCGCTCGGCACCGGTGGGAAAACGCTTTGCGTCCCTTCGACGAACTCCGGGGTGTGAGTCTGACACAGCTGTTCGAGCCCTCGGGGGTCGCGGTCGTCGGCGCGTCGCGGACCGAGGGGAAGATCGGGTACGTAGCGATGGCGAACGCGTCGACGTTCGAGGGGCCGGTCTACCCGGTGAACCCATCGGGGTCGGGAGAGCTGTTCGGGTCGGAGTTCGTCCCGTCGGTGACCGACATCGACGGGCCGGTCGACCTGGCGCTGTGTTGCGTTCCCGGCCCGGCGATGCCGGAGGTCGTCGCGGAGTGCGGCGCGGCCGGCATCGGCGCGGCGGTGATCTACGCCAGCGGGTTCGCGGAGGCCGGCGACGAGGGAGCGGCGCTCCAGGACGCCGTCGTCGAGGCCGCAGCCGACCACGACGTCTCGCTTCTGGGGCCGAACACCAGCGGGTTCCTGGTGCCCGCGACCGACCTGCGGTGTTCCTTCGCCAGCGGCGTGGGTGAGGTCCCCGCGGGCAACACCGCGGTCGTCGCCCAGAGCGGCGGGGTGGCCCACGTGCTGGCGTTCCAGTCCCGGCGCCAGCGCCGCGGCGTGTCGGCCATGGTGGGGCTGGGCAACCGCGCGAACGTCGGGTTCGCGGAGGCGATCGAGTATTTCGACGGCGACGACCGGACCGACTCGATCGTGCTCCACGTCGAGGGGACCGACGGCGGCCGCCGGCTCCTCGAGGCCTGCCGGGAGAGCGACACGCCGGTGATCGCGTACAAGGCGGGCCGCTCCGACGTCGGCGACTTCGCGGAGTCACACACCGGGGCGCTGACCGGCGACCACGAGCTCTACACCGCGGGGTTCGAGCAGTACGGCGTGCCGACGGTCGACGCTACCGACGACCTGCTCGACGCCGCCGCGGCGCTCGGGAACTCGCCGCGCCCCACCGGCCCGAACGTGGGCGTCGTCACCGCCCAGGCCGGGCCGGGGATCATCATCGCCGACCGGATCCAGCGCGCCGGCGGCCGGCTCCCCGAACTCACCGCCGAGACGCGGGCGCGCATCGACGGGATCCTCCCGGGGATCACCTACGACGACAACCCGGTGGACACGGGGCGGCCGATGCCGGAGTTCGGCGAGGTCGTGACCGCGGTCGCCGAGGACGACCGGATCGACGTGGTGCTGGTCTACGAGCTGTTCGAGGCGGCGTTGGGGCTGCCGGTCGACGACCTCGACGGGCTCGCCGAGCGGGTCGGGAAGCCGGTGTTGTTCGCGACCGAGGGGATCGACGAGGAGCTGACGGCCGACCGCAACGCCCTGGAGGCGGCCGGAGTGCCGACGTTCGAGACGCCGGAGCGGGCGGCCGACGCCGCGGGGGTGCTCGCGCGGTACGCGCGGTTGCACGCCGACGACCCGGCGGCGGCGACGACCGACGGCGGCCGGGTACTGTCCGACGCCGCCGGGAAACAAGGGGGGACACTCCGATGAGTGAGCCCGACCCCGTCGCCGCGGCGCGCGCGGACGGCCGTACCACGCTGACCGAGGCGGAGGGCAAGCGGCTGCTCGCCTCCGCGGGGGTCGGAACCACGACGTTTCGGGTGTGTGCCGACGCCGACGCTGCGGTCGACGCCGCGGCGGCCATCGGCCACCCCGTCGTGGCGAAAGTCTCCTCGCCCGCGGTCACCCACAAGAGCGACTGGGCCGACGGTGCCGGTGTCGCCGTCGGACTCGACTCCCCCGAGTCGGTCCGGGAGGCGGCCGGCCGGATCCTCGACGCGGCCGCCGAGCGCGGCATCCCCGCGGCGGTGTTGATCGAGGAGGCGGCCCCCCTCGACCGCGGGACGGAGGTGATCGTCGGCGGCGTCCGCGACCCCTCGTTCGGGCCGGTCGTGCTCACGGGGCTCGGCGGCGTCTTCACCGAGATCTTCGCGGACACCAGCCACAGGATCGCGCCGATCGACCGCGCGGAGGCCCGGTCGGCGATCGAGGACCTGCGGGCCGCGCCGTTGCTCCGGGGCGCCCGTGGACGCGACCCTGCCGACATCGACGCCCTGGCGGCGGCGGTGGTCGCGGTGGGGGAGCTGGTGACCAACCACCCGATCGCGGAGCTCGACGTGAACCCGCTTCTGGCGACGCCCGACGGAGTCGTTGCGCTCGACGCGCTGGTCGTCTTGGAGGACGCCTGATGTTCGAGCGCGTCTGGACGGTTCGGTTCTCCGACACCGACCCGTTCGGCATCGCCCACTACCCCCGGATCGTCGACGCGATCCACGAGACCTCGGACATGTTCATGGAGGAGCTGGGGTACGCGTTCTGGGAGCTCGCGGCCGACCACGACTCGGGGTTCCCGCTCGTCGAGATGAACTTCGAGTTCGAGAACCCCGTCGAAGCCGGCGACGAGGTCCGGATTACGCTCACCCCGGACCCGAGCACCCGGAGCGTTCGGTTCGACTACGAGGCGTCCGTCGACGACACCCCCGTCTTCGCCGGCTACGAACAGCGGGTCTACGCCACGATGGACGGCGGCGCCATCGAGATCCCGCCGGAGCTCGAGGCGGGGTTCCGCGAGTACGCCGACGACGGGGCATAACGGCCGTTCGTCACGCTTTTAGCGGTTACGCGGCTACGAGGTGCATGGCCGAGTTCGAGAACCCCTACGCCACGGAGGACCCGTTCGTCGAGGCGCACTTCGACTGCCTGGAGTGCGGCGGCAAGCTCTGGGAGTACGGGATCCAGCGCCGTATGGTGTGTGAGGACTGCCGGGCGCTGTTCGAGACCGCCGAGATCTTCGAGCGCCGGACCAACTGACCGGGCCCGCCTCGTGTGGCGGGTCGCCGCCGGCGGCCCAGTGCATTTATTATCGCGTTTCACCAACCGTCGGACATGGCACAGCAAGAGCCAGAGGACCTCCTGGAGATGAGTTCCGAGACCAGGAGCATCCTCGAGGAGCACAGCCTCGAGCCGCTCTGGGAGGTCGAAGACCGGTTCGGGACCGTGATGGAGGACCCGGAGGCCGACATCTGGAAGTGGGCGGACATCCAGGAGTCGATCGACGCCATCGAGCGCGACGTGCCCATCGCGGACCTCCCGCCGGGGTTCCAGCGCCGGGTCGCGGTGCCGATCAACACCGCCAACGCCATCTCGAACACCATCTACGTCGGGATCCAGACGGTCTCGCCCGGCGAGACCGCGCCGTCGCACCGCCACGGCGCCAACGCCCTCCGGTTCACCATCGACGGTGCCGAGGAGATGAAGACCGTCGTCGCGGGCGAGGAGTTCCCGATGACGGACAACGACCTGATCACCACCCCGCAGTGGGAGTGGCACGACCACGTCAACGAGAGCGACGAGACCGCGGCGTGGCTCGACGTGCTCGACCTGCCGCTGGTGTTGGACTCGCTGAACGCGAAGAACACCTTCGAGTACCACGAACTCGACCGCCAGCCGGTCACGAAGACCCCGGGCTACTGGGCCTCCCAGTACGGCCGCGGCCGCCCCGAGGCCGAGGCGAAGGACGACACCATCCCCGGCCCCTTCGAGGGCACCAAGGAGCCGACGCCGCCGTACCGGTTCCAGTGGTCGGAGATGATCGAGTCGCTCCGCCAGCGGGCCGACAACGACAATCCCGACCCTCACGACGGGTACAGCCTGTCGTACGTCAACCCGGCGTCGGGGGAGCCGCCGCTGTTCCCCACGATGTCGTTCCGTGCACAGCTCCTCCAGGAGGCGACCGACCCGCACTTCCACAACGCCACCGAGGTCTACTTCGTCATCGACGGCGAGGGGGCGACCCACGTCGGCGACGAGGCCCTGGAGTGGAGTCAGTGGGACGTCTTCGTGGTGCCGCCGGACGAGATCCACCACCACGAACCCGACACGGAGGCGACGCTGCTCGCGATGACCGACCGGCCGGTGTTCGAGTCGATCAACCTCTACGCCGAAGCCGAGCCGTCGTCGTAGCGCCGGCCCGCCCGCTGCCCTACTCCTGGCCGCCCTTCCGGACGTCGGCGTCGGCGTAGGAGACGTCGCGGCCCGTCACGTCGACGGTCATCGACCCGACGTCCTCGATCTCGGCGTCGATGGTGTCGCCGTCGTGGAGTTCGCTCACGCCCTCGGGCGTGCCCGTCGTGATCACGTCGCCGACTTCCAGCGTCGCCCCCAGCGAGGCGTACTGGACGACGTCGGCGCAGGTGTACACCATGTCGCCGGTGTTCTCGTCTTGGCGACGCTCCCCGTTGAGGTCGAGTTGCATCCGCAGATCCTGCGGGTCGTCGATCTCGTCGGCGGTGACGACGCAGGGGCCGATGACGCAGAACGTGTCGTAGGACTTCCGGTTCGAGCGGTCCTGGTCGCCGCGCAGCGAGATGTCCAGCAGGATGGTGTAGCCGAAGATGTTGTCCCACGCCGCCTCGGCGGTGGTGTCTTTCGTCTCCTCGCCCATCACGAACGCGAGTTCGATCTCGTGGTCGGTCCGACGGTCGGTAAAGGGGAGTTCGATCCCGTGGTCGGGGCCGACCACGCTGGAGGGCGCCTTCAGGAAGTAGCCCTTGTCCTTGATCGAGAACCACTCCTCGGTGGTGATGTCCTTGTCGGCGATGGCCTCCTCGATGTGGTTCTCGTAGTTGAGCGGCGCAGCGATGACCTTCCCCGGGCGGCCGACCGGCGACCCGACGTGGACCTCGTCGACGTCGAAGTCCGGCGGCGCGTCCTCGTACTCGGCGGCGTCGTAGTCGCCCTCGATGTACTCGATCAGCGGCTCGTCGCCCTCGAGCCCGAGCCGGTCGGTGAGTTCGATCACGCCGGTGCCGTCGTCGGTGAGCAATCCGAGCTGATTGTCGTCGTAGCGGACGAATCGCATACTCAACCTGTCGGCGGAATCAGTGATAAAAGATGCCTTTCGGCGCGGTCGCGGTCGGCGCGGGCCCCTCGGCGCCCCCGGCGCTACAGGTAGCTCCCGGTCCGCGAGAGGTCGACGTCGGCCGCGACCTCCTCACGGAAGTGGTCCCGCAGCGACTCCAGGCTCCACCCGCCGGGCTCGACGCCGACCGCCTCCGCGGCGGGATCGGTGTAGACGCCGACCCGGTCGCCCGCGGCGGACAGGGTGCAGCCGGTGACACCCTCGGCGGCGTCGCTCGCCAGGAAGGCGACCAGCGGCGCGACCTTCTCCGGCGGCATCTCCGCCTCGGTGTACGGGCGGTGGTCTTCGGGAACCGTCTCGGTCATCCGGGTGTAGCCGTTCGGGACGAGCGCGTTGACCCGGACGTCCGCCCCGGCCAACTCCGTCGACACCGACCGAACCATCCCGAGCACGCCCGCCTTCGCGGCGGCGTAGTTGGCCTGTCCGAAGCTCCCGCGGGCGGCGCCGCCGGAGACCGCGAGGTACGACCGCTGGCGGTCGAAGCCCCCCTCGGTGTCGTCGTCCGTCGCCGCCGCCCGCCAGTGGCTCGCGGCCGCCCGCAGCGGTGCGAACTGGCCGGTGAGGTTGGTCTCGACGACCGCCCGCCAGTCCTCCTCACTCAGTTCGTGACTGATGCCGTCGCGGAGGATTCCCGCGAAGTTGCAGACGAAGTCGAGACGGCCGTACTCGGCGACCGCGTCCGCGATCAGGGACTCGGCGTCCGCGAAGTCGCTCACGTCGCCGTGGTGGGCGACCGCCTCGCCGCCCGCCGCCCGGATCTCCGTTGCGACCGCCGCCGCGACCGCGGGGTCGCTCCCCGTGCCGTCGACGGCGGTACCGAGGTCGTTGACGACGACCCGGGCGCCGTGGCTCGCGAGCTCGTGGGCCGCCGCCCGGCCCAGACCGTTGCCGCCGCCGGCGACGACGCAGACCCTCCCCGCCAGGTGGTCAGAACGGGAACTCACGCGGCTCGTGCTGCAGCGAGATCCACTTCTTCTCGGTCACCTCGTCGAGGAAGTCGGTGGTGTTGTACCCGCCGATGCCCGACGCGTTCGTTCCGCTGAACGGGACGTGGGCCTCGTCGTTGACCGGCTGGTCGTTCACGTGGACCATCCCGGTGTCCATCCGGCGGGCGATCCGCTTGCCCGCGCCGACGTCGCCGGCGTGGACCGACCCCGACAGCCCGTACTCGGTGTCGTTCGCGACCGCGACCGCCTCGTCGACGCTCGACACCCGGATCACGGGCGCGATCGGACCGAAGTGTTCGTTGCACGCCGCCGCCATCCCGTTGGTCACGCCCGAGAGCACTGTCGGTTCGACCACCAGCGAGTCGTCGACGCCGTCCACGTCGACGACCCCGCCGCCGGTCTCCAGCGTCGCCCCCGCCTCGACGGTCCGCTCGACGTACGCGAGCATCTCGTCGCGCTGGGACTCGTTGATGATCGGCCCGACCGCAACCTGACTGTGGGCGGTCCCCGCGGGGAGGGTCGCCGCCCGCTCGGTCAGTTTCGCGACGTACTCGTCGTGGACGGCCTCGTGGACGACGTGTCTGTTGATCGAGATGCACACCTGCCCCTGGTGGATGAACGACCCGAACACGCCGGCGTCGACCGCGGCGTCGATGTCCGCGTCGTCGGTCACGATGTGGGCGTTGTTGCCGCCGAGCTCCATCGCCGGCACCGCGAGGTTCTCGCCGGCGAGCCCCGCGACGCGGCGCCCCACCTCGGTGGAGCCGGTGAACGAGACGACGTCGCTCGCGGGGTGGCTCGCGACCCGGTCGCCGATCTCCGAGCCGCGACCGGTGACGACGTTCAGGACGCCGTCCGGGAACCCGGCTGCCTCGAACAGCCGGGCGAACAGCAGTCCGCCGACGATCGCGCTGTCGGTGGCGGGTTTGAGCACGACCGTGTTGCCGGCCGCAACCGCCGGTACCACCGCCCGCGCCGAGAGGTTGAGCGGGAAGTTCCACGGCGAGATGACCGTCACGACGCCCTGCGGAACCCGTTCGACGACGTGTTCCTTGCCGGGAATGTTGGACGCGGCGTGTTCACCCTTCATCCGCCGGGGGAGCGTGGCCGCCTCCGCGACCTGGTCCTGCGTGAGCTCGACTCCGGTCTCGCTTACGCCGTGAATCGCCCCGGCCTCGGTGGTGTACAGCTCCAGGATCTCCGCCTCGTGCTCGGAGATCACCCGCTGGAGCTCGTGGATCAGCTCCTCCCGGGCGGCCGGCGGCGTCGACGCCCACTCGGCTTGCGCCGCCTCCGCAGCCTCGTAGGCGGCGTCGACGTCGGCCTCGGTCCCGCGGGGGACCTCCGCGACGACCTCGCGGGTCGAGGGATCCTCGACGGGCATCAGTTCGCCGCTCTCGGCGTCGACCCACTCGCCGTCGATGTAGAGCTTGTCCCAGTCAGCGTCAATACTGAACCTCGATCGGCCTTCGAGCGCCATGGCGAACACGTAGCGCGAATCAGTAATGAAAGTTTGGTAGAGTCCGGTTCGGGCCGGCGTCACCCGGTTACACCGGTGATATCGGCCGGCGACCGCCCGGGACAGCGCCGCGTCCGGCGCGGGACCGAAGGGGTCGCGCCGCCGTTCCCGCCCGTCGTCGCCCGAGTCGGTCCGGGAGTCGCCCGGCGGCTACTCGTCGAGCGCCGCGGCGAGCGCCTCGACCGGCGTCGGCGGTTCCGACCGGTCGGCGCCGGCGTCGGGGAGCAACACCCGGTCGACGCCCGCGCCCAGATCCGACAGCTGCGTCCGGCACGACGCCCCGGGAGCGACCACCGACTCCGCGTCGCTGTCGCCGACCTGGGAGTCGAGCTCCGCGCCGATCGCGAGGCTCATGGCGTGGTGTTCGGCCTCGTACCCGAAGCTGCCGGCCATCCCACAACACCCCGAGTCCAGCGGGTCGACCCGGTACCCAGCCCGCCGGAGCACGCCCACCGCGTGGTGGTCCTTCTTCGTCGCCTTCTGGTGGCAGTGGCCGTGGTAGACCAGCGACCGCTCGGGGGCGTCGAACGCGACCGCGTCGTCCAGCCGGAACGTATCGAGGTACTCGCAGATCCCGTAGCTGTTCGCACGGATCGACGCCACGTCCGGCCCCGAGAGCAGGTCGCCGTAGTCCGACTGGAGCATGACCGCGTCGGAGGGCTCCGCGACCACGACGTCCCACCCGTCGTCGATCCGGGGGGCGAGTTCGTCGACGACCTCCCGCGCCGAGCCGCGGGCGGCGTCGAGAAACCCCTTCGAGAACGCCGGCCGGCCGCTGTCGGTGGCGTCGGCGAGGTCGACGCGGACCCCGGCGGCTTCGAGCACGCGGACCGCGGCCTTCCCGACCGCGGGATGGCTGTAGTTGGTGTAGGTGTCCGGGAGCAACACCGCCCGCCGGTCGGCGTCGGCGGCGGGAACGCGGGCGCCGCCGCGCGCGTCGAACCAGTCCCGGAGGGTCTCCCGCCGGAACGTGGGGAGGCTCCGCTCGCTCGCGATCCCGACGGTCGATTCGAGCACGGTCCGAGCGCCCGGCACCTTCGCGGCCCAGTTCGACACCGGCGCGAGCGCGCTCCCGACGGCCGCGAGGGTGTCCACGTTGGCGAACAGCTTCGACCGGAGCGACGAGCCGTGTTCCTCGTGGTAGGCGTGGGTGACCTCGGCTTTCAGCTTCGCGAGGTCGACCTCGCTGGGGCAGTCGTTGGCGCAGCCCTTGCACCCGATACAGAGGTCGAGCACCTCGGTCACGAACTCCTCGTCGGTGGGGTCGTCGGGGAGGTCGCCGCTCATCGCCTGCCGGAGCATGTTCGCCCGGCCGCGGGTGCTCGTGATCTCCTCGTCGGCCGCCCGGAAGGTGGGACACATCACCCCACCCTCCGACTGCTGGGTGCGGCAGCCCCCGCAGCCGTGGCAGAGCTCGACCATCCCCTGCATCCCGTTGTCGTTGTCCCACTCCAGGGCCGAGTCGAACCCGGCGTCGAACTCGTAGTCGGGGTCGAACCGGAGGTTCTCGGTCAGGGTGACGTCGCCGCAGACCTGCCCGGGGTTCAGGAGCCAGTCGGGGTCGAACGCGGTCTTGAGGTCGCGGAACGCCTCCCACAGCCGGTCGCCGTAGAGCTTCCGGTTCCACTGGGTCCGCGCCCGCCCGTCGCCGTGTTCCCCCGAGATCGACCCGCCGAGCTCGACCACGAGGTCCGTGACCGCGTCCGCGATGGCCTCCATCGACGCCACCTCCGGCGCGGACTTGGTGTCGACGAGCGGCCTGACGTGGAGCACGCCCGGGCCGGCGTGGGCGTAGAACGCCGCGAAGGTGCCGTGGTCGGCGAGCACCGACCGGAACTCCGAGACGAACTCCGGGAGGTGTTCCGGGGGGACGGCGCAGTCCTCGAGGAAGCTGATGTGTTTCGCGTCGCTCGTCCGCCCCAGGAGGATCGGGTTCCCGGCCTTCCGGAGTTTCCACAGCTCCTCGCGGTCGGCCTCGTCGTAGGCCTCCAGGGCGTCGAACGCGTAGCGCTCGGCCCCCGACCCGCCGACGACCCCGGCGTCGGGACTCCCGGCTCCCGACGGGTCGTCCGCGTCGACGGCCCCGGTGCCGGCCGCGTGGCCGGGCACCCGGTCCGCGAGCAGGTCGTCGACCGTCCCCCGGCCGGCGTCGTCGTCGTCGGCGTAGAACTCGATCAGGAGCGCCGCCTCCGTCCCGTCGGGGAGCTTCGCTACCACGTCGCTGAACGCCGTGGTCTCGGACGCCAACTCGATCAGCGTGTCGTCGATGAGTTCGACCGCCGCGGGGTCGTGCTCCAGCACGTGGACCACGTCGCTGACGGCGCCGAGGACGCCGTCGTAGGTCAACAGTGCGACCGACTTCGTCTCCGGGAGCGGCTCCAGCCCGACGGTCGCTTCGGTCACGACGGCGAGGGTGCCCTCGCTGCCCGCCAGCAGCCGGGCGAGGTTCACGACCCCCGGTTCGCCGTACTCGCCGTCGGCCTCCGCCACCAGCCGGTCGAGGTTGTACCCCGAGACGTTCCGCTTCATCTCGGGGTACCGCTCGCGAATCTCCTCGCCGTGGTCGTCGAGCACCGCGACCACGCCCGCGGCGATCCGCTCCTCGATGTCCCCATCGGGGTCGGCGCGCGCCCTGAGTTCCGACACCGCGACCTCGCCGAACGTGGTGACGGTGCCGTCGGCGAGCACCACCTCCGCTTCCTCGACGTAGTGGTCGGTCTTCTCGTAGACCAGCGAGTGTGCGCCCGTGGAGTTGTTGCCGATCGCCCCGCCGATCGCGCTCCGGTCGCCCGCCGCAGGGTCGGGGCCGAACGTGAGCCCGTGGTCGGCCGCCCGGTCGTTGAGCTCCGAGAGGACGACTCCCGGCTGGACCCGCGCCTCGCCGGCGTCGGGATCGACCCCGCGAACCGAGTCCATGTGCCGCGTGAAATCCAGCACGACCGCCTCGTTGACGGTCTGCCCCGCGAGACTGGTGCCGCCCCCGCGGGGGAGTACCGGGATCCCCTCGTCGGCGCAGTAGGCCATCACGCTCGCCACGTCGTCGGTCGAGGTCGGGAAGACGACGCCGATCGGGGTCACCTCGTAGGCGGAGGCGTCGGTCGCGTACAGCTGTTTGGTGTACGTGTCGAACCGCACCGCCCCGTCGACCCGGGCGTCCAGTGCGGCGACCAACTCCGGGCGCTCCACGTCGTCGGAGGCGTACTGGTAGTCCGAACGGTCGTCGGTCGCAGGGGCGCGGACGACGCCGCCGTCGGGCACCGTGTCGGAATCGCGGTCGGGCATACGGTCCCCACTGCGTGAACGGCACACTTAGGTTCGCCGCTGTCGCCGCCGGAACGGGGCAGGATTTTTCGCGCTCGGGAGCCGTGTGATCGGTATCGTGCCACGCACTTCTGACGGCGACGCCGAGCGGCTCCGGGAGTTGGCCGACCGTCTCCTGGTTCGCGACGCCGACGCCCACGCCGACGCCATCGCGGAACTCGCCGAGGTCGGGGACGAGCGCGTGCTCCCCCACCTCGTCGAACTGATGGTGATCGACAGCATCGCCAACGGCTGGCCGTCGTTCGGCTTCCCGGCGGTGCTCCGCGACCGCGACCCGCCGCGGTATCTCGAACTCCCGGAAGTCCGGTGGCCGGGAGTCGGCGACGCCCTCGCTGCGCTTGCGGACCCCGACTTCGACTCCGATCACGCGTGGGTCGAGTGGGAGACCTGGTACTCACAGCGGGACGTCGAGCCGCTCGCGGGGTTCGACGAGTGGAAGCTCCGGCTCTACCGGTCGTACCTCCCGCCGGTCGGCGGGCTCTTAGCGTGCGAGCCCCGGGCGTTCGACCTCCAGGCGATCCGGTGGGGGAACTGCGACCGGTCGTTCCTCGCGGCGCTGAACGCGCCGGAGTTCGTCCCCGGGGCCGCCGTGGACGCGGGCGGCGACGCCGCGGGGTCGGACGCGGTCGACGCCCCCGGGCGGTATCTCGACGACGACCACGTCGTCTTCGGCTTCGAGATCGCGGGGGCGCCCTACGCGGTCCCGCGGTGGGTGCTGTTCCCCCACGAACTCCTCAACGCCGAACTCGGCGGCGTGCCGGTGGCGCTGACCTACTGTACGCTCTGCAACGCCCCGATCCTCTACGACCGCCGGGTCGGCGGACGCGGCGACGGCGACGTCCGGACGTTCGGGAGCACCGGGCTGCTCGCCGCCGGCAACAAGGTGATGTACGACGAGGAGACCGAGACGCTGTGGGACCAACACGCGGGGACGCCGATCGGCGGCGACACCCTCGCGGCGGACCCCGACCTCGTACTCGACCAGTTCGCGGTCACGCAGACCGAGTGGGGCGCGTGGAAGGCGGCGTACCCCGACACGCGAGCGCTCGACATCGACACCGGCTACGGCTACGACTACGACTCCTACGACGGCGACGTCGGCTTCTTCGAGCAGTACTGGACCCGCGAGGAGATCGTCCAGCCGGGGGTGCAGCGCGCCGACGACCGGCTCCCGGAGACGGAGTCGGTCTACGGGATCGCCGACGACGACGCCGACGCGGTGTGGGTGGTGTCGGTGGACGACCTCCGGGATCGGGAGGCGGGCGTCCTGACCGCCGACGTCGACGGCCGACGGGTCGTCGCGCTCCTGGACGCGACCGACGACGTCGCGGTCTACGAGTCGCCGCCGACGCCCGTCGAGCGGGTCGCGGACGACGACGGGATCGCGCTGGTCGACGCCGACGGCGCCCGGTGGCGGGTCTCGCGGACCGAACTCCGGTCGGAGTCGGGCGACGCCCGCGACCGGATCCCCGGCCGCCACGGGCTGTGGTTCGCGTTCCGGACGCACTACGACACGGCGCACGTGGCTTCATGACTATGTAGAATCCACGCAGAAATATTGCGGAAGAAATCAGTTTGAGCCGGTGTTCGATGGGGTACTGAGATAGTAGGCCAAACATCCGTTTTCTATATATCCGAACGCTGGCGACGACTCGGCGGGTTCGCGTCGCCGATGGGGTCCACCACCCACGCCCGTCCCGAGCCCCCATCCGTTTGAAGTGCGACGGCACCGAACCCTCGACGAATGTCCGAACCGCTCACGGACCGGCAGCGACGAGTTCTGGACAGGGTCGAATCGGAGCCCGCCGACGCCGACCTCGACGACGTCGAGACCCTCGTCGAAGTGGCCTGCCGCAGGCCCGAGGCCGAGGGGGCGGACGCCCACTCCGCCATCGGGCGCGTCGCCTCCGAACGACCGGCGCTCCTGGCCGACCGGGTCGACTCGGTGCTGCCGCTGTTCGCGGTCGACGACCCGAACGTCAGGTGGGGTGCGGCGAGCATCGTCGCCACGCTGGCCAAAGCGGACCCGGAGCGGCTGGCGGACACGACCGCGGTTACCAACTTACAGCAGGCGATCGTCGACCCCGAGGGCTGGAACCGTGCCCACGCGGCCGAGATGCTCTCGGAAGTCGCCATCGCGTCGCCGGAACTCGTAGACGACGAGTGCCTGCCAACGCTCGCACGCAGGCTCGAGTCCGAGGAGTTCCCGGATGCCCGCGCGCAGATCGCACTGGCGTTCGGACGGATCGCCAGAGCCGAACCGGGGCTGCTCGACGACCACGCCGACTACATCCAGGCGGCGATCGAGGAGCAACTGGGTACGGACGACGAGATCGAGCGTCGCTCGAAACCGCAGCCGACGCGATCGCGGCGGCGAACGCGTCTGCCGAGGGGCGGTCCGATCGCGACCCCGGGACGGCGGCGTTCTGCCCGGAGTGCGGAACGGAGCTCACGACCGGTCCGACGCCGAACTTCTGTCGAAACTGCGGGCAGGAGCTCTGAGTCGTCTCCCGAACCGGGCTACCCCGCGAACCGCGATTCGAGGTCGTCGATCAGCCCCTCGTTGCCCACGTACACCGGCGTCCGGGCGTGCAGGTCGTCGGCTTCGGCGTCGAGCAACGACCGCCGGCCGTTCGAGGAGGCGCCGCCCGCCGCCTCCACGATGTATCCGACGGGGTAGCCCTCGAACTGCAGCCGGAGTTTCCCCGCCGGGGCGTTCGAGAGCGTCGGGTACGCGAAGATCCCGCCGTAAGTGAGCACCTGGTTCACGTCGCCGATCATCGCCCCGCCGTACCGGAGCTTCATCGAGGAATCCGACTCGACGTCGGAAGCGAACGCCTCGAAGGGCTCGACCCAGTCGGGGACCCGCCCGCCGAACCCATAGACCGTCGGGTCGTCGGGCAGCCGCACGTCCTCTGTGAGCACGTCGTGGCCGCCGTCGTCGTGGATCACGTACTCGGTCACCGACCCACCTCTGGCGACCACCATCGTCGTGATCGGGCCGTAGAGGACGTACGCCGCCGCACGGATGTCGTCGCCGACGGCCGGCAGCGGGCCGTCGTAGACCGCGACGATCGTCCCCATCGCGGCGTTGGGTTCGAGATTCGACGAGCCGTCGAGGGGGTCGACACACACCGACGCTCCCGTCCCGACGTCGACGGTCCCGGGCCGTTCCTCGCTGGCGTAGGTGCCGATCCCGTCGATCGCTCCGAGCCGCTCACACAGGAGGTCGTCGGCGAAGACGTCGGCGGCCATCTGCGTCTCCCCGGAGGGGTTCTCACCCTCGGCAGCCACGCGGCGACCGGGGAGGCCGCCGCGGATCTCCGGGGCGGCGTCCGCGACCGCGTCGACGACGGCGTCGACGGTCGTAGCGATCGGTGCCGATCCGCTCGGGTCGGGTGTGTCTGTGTCGGTCATCGGTGGGTGCCGGAACGGCGGGGTCGTCGATCGTACGAACGTCGACCGAACGTATAAAATCTTTGTTGGGACGGCGCTCCGATTCCGATCGGGGGCCGTTCGGCCGCGGGAGACCGCCCGAACCCGCCGAACGGGCACCGGACTCACGTTCCCGTCGCGTTACACGTAGCCGGAATCACGCGTGATACCGCGGCGACGGGTTTTATTTCCAGGGGTCCGTCGCGGTCGGTGATGGCGATGATACGCGTCGACGGGCTCCGGAAGAGCTACGGCGAGTTCCCCGCCGTGGTCGGGAGCGACTTCACCGTCGAGTCCGGGGAGATCTTCGGGATCGTCGGGCCGAACGGGGCGGGGAAGACGACGACGCTGAAGATGCTCGCTGGGCTGGTCGAGCCCACGGCGGGGACCGCCGAGGTGGCCGGTCGGCCCGCCGACGACCCCGAGACCCGGCGGACCCTCGGCTTCCTCCCGGAGGAGTCGCCCCTCTACGAGGACATGACCCCGCGGTCGTATCTGCGGTTCTTCGCCGACCTCTACGACGTGCCGCGGGCGGAGGCCGACGAGCGGACCGCGGCCACGCTGGACCGGTTGGAGCTCGAACACCGCGAGCGCCGGCTGGGCGACATGTCGAAGGGGATGAAGCGGAAGGTGGCGATCGCCCGCTCGCTGGTCAACGACCCCGAGCTCCTGATCTACGACGAGCCCGCGTCGGGGCTGGACCCGCTGACCACCAACTACGTCCTCGAGTTCACGCGGGAGCTCGCCGACCGCGGCAAGACCGTGGTGTTCAGCGCCCACAACCTCTACCACGTCGAGAGCGTCTGCGACCGGATCGTGATCATGAACCGCGGTGAGATCATCGCCCGCGGCACCGTCCCCGGGATCCGCGAGTCCTACGGCGAGACCACCTACCACGTGTTCACCACGGTCCCGGTCGCGGGCAGCGACCCCGTCGCGGGCGCGGCGTCGGAGCGCCACCGGTCGGTCGTCCCGGACATGGACGCCGTCGAGGATCTCAGGCAGGCGGCCGCGGCGGCCGGCGGCCGGGTGGCCGACATCCGGACCAGAGAACAGAGCCTGGAGGACATCTTCCTCGACCTCGCCCGCGGGACGCCGGAGACCGACGCCGACCGCGGCCGCGAACCGGTCGACGGCGACGGCCGCGACGCCGATTCCACTCCGGAGCCGTCGGTACCGGAGTCGGGGGCCGGCGGGGGCGACCGCCGGTGAAACGGCCGCCGCGGGACCACCTGCGGGCCGTCCTCCGGATCGCCCGGTGGGAGATCGAACGCTCCGCGGGCGTCGTCGACCGCCGGACCGCCGCAATCGGGCTGCTCGCGGTCCTGCTCGCGGGCGGCGTCGTCGCCGCGGGAGCCGCCGGCGGCGGCGCCGCGCTCGACCGCGACATCTACCGCGTCGGGGTCGCCCCCGACAGCCCGTACCGGGAGCCCGTCGAACGGAGCGTCGCGCTCGACGCCCGGCCCGCGGAGCCCGAGGCGTTCCGCGACGGCGACGTCGAGGTGTTGGTGCGCGACGGGCGGGTGTTGGTGGCGAACTCCCCGAAGGCCCGCGCGGCGGCCGCGGAGTTCCGATCGGCGGTCCGCGCGCACAACGTCGGGCTGATGCGCGCGGAGGCGAACGGTTCCGCGGCGTTCCCGGTCGTGGTGGTGGTGGAGTACGCCTCCCGGTCGGCCGCGCTCCCCGACGCCGTGACCGCCGAGGACGACGGCGACGACGGCGCGGTCGGCGGGGAGAGCGGCTCCGGCAGCGGCGGTGGCGCCGGCGGGACCGGCGGCGACGCCGCGACCGGCGACGGGTCGGGTGCCGGGACCGGCGGGGCAGCCGGCCCGCTCGGCGTTCCGGCGCTGGAGGGGCTCAACCCGCTGCGCGGCGGCGGGTCGGGGTCGCCCGCGGAGATCCAGCCGCCGTTTCCGTTCGCGTCGCTGGTGCTCGCGTTCGCGTTTCTGGTGCCGATGAACTTCGTGATCCAGGCGTACGGCGCGACCATGCTCAACGAGCGGATCAACCGGCGGGGGGAGCTACTCCTGGTCGCGCCGGTGTCCCCCGGCGACATCGTCGCGGGGAAGACGCTGCCGTACCTCGGGCTGTTGGTCGCGCTCACCACGCTCGTCGCGGTCTCGGTCGGCGGCAGTCCCGTCGCGGTCGTCGCGGCGGTGCCGATCGCGCTACTGTTCCTCGCCGCTACGTTCGCCGGCGCGATGTTCGCGCGGTCGTTCAAGGAGCTCACGTTCGTCACGGTCACCATCTCGGTGTTCCTGACGGCGTACACGTTCGTGCCCGCGATCTTCGCGAACGTCACCCCGATCGCGCTGATCTCCCCGCTCACGGTGGTGGTCCGGGACCTCCAACCGTTGCAGTCGGTCTCGGTCGGGCAGGTCGCGTTCGCGACCGTGCCGTTCGTGCTGTGTGCCGTCGTCCTGTTCCTCCTGGGGATCGGGATCTACCGGGAGGAGGACCTGTTTACCCAGCGGGCGGTCCCGCTGAAGCTGCTGGACGCGCTCGCGGTTCGGGTCGCCCGCCCGCGGGACGCCGCCGTCCTCGCGGGGCTGTCGGTGCCGTTCGTGTTCGTCGCGGAGCTGCTCGCCGTCGCCGTGCTCTTCGCGCTGCCGGTGTCGGTCACCGTTCCGCTGCTCTTGCTCGCGGTCGCGGTCGTCGAGGAGGTCGCGAAGAGCCTCCACCTCTTCGCGGCGTTCGAGGGCGACCGGATCCCGTCGACCCGGCGGACAGCGCTCGTGTTCGGCGGGCTCGCGGGGCTGGGCTTCTTCGTCGGCGAGAAGTTCACCGCGGTGGTCCAGGTGGTCGGCCTCCCCGAGCTGGTGGTGGGCCGGGCGGCGTTCGCACCCGCCGGAATCGGGCTCACCACCGGGGTGGCGCTGTTCCTCGCGCCGCTCGCGCTCCACGTGGTCACGACCGGTCTCGCCGCGCTGGGCGCACGCCGGCGCCTCCGGTGGTACGCCGCCGCCCTGGTCGGGAGCATCGCGCTGCACACCGCGTACAACCTCACGGTGGTGACCCGCCTTGCGTGACCGCTCCGACCCGCGGGTCACCATCGCCCGCCGGGAGCTGGCGGGGCTGCGGAAGGAGAAGACGATCGTGTTGGCGCTCGCGCTCCAGCTGTTCATCGCGGCGTTCTCGTCGTTCCTGGTGGTGGGGCTGGTGTCGCTGTACGACCCCGGCCAGGTCGGCGGCTCCGAGGTCGACGTGGCGGTCACCGGCGACGCGGCGGAAGACCTGATCCGCGCCTCGTCGTCGGTCCGGGGGGTCGACGCACGGTTCTACCGGTCGGAGGCGTCGGCGATGCGCGCGTTCCAGAACTACCGCGCCACCGGCATCGACGCCGTGATCGTGGCGGAGACCCGCGACGAGCGGGTGTTCGTGCGGGCGGTCGCCCCCGACTCCAACGTCCGGACGACGGTGGTCGTCGTCCAGCTCCGCGACGTGTTGCGGTCCTTCGAGCGGGCCGAGCGCGCCGACCGGGCGGCGTTCCTGTCGTCGACGCCGTTGGACCTCCCCCGGGAGGTCGACTCGAGCCCGTACTTCGGCTTCACCTACACCATCCTGCTGCCGCTGCTTCTGGTGTTGCCGGTGTTCATCTCGGGGTCGATCACGGTCGACTCCGTCACCGAGGAGATCGACCGCGGGACGCTCGAACTCCTCCGGGTCGCGCCGATCGGGCTCCGGGACATCGTCGACGGGAAAGTGGCGGCCGCCGCCGGGCTCGCGCCGATCCAGGCCGGACTCTGGATCGTGCTGCTCGAACTCAACGGCACCGACGTCGCGAACGCGCCCGTCCTGGTCGGCCTGGTCGCGGGGCTGGCGCTCCTGGTTTGCGGGCTCGGCGCGGCGGTCGCGTTGGCGGCCCCCGACCGCCGGGCCGCGCAGTTCTGTTACTCCGTCGGGGTCCTGCTCGTGATCGGGGGCGGCGCGCTCCTGCCGCACGGGCCGGTCACCGCGGCCGCGCGGCTCGGGATCGGCAGCCCCGCGACCGCGGACTTCCTCGCGGTCGCCGGCGTCGGCGCCCTCGCGGTCGCGGCGTACGCCGGGCTCCGACGGCTCGTTGGGCGGGTCGACGCCGACGCGCTCTGAGGTCGCCTACCGGCCCGCCTTCGACGACGCCCGGTCCGGCACGAGCGTCCGGTCGACGTCGGCCCGCAGCCCCGCCGCCCGGACGGTGTTGTGGAGGAGCATCGCGCGGGTCATCGGCCCGACGCCGCCGGGGTTCGGGGTGAGGTGGCCCGCCTTCGGCTCGACGGTGTCGACCTCGATGTCGCCGACCTGCTCGCGCTCGCCGTTCTCGCCGTCGACCGTCGAGACCCCGACGTCGACGACGGTGGCGCCCTCCGCGATCATCGACCCGTCGAGGAACTCCGGGATCCCGACCGCGACGACCACGATGTCGGCGGCGCAGGTCTTCGCGGCCAGGTCGGTCGTCGCGGAGTGACACACCGTCACCGTGGCGTTGGGCGCGGCGGTGGCGGACTTCGCGGCGGCGCCGGCGGTCCCGTCGGTCTTCTGGACCAGCAGGTTCGCCAGCGGCTTGCCCACGATGTTGGAGTGGTTGACGATCACGACGTCCGACCCTTCAATCGGGATTCCGTTCGCAGCCAGCAGCCGCTCGATGCCGAGGGGGGTACACGGTACGAACCGCGGATCGCCCGCCAGCAGCCGCCCCAGGTTGTCGGGGTGGAGCCCGTCGACGTCCTTCGTTGGGTCGATCCGGCGGACCGCCGACATCCAGTCGACGTGGGCTGGGGTGTCGTCTTGGACCATGATCCCGTCGACCTCGGGGTCGGCGTTCAGCTCCTCGATGGTGTCGTACAGCGTCCGGGCATCGGCGTCGGCGTCGATGTCGACGTGCCGGCCGTCGATGCCCAACCGGTCGCAGTCCCGCTGTTTCATCTCGACGTACGTCGCCGCCCCGGGATCGGTCCCCATGTGGATCGTCGCGAGCGTCGGCCGGTGGCCGCGTGCGGCGAGTCGGTCGACGTGGTCGCTCAGTCGGTCGCGTATCGAGGCGGCGAGGTCGCCTCCCCGGAGCCGTTCTGCCATACACGGTTTCACACGCATGTCGGTCAAGGAACGGTCGGATGGCGCCAGATTTGCGCTCGCGACCGGGCAGGGGTTTACACCTTCGTGTGTTTAACCCGAGTCGGTCCGGCCACGCGGGGACCGTCGGCGCCGCCGCGAGCCGGAACGCACACAAAGCCGGGCCGCCGAGAGGATCGTATGGGACTCGGAGGGACGGCCAAGAAGCTCCAGAAGGTGACGGACATGGCGGAGGACGTCTACGCCCGGCTGAACGACCTCCGCGAGCAGATCGTGGAGATGCGCGAGACGACCCAGGAGACCAGCGACCGGGTCGACCGGCTGGAACGGGAGACCGCGGAGGTTCGCGCGCTGGTGGAGGCGCTCGCCGAGGCGGAGGGCGTCGACGTCGAACGGGTCACCGCCGAGGCGCACATCGCCGAGGCCGAAGGCGACGGTGACGACCCCGACGCCGACGCGTCGTCGAACGACGCCGTCGACGACGGCAACTGATCCGGTTCGGCGGGGCCCGACCGGCTCCCGGACGGCGGGCCGTCCCGACGCTCACCCGACGAGCCGCCGGTGTTCGACCTTCATACACGCGTCCTGGACGAAATCCAGCCCGGCGTCGGCGGCGCGGGCGCCCGCGTCGTCGTCGGTGATGTCCAGCTGGAGCCACACCGCAGACACGTCGCCCAGCCGTCCGGCCCGCTCGATCGCGCTATCGACGATCCCGCCGGCCTCCTGGCTGGGGCGGAACACGTTCACCACGTCGACCGCGACCGCGTCCGGAACGTCGCTCAGGGAGTCGTAGGCGGTCTCGTCGAGGATCTCGTCGGCGAAAGGGTTCACGGGGACGATCCGGTAGCCGTGCCGCTGCAGGTACGCGGGGACGTCGTGCGCCGCCTTCCCGGGCGAGGTCGAGCAGCCGACCACCGCGACCGTGTCGTGGGCCAGGATCCGGTCGAGTCCGTCGTCGTCGGAGACGATCATACCGACACCGACACGCCGGGCGTCAAAACAGTACCGTCGGATGCGCGTCGGACGCACTGCCGGTCGACGTCAGGACTCCCGCTCGATCATCACCCGGATGGACCGTCCGTACATGACCGTCACCCGGCATCCCTGGAACCGAAACGTGGCCGACGGAAGCCACTTGCTGTCGTCCGTTGCCTTCGTTTTGAACAACCCGTCGAGTTTCTCGACGTCGACGAACTCGTACAGTGGAGGCGTCTCGGACACCTCCGGCCACGTCGCAATGGCCGCCGATACGGTCGTGATAACGGCGTCCGTAACCCTGACCGGGCGGGCGAACTCCCTGACCAACTTCGTGTCCGTCTCCCACCCTTGCGGCTGCTCCGACACGGATCCCCCGGTTCTGCTCATACTACAGATTCCGACGGGAGCCGACATATGGGTCATTCCGTTACTGTTCGACCTGCCGTCCCCGCGTACCGATGTGGATCGGGTCGAGTCCCGAACGGCGGACGGGAGCGCCGCGCGCCCGGTGTGACCGGCGTCGGGGCGTCGGCGCCTCACGAGAACAGTTCGGCGAGGAGTTTCCGCTCGGCCGTCCGGAGGTGTTGGCTGAACGTCGATTGCACGATGCCGAGTTCCTCGGCGACGGCGTCCGCACTGGCGCCTCGCGGCCAGTCGAAGTAGCCAGCGTGAAACGCCATCCGCAACGCCTCCCGCTGCCGGTCGGTCAGGTCCGAGTCCACCGCGGCGGCGGCCGTCGGGTCGGCGTTCCAGTCCACCGACAAGTAGCGCTTCGCCACCAGTTCGACCCCGGTGAGCGCCTCGGTGACCGCATCGACGTACTCGCGCACCCCGGTCTCGTACGGGAGCGTCACCGTCACGACCAGGGTCGCGGCGTCGGCGTCCAGCTCGACCTCCCGAAGCGCGGCGCCGTGGTCGATCAACCGCCGAGCGGACGACTCCGGGGGGAGTGACACCACGCAGGTCAGACGGCTCTGCTCCGCGCGGACGACCGACACGTCGGGATCGTCTCCGACCCGCGCCTCGATCCGGTCGGGATCCTGCCCGGCGGCGAGACCGAACGTCACGAACGCCGCGTACGTCCCGTCACTGCGGCGTGACACGTCCGTGGCCGACACCGGAGCGTCGATGTCGCTCACGACCCTGGACAACGTCGACGCGGAATCCGGATGGACGCGGAACGTGAGCGCCGTCGACCCGCCGGTCATGAGGGCGTCCCGCCGCCGGAGCGCCCCGATCGCGTGCCCGATCGTCGCGCCGAGTTCGGTGAACGCCTCGACCTCCTCTTCGACCATCCCGCCGGGGTGATCGAGATGCACCTCGACCACGCCGAACCGCATCGACTCGTGGACGATCGGGACCGCCACGATGCTGTTCGTGCCCCCGCTCAGTCCACGGTCGCGCCACCACACCCCCGGATCGACGGCCAGGAGATCCGTCACGGACACCGGCGACGCCGACTCGTACGCTCGCCGCGCGGGCACCGCCGGCGTCGACGGAGTCGACGTCGACTCCATCGTGGCCGCGTCCGAGCCCGCACGGGGCACCTCTGAGAGGTACCCGTCGAGGGCTCCCGCCGAGGCTCTGCGGACGGTGTTGCCGGTCGAGAGGTCGACGTCCGCGATCCAGACTCCCCTCACCGCGTCGACTTCGAGCACCCGGCGGCAGACCTCGGCCTCGACTTCGGCGTGGGTGTCGGCGCTCACCACCGCCGGGGTGATCGAACGGATGAGTCGGTTGATCCGGTCCAGCCGCGAGAGCTGCTCGTTTCGCCGTTCGAGCTCCCGGTCCCGAGCCAGGAGCGTTCGCGTCCGGGCGACCTGTTCGAGCGCCTGCCGGACGTTGGCGGCCAGGGTCTCCGCGAGGGTTCGACTCGCCGACGAGAGCGTCCCCGAATCCATCGCCGCCAGGAGCAACACCCCGCGCCGGCCGAGCGGACAGAGAAGCCAGTCGTCGAACGCCCCGTCGAGCCATCCGTCGGACCCGCCGTTCGACCGGTGGGAGTCGGCGTCCAGCGGGTCCGTTCGGCCGGCAAACGTGGTCCAGACCGGCCCGTCGCCCCCGGAGAGCGTCGGCAGTTCGGGATCCGCGCCGGGGGTACCAGTCTCGGACGCCGTCGGGACGAGCGCCCCCGTCGCCTCGTCCCTGGTGAACGCCGCGGCGTAGCCGAAGCCCAACTCGGCCGTCGCCGCCGTGACCGCCCGGTCGGCGACCGCCTCGTCCGTGTCCGCGGTCATCAGGTCTCGGGTCACGCGGTTGAGTGCTTGGAGGTGGCGTTCACGCGTGTGTCGGGCGGAGACGTCACGGTAGTGTTCGACCCAGCCACCCGCGTACATGCCGGTGCGGATCGGCGTCCCCCGGTACTCCAGCCACCGTTCGGTCCGGTCCCCGTCCCCGGGAACGTGGACGGTTGCGTCGACGTCCTCACGGCGTGACAGCCCGGCAGTTACCAGCGACGCGAGCGACTCCCCGTCGGCTTCGACGTCGGACAGCCGCTCCCGTACGACCGCCTCGTACTCCCGTTCGCGGACGTCGCTCGGATCCACCCCGAGCAACCGTTCGGTCGCCTCGTTCGCCCACACCACCGACCCGTCGGCGTCGACAACGACCGTTGCTTCCCGCAACTCGTCGAGAACGTCCTCGGTGAGCGACTCGTACCGCCGCTCGTCCGTCCGCTCGGCGGCCGTCCGCTGGAGCCGTTCGACAGCGACACGGAAGTCCGCGTCGGACAAGTCGGTCAACAGCGCCTCGACCTCCGATCGAACCGTCTCGAGCCGGTCGGTGAGCGCCCGGTACTCCTCGCTGTCGTCGAGCACCGCGTCGGCCTTCACCGCTTCGAGCGCGTCCTGTCGCTCGATCACCGAGAACAGTTCCTGAAGCTTCTCGTCGTACTCCGCGCGGGTCAGCATCCGGTCCAGGGTCTCCCGTAGCGCCGGCGCGTCGACCGGCTTCTCCAAGTACGCGTCGAACCCCATCTGGACGACGTCGAGGTCGGGTGTGACCGCCGAGACCATCACCACCCGCGGGTCGAACTCCGACTCCCGAATGGTCTCGAGGACCTCCCCGCCGGAACGGCCGGGCATCATCCGGTCCAACAGCACCACGTCGACGGTCGCATCCAGCAGTTCGAGCGCCTCGCTCCCGTCGTACGCGGTCGTCACCTCGTAGGAGTCCCGAAGCCACTCGGCGTAGAGTTCGGCCAGATCACGGTCGTCCTCGACGACCAACACCCCCGCGACGCTCCGTTGTGCCGTCGTCATTCCGGGATCCCGATGCTCGGCTGCATCCGCCCGTCGTGCGTGGCCGGAAGCCGCAAGCGGACCTCCGTGCCGTCGGTCGACGACTCGACCGACACCGTGCCGCCGGCTTGCGTGACGACCATCCGGACCGTCCAGAGCCCGAGCCCCAGCCCGTGGGTCAACTGGGTCTCTTCCCCGGTTTCGAGCACTTCCGCCTCCATCTCCGGCAGTCCCGGGCCGTCGTCCCGCACCCGGATGTCGATCCGGTCCTCCTCCGGGCGCGCGAGTTCGACCTCGACTGTCGCCCCCTCGGTCGACGCCACCGCGTTCTCGACCAACTCGCGGACCGCGCTCCGGATCGGCGCGGGCACTTGGACCGACCCGGCGTCCGACGGGGCCCGCACCAGAATGGTTGCGTCGTCGGTTCCGGGGCGGACCGACTCGGCGACGTCCCGGACGATCGTCTCGCACTCCATCGTGTGGCGGCGGCTGCCCCGGCCCTGGAGCAGCTTGTGGACGTACTGCATCCGCTCCGCCATCCCCGCCCACTTTTCGATGATCCGCTCGACGGTTTCGAGCCGCTCGGCCCGCCTATCGGCGCGTTCCTCCTCCGCGATCAACTGGGCCCATCCGCGAAGCTTCGTCAGGTCGTTCCGCATGTTGTGGCGTATCACGCGCTGCATCACCTCGAGGTGGCGCCTGTGCTGTTCCCTGGCCGTGACGTTTCGTCCCTCGGCGACGAGTTCGGACACGTCGCCCGACTCGTCGACGACGGGCTTCACCGAGAAGTCGATCGTCGCGAGGCCGTTCCCGCCGCGGACCTCGGTCTTGTACCGGACGAACTCCCCGTCGCCGGCTCGCTCGATCGCGTCCCGGACCTCGTCGTGGACCGTCTCCGAGTGCGTCCACCACGACACCTCGGAGAAGGCGGTCCCGACGACTTCGCTCCGATCGAACCCGCCGAACTCGAGCGCGGCGTCGTTGACTTCGACTACCGTCCCGCCCGGCTCCAACAGCGCGGTGAACTGGAGCGTCCGGTTGAAGATGCCCTCGAACCGTCGGGCGCGCTCCCTGGCCTCGGTCACGTTCCGGAGGTAGACGAGCATCCCGTCGACGGCGTCGTCGTCGAGCATGTTCCGGTACCGAATGTCGACGTTGAACCACCCGCCGTCCGGGGACGCCATCCGGCACTCGGCGGTGTCGCTCCCCGACCCCTCGACACACTCGAAGAACGCCGTCATCGCGGGCTCGCGCTCGTCGGGGTGGAGGTACGCGAAGAGGTTCCCACCGACGAGGGCGTCGGGGCCGTGTCCGAACTGCCGTTTCGCGGACCCGCTGGCGTAGGTGATTTCGCCGTCGGCGTCAGTAACCAGGATGACGTCCTCGGACTCCTCGACGAACCGCTCGGTCCGGCGGCGTTGCCGGCGTCGCTCGGTCATGTCGTGGACGATCATCGCGTAGCCACGGAACGCCCCGTCGTCGGCTTCGAGCGAGACGTACCGGACGTCGGCGTAAAACTCCGTTCCGTCGGCACGGACCTGCCACCCCTCGTCGGTGCTCTCGCCCGCGATGCGCGCCTGCTGTAACAGCCGCTCGGGACGGTCCGACTCGGGGTAGAGTTCGGTCACCGACGTTCCGACGGCCGCGTCGGCGTCGTATCCGAAACAGGCCGACGCCCCCGCGTTCCACGTCCGGATCGTCCCCGCCTCGTCGACGGCGACGAACGCGTAGTCCTCGACGCTCTCGGTCAGCAGGCGGAACCGCTCGCGTTCCGCGTACAACTCCTCCTTGCGACGCACCTCGTCGGTGACGTCCTGTTGGATGCCGATGTAGTTGACCAGGTCGCCGTCGTCGTAGACAGGCGTTATCGAGAGTCGGTTCCAGTACGGCTCGCCGTCCTTCCGGTAGTTCCGCAGCCGGACGGTCGCCGGCTCCTCCGCGGCGATGGCGTCGCGGAGCGTCTCGACCGCCGGCTGGTCCCGGTCGTCGCCCTGGAGGAGCCGGGAGTTCCGGCCCAACACCTCCTCGCGAGTGTACCCCGTCTGCTCGACGAACCCGTCGTTGACGTAGACCAGCGGATTGTCCTCGCGGTTCGGATCGGTGATCTGGATCCCGACGTTGGCCTCGTCCATCGCGCGTTCCTTGAGTTCGAGTTCGCGCTCGCGGGCCCGCCGCTCGGTCTCGTCGCGGACCGTACAGACGAGGCGTCCGTCCTCGACGATCGTCAACGAGAGTTCGGCCGGGAACGTCGACCCGTCCGGCCGGCTCCCCGTCACCGACCCGCGCCAGTGACCGTCGGCTTCGAGCGCGGGGAACGCCTCCGCCTCCAAGCGCGCGACCTCCGCGTCGTCGTACAGCCTCCGCCACGTATCGCCCAACAGGTCGTCCTTGTCGTCGAAGCCGTACATGTCGACGTGGGTCCGATCGATGTAGACGTACTCGTCGCCGTCGAGAATCGCGACGCCGTCGGCCGCCTCCTCGACGGCTCGTCGGAACGACTCGAGTTCGCGCTTTCGGTTCTCCCGCTCCGTCACGTCCCGGCCGGAGATCAGCAGCGACGTGACCCTCCCCTCGGCGTCGGTCACCGGACGAACCGTTCCCTCCATGTGACGCCGACTCCCGTCGGGCGTCCGGTGGATCGCGTCGTACTCGACGTACTCCCCGTCGGCAGCGCGCCGGATCCACCCCCGCAGGTCGTCCTGCAGCGCCTCGGAGTGGCTCCACCACGGCGTCTCCGCGAACGGCCGGCCCGTCACCTCCGCGGCCGTCGGTTCGACGTACTCCATCGCCGTCGCGTTCACGTCCAGCAGCGTCCCGTCCGTGTCGAGCAGCCCGACGAGCATCCCCGGATCATCGAACAGCGATCGGAACCGCCGCTCGTTGCGCCGCCGCTCGCGCTCCTTCGCTTTCTCGTCGGAGATGTCCGTCACGATGGCACGCACACGAACGGGAGTCCCGTCGTCGTCGCACTCCGGAACCGCCCGGCTCCGCAGCCACCGCGTGCCCTCGTCAGCCGTGCGTACGCGGTACTCCGTCGTCGTCGGCTCGCCGCCGCACAGGTTCCCCTCGACCGTCTTCCGGACCCGGTTTCTGTCGTCCGGGTGTATCACCTCCTCGAAGAACGTGTCGGCGGTGTCGACGTCCCGGCCGACGAGGTCGACGAACGTCTCGTCCGAGAGCAACTCGTCCGTCTCCAGATCCCAGTCCGTGATCCCGGTGTTCGTCCCGGCCAACGTCAGTTCGAGCCGTTCCCGCTGTCGGCGCAGCCTCCCGCGGGCCGCCCTCCGTTCGGAGACGTCGACGAACAGCGCGTCGGTCCCGACGGTCCCGTCCCGCCGAGGGACCGCACGGAGGAGGGTGTGAACCGGCGCCCCGTCGGCGTCGACGAGCGTCCGCTCGTTCATCTCGAACGACCCGGCGAGCGCGTCCTCGTATCCACCGTCCCGGAGGTCGGCTGCGGAGTCGGCGGCGTACAGGGACGCGAGCGGCTCACCCTCCAGGTCACCCCGCTCGTACCCCAGTCGATGCAGGAACCGGTCGCTACACGAGTCGACGACCGCCTCGCCGTCGACCTGTCGGGTCCGGACGAACAGCAGCGGCCCCCGGTTCAGGAACTCCGGTCGTTCCGGACCCTGCCGACCGTCGATCCGGTCGAGCGCCGCTCCGAGGTTCGCGCCGATCCCTTCGACCACCTCGAGGGTCGCCTCGTCGAACTCGCTCGACTCGGTCACGCCGAGACGCAACACCCACCGGGATCCGACCGGCACGAACGCTTCCGCGCGAAGCGGTTCCCGCGGTTCGGGGTCGACAGCCGCTTCGGCGGCCGCCGGGACCGACGGATCGTCGCACCGCTCGCGGACCCGCTCTGCCACCCGCGCCGGGACCCCGCCGTGCCCGTCGCTGGCCGTGTCGGACGCGCCAGCGGGACTGAACGCGCCGGTAACGGGGTCGTACTCGTCCACGCCGACCGTCGGCAGCTCGAACGCCTCGTCCGCCACGTCGGCGACGCGGCGTACGGCACCGTCGACGGTCTCGGCACCGCCGAGCTCCGCCGACAGAGAGAGGAGGGCCCCCGTCGAGGGATCGTCGGGGCATGAGGTTATCATACGATGGATTAACCTGGCAGCGGATTTAGTTCTTCGTCCGTCCGTTCACCGCGTCGCCGGCCTCGGACTCGCCGTCACCCGGATCCGCGTCACTCACCGGAGTCAGGGCGACCCCGTCGGCGGTCGGGTCGGCTGCCGGCGTCTCGATCCCCTTTAGACGGGCGACGTAGTCCCAGGTGAGAACCGACGGGGTCCGGCCGAACCGGATTCCGACCGCGTCGCTGGTTCGTCGGTACGCCGTCGCCCTGCGGGCGTCGTCGTCCGCCGGCTCACACTCCTCCAGCAACCCTGCCGACACCAGCTGGTTGATTCGGCGGTAGCAGGTCGCGATCGGGATCCCGAGCGAGTCGCTGAGTTCGCCCGCGGACGTCGGCTTCTCGGTCGCTCCGAGGATTTCGAGACTGTACGTCGCTCCGAGTGCTTCTACCACGTCCATAGTGCGTTCGTCAATCGTGCAACGGTCCGCCGACAAAGACGCAGTCCCACGCTGGATGGCGTGCGCCGAATCCGGTACCGATGCTGATCGGGACTCCCGGACGAACGGCGGCAGGACGCCGCGAGCGGCCGGACCCGGCCACCGGTCAGTCCGCCGTCGACCCGCCGGCGTCGGCCCCCCGCTCCCCGCGGGTCAGGTAACACTGGGGGTCGGGGGCGAACGGGTCGCCGCCGGCGGCGAGCCCCCGAAGCCGGGAGCCGCCCCGGCAGATGTCGCGGTGCCGGCACGTCGCACACCGGCCGGTCAGGTGCTCCTCGCGGGTCCGGAGCGCCCGCAGGAGCGGGTTCGACTCGTCGTCCCAGATCGCGCCGAACGGCCGGTCCCGGACGTTCCCCAGGCTGTACCCCTGCCAGAACTGCGTGAGGTGAACGTTGCCCTGGTCGTCGACGTCGGCGACCCGCTCGCCCGTCGGGTCACCGCCGTTGACTTCGAGATACCGCCGGACCGCGGCCGCCCGCTCCTCGCCGAACCGGTCGCGGGCGTACTCCACGAGGAACGCGGCGTCGCAGTAGTTGCCCACCAGCAGCGTCTCGATCTCCTCGCCGGCGTCGTGGTACGACCGCGTCAGGTCACACAGCCGCTCGACGGCCGCGCGGCGGGCCTCGGGCGTCAGGTCCGCGTCGGCGATGTCGCCGCCGCGGCCGCCGTAGTCCAGGTGGTAGAAGCAGAACCGGTCGACGCCGACCTCCGAGAGGAGGTCGACCACCCCCTCCATGTCGGCGGCGTTCCGCTCGGTGATCGTGTACCGGAGCCCGGTCTTCAGCCCGGCGTCGAGGAAGTTCCCGATCCCGCGGACCGCGGCGTCGAACGCCCCCTCCTCGCCCCGGAACGCGTCGTTGCGCTCGGGCAGCCCGTCGACCGACACGCCCGCGTACTTCAGGCCGGCGTCCCGCAGCGCGGCCGCCCGCTCCGGGGTGACGAGGGTGCCGTTGGTGGAGAGCACGGGCCGGATCCCGACGTCGGCGGCGTGGGCGACGAGCGCTTCGAGGTCGTCGCGGACCAGCGGCTCCCCGCCGGAGAACAGCACCACCGGCACCCCGTAGTCGGCGAGCTCGTCGAGGAGCTGTCTGCCCGCCGCGGTCGTGAGCTCCCCGGGCGCCGCGTCGAGGTCGGCGCCGGCGTAGCAGTGCTCGCAGTAGAGGTTACACCGGCGCGTGAGGTTCCACACCACGACGGGCTTGGTGGTCCGTTCCTCGGTGATCTGCTCCCGTGTGGAGTCCCGGCCGTCGTCGTACCGGAGGCCGTCGCCGGCGGCGTCGAGCGAACAGAGGAGTTTGCTGATCGAGATCACGTCCCCGCACCTCCGGGGTCGTCGCCGGGGGCCTCCGGGGCAGTCCGGGCGTCGGCGCCCGCCGCGGCGCCGAGGTCGCGGCGGGTGAACCGCTCGACCGCCGCGGCCGGGCAGAGCCACAGACACGTCGCCGTCCTGCCGAACAGCGCCGACGCCTGCTCGTGCGCCACCGACGCGGTGGGGGCCGACACGCTCCCGACGTGCCGGAGGGGCTCACCGGGGTCCTCGCGGAGGAACACCTCCCACTCGGGGGTGTCGTCGCCGCGCGGCTCGTCGACACGCGTCACGTCCGTGTCGGTCATCACTCGACTCATGCGGGTCCCACCCCGAACCCGTTCCGCCGATTGTCGGGAACTGGGAACGACTGCGCGGCTCTTTGGGCCGCGAGCGGTAGCGCCGGTGATGCCTGAACGCAACGTCACGCGCCGGACGGTACTCGGGGGGACAGTCGCCGTCGCGACCGGGCTCGCGGGCTGCTCCGGCGGCGGCACCGCCCCGGGGGCGGCCGGCGACGGCGAGGGAACCGGTACGACCGAGGCGGTCGCGGCGTACCTCTCGAACGCGGGCAACTACGACGGCGTCGTCGACGAGACGGGCGCCTCGGAGGTGACCGTCACCGTCGGGAGCGAGGCCAACGGCGGCCACTTCGGGTTCGCGCCCGCGGCGGTCCGCGTCTCGACGGGGAGTTCCGTGGTCTGGGAGTGGACCGGGCTCGGCAGCACTCACAACGTCGTCGCCGAGGACGGCTCTTTCGAGTCGAAACTGGTCGCCGAGGCGGGCCACACCTTCTCACGGACGTTCGCGGAGCCGGGGGCGATCGAATACTACTGCACGCCCCACCGCACGATGGGGATGAAAGGCGTCGTCGTCGTCGAGTCGGCCGCCGAGCGCTAACTCTCCGCGCGGCGTCGGCCGCCGCGGGGGGAGTCGAGGTCCCACGCTTCGAGCAGCTCCTGGTAGCGGTTCCGGATCGTGACCTCGGAGATGTCGGTCGCCTCGCTCACGTCCGCCTGGGTGAGGTCCTCGTTGGTCAGTTGCGCCGAGGCGTAGAGCGCAGCGGCGGCGAGCCCCACCGGCGACTTCCCGGAGTGGACGTTCTCCCGCTTCGCGTTCTCCAGCAGTTCCCGTGCGGTCCGCTCGGTCTCCTTCGGGACGCCCAGGTCGGAGGCGAACCGGGGGACGTACTCCTCGGGGTCCGCCGGCTGGATCTCCAGGGAGAGCTCCCGGACCACGTAGCGGTAGGCCCGCTCGAACTCGTCCTCGTCGACCCGTGAGACGCGGGCGACCTCGTCGATGCTCCGGGGGACCTGCGCCATCCGGGCGGCGGCGTGCAGCGCCGCGGTCGCGATGCCCTCGATGGAGCGGCCGGGCAACAGGTCCTCGTCGAGCGCGCGGCGGTAGATGACCGACGCGGTCTCCCGAACGTTCTCGGGCAGGCCGAGCGCCGACGCCATGCGGTCGATCTCGCCGAGCGCCTGCTTGAGGTTGCGCTCCTTCGAGTCGCGGGTCCGGAACCGTTCGTTCCACGTCCGGAGTCGCTGCATCTGCTCGCGCTGCCGCGACGACAGGGAGTTGCCGTAGGCGTCCTTGTTCTGCCACCCGATGTTGGTGGACAGCCCCTTGTCGTGCATCAGGTTCGTGGTCGGGGCGCCCACGCGGGACTTCCCGTCGCGCTCGGCGCTGTCGAACGCGCGCCACTCCGGGCCGCGGTCGATCGAGTCCTCGTCGACGACCAGCCCGCAGTCGGCACACACCGTCTCGCCGCGCTCGCTGTCGGCGACGAGATCGGTCGAACTGCACTCGGGACACCGGAGATCCTCGTCGGACCGTTCCGACCGCTCTTCGGTGTCGGTTCGTGCCGTGCTATCCGGGTCGCTGTCGTGGTCGCGCCACTCTCGCTCGTCGTCTCGCGTGCGCGCGTGAAGGGCATCACTCATTTTGTGTTGCAGGAGGACGATGAGAACCGAACCATCGCCTCGTTCGTATTCAACTAATGTTTGTCTCGCGTAAAAAATCTGTCGGCCGTTCACGAACATAATGTCCCGTTCGGGGTCAGGACCCGGGGTCTTCGGAGCCGCCGCCGGGGTCCGGCCGCGGCGGCGATCGGACGGGGGCGGGCGCCTCGGCATCGCCGAACGCCGTGACCGACGCCGTGCCGGTGACCGGGTTCTCGGAGACGACGACGCTGGCGTCGAAGGCGTCCCGGATCGTCGCCTCCGAGAGCACCGCCTCCGGCGGGCCGGCCGCGACGACGCCGCCATCCGAGAGCAACAGCAGTTCGTCGCAGTACCGGGCGGCGAGGTCGAGGTCGTGGATCGCGGCGAGGGCGGTTCGGCCCTCGGCGACGAGGTCGGCGACGAGATCGAGCGTCCTGACCTGGTGGTTGATGTCGAGGCTGCCGGTGGGTTCGTCCAGCAGCAACAGCGGGGCGTCCTGGGCCAGCGCTCGCGCCAGAAGCACCCGCTGGCGCTCCCCGCCGGAGAGGGTCGTGATCCCACGATCGGCGAACTGCCGGGTGTCCGTGCGGTCGAGGGCGCGGTCGACCGCCGCGGCGTCGGCGTCGGTCCACCCGTCGAACCGGGACCGGTGTGGGTTTCGTCCCATCTCCACGACCGTTCGGACGTCGAACTCGAACGCGACGGTCGTGTCCTGCGGCACGCTGGCGACAAGCCGGCTGGCCGCCCGCGACGGGAGGTCGTGGATCCGTTCGCCGTCGACGGTCACCCGGCCGGCGTCGGGAGCGATCGCGCCGGTCACCGTCCGGAGCAGCGTCGTCTTCCCGGCGCCGTTAGGACCCACGAGACCGACGAACCGCCCGCGGTCCACGCTCGCGTCGACGCCGTCGAGAACGGTCGTTCCGCCGAGCCGGACGCGGAGCCCCTCGACCGAGAGCAGCGGCTCCGCGGCGGTCGCGCCCCCAGCCGTCACAACTCGGTCACCTCCCGGGACCGGAGGAGATACAGGAAGAAGGGGGCGCCGAGCGCCGCGGTCACGATCCCGACCGGGATCTCGGCGGGCCCGGACCGCGCCAGCGTGTCGGTCGCGACGAGGAACGACGCCCCGGCGAGCGCGCTGGTGGGGAGCAGGATCCGGTGGTCGGGGCCGACGAGCAGGCGCATCCCGTGCGGCACGACGAGGCCGACGAACCCGATCACGCCGGTTACCGCGACCGCCGCCGCGGTGACCACGCTCGACACCGCGAGCAGGATCCGCTTCGTGCGTTCGACCTCGACGCCGAGGCCGTGGGCCTCCTCCTCGCCGAGCAGGAGGACGTTCAGGTCGCGGGCGTACACGAGCAGGACGACGAACAGCGGCGGGAGCGCGATCGCGATCACCCGCACCTCGTCCCAGGTCGTCCCGCCGAGGTGCCCCATCAGCCAGTAGACGATCCGTCTGAGGCTCCGCCCGCTGTGGAGGAGCAAAAGCGAAATGACCGCGCCGAGGAACGTCTGGACGGCGACTCCGGCGAGCAGCAGCGTCGCCGTCGGCGTGTACCCGCCCTGGGTGGCGATCAGGTAGACCCCGAAGGCAGTGAGTACGGCCGCGAGAAACGCCGCCCCCTGGAGTTCGAGGCCGAACGGGAACGCGACGGGGAGCACGATCGTCGCGACCGCGCCGACCGCCGCCCCGGAGGAGACGCCGACGATCGAGGGGTCGGCCATCGGGTTGCGGAAGAAGCCCTGCATCACGGTCCCGGCGGTCGCGAGCGCCACGCCGACGAACGCCGCGAGCGCGATCCGCGGGAGTCTGACGTCGAGGACGATGATCCGGCTCGTCCGGGCCACCTCGAACGTCGCCGGGAGCGGATCCGCCGAGAGGAGGACCTTCGCGACCGTCGCCGGGGGGATGGCGACCGGCCCGACACCGGCGCTGACCACCAGGACGACCGCGAGGACGCCCGTCAGCCCCACCGACCACGCGAGCGTCCGGGTTCGCAGGGTCACGGTACGTCTCCAAGTGGAGTTGGATTAGCCAAGTACTTGTTGCAATGCCTCCCAGTCGGGGGTATGCAACGCTACGCGTGGCTCCTCTCGCTCCTGCTCGTCGTCGCCGCGGTCGGACCGGCCGCCGGCGGCGTCGCGGCGGCCTCACACCCGGGACCGACCGCCGACGCCGCCGACCGGCTCCCGTCCGTCGGAGCCGCACAGTCCGACGTCTGCGGCTTCCCGTACACCGCCACCGACGCCACCGGGACCGAGGTGACGCTCGACGCCGACCCCGAGCGGATCGTCACGCTGAACCCCAGCGCCGCACAGACGATGTGGGAGATCGGCGCCGAGAGCGAGGTCGTCGGCGTCTCACAGTACGCGTCGTACCTCGACGGCGCCGACGCGAAGGCGAACGTCTCCGGGCCCAGCGGCCCGAGCGTCGAGGCGGTGCTCGCGACGAACCCGGACCTCGTGTTGGTCCCGAGCAGCTCCTACGGCGCGGCCGAGGAACGAACCGAACAGATCCGCGCCCAAGGCGTCCCGGTGTTCGTGTTCGGCGAGGGCACCTCACTGGAGTTCGTGGCGAACAAGACCGAGCGGATCGGGCGACTGACCGGCAACTGCGAGGCGGGAATCGAGCGCGCAGCCGAGATGCGGCGGTCGATCGCGCTGATGGAGCGGGCGCTGGACGGCACCGACCGCCCGGTCGGGCTGAACGTCTTCTTCGGCTACACCTCGGGCGCGAACACGTTCATCGACGACGTGATGGAGACCGGCGGGCTGCGGAACGGCGCCGCCGAGCGCGGCGTCTCCGGGTTCGACCCCATCAACGACGAGACGGTCGTGGCGCTGGATCCGGAGTGGATCGTCGTCCCCGAGAACAGCGGCGTCCCCGAGACGCCGGCGTACAACAGCACGACCGCCGTGCGGGAGGGGAACGTCGTTGTCGTTGACACCCACTACCTCCAACAGCCCGCTCCGCGCGCGGTGATCGCCGCGGAGACGATCCTGGAAGCGGTCCACCCCGAGGCCTACGACGAGTACCGGGAGCTGGAGGCGAACGCGGACGCGGACCCGACGACGACCGCGCGCTCGGCGACCCCGACGACGGCCACGCCCGAGTCGCCGGCGACGACCGCGACCGGAACGCCCGGGTTCGGCGCCGTGGGGTCGGTCGTCGCACTCGCGGCGCTCGCGGCGCTGCTGGCGCGCCGCCGGTGACCGGGCCGTCGCTCCGGTGATTCGGCGGGCGAACAGCCGACACGCCGCATCCGTGCCCCACGCCGGCGTGTCGGGCACCCGCAGCCCGGCGCGGGGTCGAACTCACGTCACGGGATGGGTGGTCCCGGAATCGGACATAAACCCTCGGGACGGACGCGACCGGCCGGAAGCGGTAGTTTCAATCGGCGATCAGACGAACGACCGGCGTGACGGTTCCAACGCACACGCTTCCGAGCGGCGACGAACTCCCCGCACTCGGACTCGGAACGTACGACCTCGACGACGAACAGACCGCCGAGAGCGTCCGCGCGGCGCTCGACGCCGGCTACGCCCACGTCGACACCGCCGAGGGGTACCGCAACGAGACGGTCATCGGCGAGGTGCTCGCGGAGCACGGCCGCGACGACGCCTTCCTCACCTCGAAGGTCCTCGCGAAACACCTGGATTACGAGTCGGTGATCGAGTCGTGCGAGGCGTCGCTCGACCGGCTGGGCACCGACTACCTCGACCTCTACCTGATCCACTGGCCCAACCCCGCGATCTCGCTGCGGGAGACGCTGCGCGCGATGGAACGGCTCGTCGACCGCGGGCTGGTGCGGAACGTCGGCGTCTCGAACTTCAGCGCCTACCAGCTGAGCTGTGCCCACCACGTCGCCGACGTCCCGATCGCGGTCAACCAGATCGAGTTCCACCCGTGGTTCCAGCGCCCCGACCTGGTCGACTACTGCCGCGAGTCCGACACCGTGATCGAGGCGGCCGCGCCGCTGGCTCGGACCGACGTCTTCGACGACGACATCGTCCGAGAGCTCGCCGAAACGTACGACAGGAGCCCCGCACAGATCGTCCTCCGGTGGGCGCTGGACCGCGACGTGGTGGCGCTGCCCCGGTCGTCGTCGCCCGAGCACGTCCGCGCCAACGCGGACCTCGACTTCGACATCGAGGAGGCGGACCGCCGCCGCCTCGACGACCGCGACCGCGACCGGCCGGTCTACGACACTCCCGCACGCGACTGGACGGGCGACGTCTACGGGATCGAACCGTAGTCGGGGCGCCGCGCGGCCCGGCGACCGCTCACCCCAGCGCGACCGGATCGCCGGTCTCCGCTGACTCGTAGATCGCGTCGAGCGCCCGCATGTCGACGAGTGCGTGGTCGCCGTCGGGGAAGAACGGCTCGCCGGCCAGAAGCTGGTGGCCGAAATACGCGAACTCCTCTTCGATCTGGTGGACCTGCTCGAAGTCGACGTCGACGCGGGTGCCGTCGCGGACCACCGCGAACCCGCGGTCCTCCCGCTCGTAGAACGCCGGATCCAGGATCAGCCGGGCGTCGGTGCCGGTGACCTCCAGCCGGCTGGCGTGCTGTGCGTTCTGGCTGACGGTACACAGCGCGTCGACCCCGCCGGGGAACTCCAGCCGGTACCTCGCGTGCTCGTCGACGCCCGCGAACGCGTCGTGTTCCGTGCGGGTCCGTCCCGACACCCGGACCGGGTCGGCGCCGAGCGCGAACCGGACGGTGTTGAGCGGGTAGATCCCGATGTCCAGCAGCGCACACCCGCCCGACAGCTCGGGGTCGAGCCGCCACTGGTCGAAGTCGCTCCCGAGTTCGCCCAGCATCGTCTGCGACATCGTCGCGTGGACGTGGATCACGTCGCCGGCGACTCCCGCGTCGACGAGATCCCGGAGCCGGCGGGCGGCGGGGTCGGTCTGCATGCGGTAGCCGACCATCAGCGGGACGCCGGCGTCGTCGCAGGCGGCCACGAGCCGCCGCGCACGGTCGACGGTGGATTCGACGGGTTTCTCACACAGCACCGCCTTCCCCTGGTCGGCGGCGGCGGCGACGTACTCCAGGTGGGTCGCGTTCGGGGTCGCGACGTAGACCGCGTCGTACTCGTCGGCGGCGTCCCCGTTCCGGAACGACTCGGGGGTGACGCCGCGGACGTCGCGGGCGGCGGCGACCGACGCCACCGCGTCGGGGTCGATGTCGGTGACGACGGTCGCCTCGGTGAACGCCGACCGCGCGATCCCGGGCAGCGCCCACTCGCGGGCGAACCACCCGAGGCCGACGACCGCGACCCGGATCGGATCGTCGACGTCGTCGGGGGCGAGCGTCTGCCAGTCGCGGCGCGTGAACTCGTCGAGGTAGCCGGCGAGCCGGGAGTCCATACCCGACCCGCGGTAGGCAGCGGAATAACTCCGGCGAACGCGGCAGCGCCCCGCACCGCGTGACAGTAAGGATGATACCCCGCCCCGCGCCACCAACGGGTATGGACGTCACGATTCCGGAGTCACGCGTCGCCGGCCGCGTTCGCGCGCCGCCCTCGAAGAGCTACACCCACCGCGCGGTCCTGGCGGCGGGTTACGGCGCCGAAACGACCGTCGTCGACCCCTTGGTGAGCGCCGACACCCGGGCGACGATGCGCGCGGTCGAGGCTTTCGGCGGCGCCGTCGACCGACGCGGGGACGAACTCGACGTTTCGGGCTTCGACGGCCACCCCGCGGTTCCCGACGACGTGGTCGACTGCGCGAACTCCGGGACCACCACCCGGCTGGTGACTGCCTGCGGCGCCCTGGCCGACGGGCTCTGCGTGTTCACCGGCGACGGGTCGCTCCGGTCGCGCCCGCAGGGGCCGCTGCTCGACGCGATCGACCAGTTGGACGGGCGCGCGGAGTCGACGCGGCGGAACGGTCAGGCGCCGCTCGTGGTCGGCGGCCCGGTCTGCGGCGGGACGGTGTCGATCCCGGGGGACGTGTCGTCGCAGTACGTCACCGCGCTCCTGATGGCGGGGGCGGTCACCGACGACGGGATCGGGATCGACCTGGAGACGCAACTGAAGTCCGCGCCGTACGTCGACATCACCATCGAGGTGCTCGACGACTCCGGCGTCGACGCAGAGCGCACCGACCGCGGGTTCCGGGTTCCGGGCGGGCAGTCGTACCGCCCGGCGGGCGGCGAGTACGAGGTGCCCGGCGACTTCTCGTCGATGTCGTATCTGCTCGCGGCTGGGGCGGTCGCCGCGGGCGACGCCGACGCCGTGGTCGTCGAGGGCGCCCGGCCGAGCGCCCAGGGCGACAGCGCGATCGTCGACGTGCTGGCGTCGATGGGCGCCGCCGTCGAGTGGGACCGCGACGCGGGCGAGATCACGGTCCCGCGGGCGTCGCTGTCGGGCACGACCGTCGACGTGGGCGACACCCCGGATCTGCTCCCGACGATCGCGGCGCTGGGGGCGGTCGCCGACGGCGACACGACGATCGAGAACTGCGAACACGTCCGGTACAAGGAGACCGACCGCGTGGAAGCGATGGCCGAGGAGCTCTCGAAACTCGGCGCGTCGGTGACCGAGGCGCGCGACCGGCTGACGGTCCACGGCGGCGAGAGCGACCTCGAAGGCGCCCTCGTCGACGGCCGCGGCGACCACCGGATCGTGATGTCGCTGGCGGTCGCCGGGCTCGTCGCCGACGGCGAGACGACGATCCGGGGCGGCGAACACGTCGACGTGTCGTTCCCGGCCTTTTTCGACGCCCTCCGGAGGCTCGGCGTCGACGTGGCGACCACCGAGTGACGGGGTCGGGGACGTCAGGCGACAGGCGGCCGGCGCCCCCCGGTCCTGCAACGTATTTAACCCCGGAACCCCGACGACGGCGTAATGAACGGGAACCGATTCGGGCGGCTGTTCCAGGTCACGACCTACGGCGAGAGCCACGGCGACGCGATGGGCGTGACCGTCTCGGGCTGCCCCGCCGGACTCGAACTCGACGAATCGGACGTCCAAGCCGAACTCGACCGCCGGAAGCCGGGGCAGTCGATGATCACCACCTCCCGCGGGGAGCCCGACGCGGTGTCGATCAACTCCGGGACCCAGGACGGCTACACCACCGGCACCCCGATCGGGATGGTCATCGAGAACAAGGACGCCCGCTCGGGGAAGTACGAGCCGTTCGTGACCGCACCGCGCCCCAGCCACGGCGACTTCACCTACTCCGCGAAGTTCGGCACCCGGAACTGGGGCGGCGGCGGCCGCTCCTCCGCGCGGGAGACGGTCAACTGGGTCGCCGCCGGCGCGGTCGCGAAGAAGATCCTCGAACGCGAGGGGGTGCAGGTGAAAGCCCACGTGAACCAGATCGGCGACATCGAGGCCCCGCCGGTGACGTTCGAGGAGATGCTCGAACACACCGAGAACAACGAGGTGCGGTGTGCCCACCCGGAGACCGCGGCGGAGATGCGCGACCGGATCGACGAGTACCAGACGGCCGGCGACTCCATCGGCGGGTCGATCTACTTCGAGGCCCGCGGCGTCCCCCGCGGGCTCGGGGCGCCGCGCTTCGACTCGTTCCCGGCCCGGTTGGGCCAGGCGATGATGTCGATCCCCGCGACGACCGGCTTCGAGTACGGGCTCGGGCAGGAGGCCCGCGAGTGGACCGGGAAGAACCGAAACGAGGACTGGGAGTTCGACGACGACGGCGACCCCGTCCCCGAAGGCAACACCCACGGCGGCCTCCAGGGCGGGATCACGACCGGCCAGCCGATCTACGGCGAGGCCACCTGGCACGCCCCGACGTCGATCCCGAAGGAACAGCGGACGGTCGACTGGGAGACCGACGAGGAGAAGGACGTCCAGGTGGTCGGCCGCCACGACCCCGTGTTGCCGCCGCGGGCGGTTCCGGTCGTGGAGGCGATGTTGAACCTCACTATCGTGGATTTCATGTTCCTGAGCGGACGGCTCAACCCCGACCGCCTCGACGACCGTCCCGGCGAGTACGACACCGACTACCACCCGTCGAGTCCCCGCAACGAGTAGGGCCCCATCCAACGTACCCGACGGGTGCTTCTGCCCGTCCGGGCGGCGCTCGGCACGTCGGGAGACGTACCACTGGCACGTAGCCGGATTGCTCCCGAGATCGGGAATTTTGCGCCGGATAGAGCCAGTTACAACACGTATTAGGACTATCATCATCTTTCCTTGGTAACTTATAGCAAAGGCTTTAATCGATTCGTGGCGAAACAGTACTGTAGTGGCCCCTACGGGCCGTGAGCTCAACTATGACTACCGACGAACTCATCTGGCGGATCGCGGGCGGCTCCGGCGACGGGATCGCCTCGACCAGCCAGAACTTCGCGAAGGCCCTGATGCGGTCGGGGCTGCACGTATTCACGCACCGGCACTATCCCTCGCGGATCCGCGGCGGTCACACGTACACCGAGGTACGGGTCTCTGCGGAGCCGGTCCGGTCCCGGGGTGACGGTTACAACTTCCTGCTCGCGCTGGGCGACTCCTTCGCGCGAAACCCCCAGGAGAACGCCTACTACGGCAACGAGGAGGTCAAGCCGCTCGCGGAGAACCTCGACGACCTCAGGGACGGCGGGGTCATCGTCTACGACTCGGGACTGCTCGACGCCGACGACATCCCGAACTTCGAGGCGCGGGCCGCGGAGCACGACTGGCACGTCTACGACATCGACCTCCGGACCATCGCCCGGGAACACGGTCGCGAGGTCATGCGGAACACCGCCGGCGTTGCGGTCACCTGCGCGATCGCGGGGATCGACCCCGAGGTAATCAAGAGTCTCATGAGCGACACGATGCCGGAGAAGGTGTTCGAGCCGAACATGTCGGTGTTCGACGACGCCTACGAGGAGGTCCGAGCCGAGTTCGACCCCGACGCCCCCGACGTGTCGGTCCCGTCCGGCGACCACGACGACGAGCAGGTGCTCGTCTCCGGCTCCGACGCCATCGCGTACGGCTCCCTCGACGAGGGGTGTCGGTTCATCGCCGGCTACCCGATGACGCCGTGGACCGAGGTGTTCACGATCATGTCCCAGAACCTCCCGGAGGTCGGCGGGATCTCCGAGCAGGTCGAAGACGAGATCGCGGCGGCGGCGCTGGCGATCGGCGCGTCCCACGCCGGCGTGAAGGCGATGTCGGGGTCCTCGGGCGGCGGGTTCGCCCTGATGTCCGAGCCGCTCGGTCTGGCCGAGATGACCGAGACGCCGGTCGTGCTCATCGAGGCGATGCGCGCCGGCCCCTCGACGGGGATGCCCACCAAGACCGAGCAGGGCGACCTCGAACACGTGCTCTACACCTCCCAGGGCGACTCCCACCGGGTCGTGTTCGCGCCCGCCGGCGCCGAGGAGGCGTACAGACAGACCCGGCGGGCGTTCCAGATCGCCTACGAGTACCAGATCCCGGCGATCGTGCTCTACGACCAGAAGAACGGCGGGGAGCTCCGGAACGTCCCGGCGAGCGTCTTCGACGAGGAGCCCAACCCCGACCTCGGGTCGGTCGTCACCGAGGCCGAACTCGCGGACGCCCCCCACGACCCCTCGGGGAAGTACAACCGGTACCAACACGACGTCGAGAACGACGTCAGCCCCCGGTCGATCCCCGGCCAGGAGGGCGGGCGGTATCTCGCGACCGGAAACGAGCACATGCCCGCGGGGCACATCTCCGAGAGCCCCGAGAACCGCGTGAGCCAGGTGAACCGCCGGATGTCCAAGATGGAGACCATCCGGGCGGCGCTCGACGCCGACGACGGCGAGCGGAACTACCACTACGGCCCCGCCGACGCGGAGTACGGGATCATGACATTCGGCTCACAGCAGGGCACCGCCGCCGAGGCGGTCGACCAGCTGAACGACGCCGGGGAGTCGGTGAAGCTGCTCGGCGTCTCCGAGCTCGCACCCTACCCCGTCGAGGAGGTCACCGAGTTCGTCGAGAGCGTCGACGAGGTGCTGGTCGTGGAGATGAACGCCTCCGCGCAGTTCCGCGGGTTGACCCAGAAGGAGCTCGGCCGGTTCGGTGACAAGCTCTCCAGCCTCCTGAAGTACAACGGTAACCCGTTCGAACCCGGCGAGATCGCCGAGGGGTTCCGCACGAGCATCGTCGAGGACGGGAGCCTCCCCGGCCACGAGACCAAATTCGTCCCCGCAGCAGGTGATTAACCCATGAGCGCATTCAGTGCAATCGGCGAAGACGTCGAACGCGACCGCAACGAGTACACGCCCGGCCTCGAACCGCAGCCGACGTGGTGTCCGGGCTGCGGCGACTTCGGGGTGCTGAAGGCCCTGAAGGGCGCCGCGGCCGAACTGGGGCTGTCGCCCGAGGAGATGCTGGTCTGCACCGGCATCGGGTGTTCGGGCAAGCTGAACAGCTACTTCGAGAGCTACGGCTTCCACACCATCCACGGCCGGTCGCTCCCGGTCGCGCGGGCCGCGAAGCTCGCGAACCCCGGGCTCACGGTCGTCGCCGCCGGCGGCGACGGCGACGGTTACGGGATCGGCGGCAACCACTTCTCGCACTCGGCCCGTGAGAACCACGACATGACCTACATCGTGTTCAACAACGAGATCTTCGGGCTGACCAAGGGGCAGACCTCGCCCACGTCGCCGAAGGGACACAAGTCGAAGACCCAGCCCCACGGGTCGGCGAAGGACCCCATCCGGCCGCTGTCGCAGTCGCTTACCGCGGGCGCCTCCTACATCGCCCGCACCGCGGCGGTCAACCCCAACCAGGCGAAGGACATCATCGTGGAAGCGATCGAGCACGACGGCTTCTCCCACATCGACTTCCTCACCCAGTGTCCCACCTGGAACAAGGATGCCAAGCAGTACGTCCCGTACATCGACATCAACGACTCCGACGACTACGAGTTCGACAGGACCGACCGCGCGGCGGCCTCCGAGATGATGTACGAGACCGAGAGCGTCCTCCACGAGGGCACGGTGCTCACCGGGCGGTACTACGTCGACTCCGAGCGCCCCTCCTACGGCCAGGAGAAGCGTGCGATCGGCGAGATGCCCGAGGAGCCGCTCGCCGAACGGTATTTCGACGACGACTACGAGTGGGAGCGCGTCTACGACACGTTCCTCGACCGGCACAAGTAGCCGGCCGAGCCGTCCCGATCTGCCGGGAAGCCGCTGACGGAGCGGACCGCGACCAACCGTGCGCCGACACCGAACCCACGGTCGTCCACGCCGGCGCACGGCCAGTATTTTTATTCTGACCCCGAGGGTAAATATAGTGTGTATCGACGACAGTTTCTCACCGCGTCCGCGGTCACAGCCGCGGTCGCACTCGCAGGGTGTGGGAGTCCGAGCGACGACGGTAGTAGCGACGACAGTGGAAGCGACGGCGGGGGGACCACCGACGAGCCTGGCGGGTACTCGCTGAACGGCCCAGGGTCGACGGTGGCTCGTCAGCCGTAGCTGCCTGTCCGTCGCACAGCGGCTCCGACACGCGGTCGGTGCGATTCCCGGGTTGACTGCGTCCGTCACTGATGGACTCCGAACGCCCCTGCTAGCCGCGCGTCGCCGTCGGTGGGGTTCGAGGCGGAGCGCGTTCGGACCCCCCACGAGCACGTACCCGGCCGCCCCCGGGGTCAGCGAGCGGCTCGAGCCGCTCGGCCGTCGCAGGCCCCGAAGTCCGATTGAGCAACCACCCCCCGCTCGCTTCGGTGGTCGGAACCGCAGTTTTCAGGTTCGGAAGGTATTTTTTCCGCCACACGAAAGCTACGACTATGGAAGTCACATCGACGGAGGGGCGGATCCTCGACATCCTGGAGGAGGACGCCCAGGCGTCGTACGCCGAGATCGCCGACCGGGCGGACGTGTCGAAACCCACGGTCCGGAAGTATATCCGGAAGATGGAAGACGAGGGGATCATCGTCGGCTACTCCGCCGACGTCGACCCCAAGAAGCTCTCGGAGACGTCGATCGCGCTGGTCGGGCTCGACGTGGCCTCCGAGCGGTACGTGGAGGCGACCCGGGAGCTCAAGCGGCTCGACGCCGTGGAGTCGCTGTACACCTCCTCCGGCGACCACATGCTCATGGCCGAGGTCCGCGCGGCCGACGGCGACGCCCTCGGCGACGTGATCTCCGAGACGCTGCTGTCCGTCGACGGGATCACCGCGGCCCACCCCTCGTTCCTCCAGGAACGGCTGAAGTAAGCCCTCTACCGCTCCCGCCTCCCGACCCGTTTCAGTTCCGCCCCGGTTTCCGAAGCGTATAGAAGCTCCCCCGCCTACGCAGATTCGATCGCACCTGACCGGGCAGTCCGATGACACCCGCCACCCAGCGAACCGACCGCCGGCACCCACCCCCGGGCGAATGAGCGGCGGAACCCTCCCGGTCGACGACCCCGACCCCTCGCGGATCGTCCTCCACGTGGATATGGACTGTTTCTACGCCTCCTGCGAGCGGCTGCGGGAGCCGGCGCTCCGCGGCGAGCCCGTCGTCGTCGGCATGGGGTACGAGCCGGGGGAGACGTTCGGCGCCGTCGCCACCGCGAGCTACGAGGCGCGGGCGTTCGGGGTCGAGAGCGCCCAGCCCATCTCGACGGCGCTGGAGGCGCTGCCGCGTGTCGACGGCGACCCCGGGGACGGCAGCGACGACGGCGGCACCGACACGACCCGCGGCCACTACCGCCCGGTCGACCTGGAGTACTACCGGTCTGTCGCCGCGGAGATCGCGGAAATCCTGACGGAGTGTTCCGACGTCGTCCGGAAGGTGAGCATCGACGAGGCGTACCTCGACGTGACCGACCGGACCGCGTGGCGGCGGACCGCCGACGGCGACCGAACCCTCGCCGAAGGGTACGCGCGACACGTCAAGAGCCGCATCGGGAACGAGGTCGGGGTGCCGGCGAGCGTCGGGGTCGCGCCGAACATGTCGGCCGCGAAGGTGGCGTCGGACCACGACAAACCCGACGGGCTGGTGGTGGTCGAACCCGGGACGGTCGCTGAGTTCCTGGCGCCGCTGCCCGTCGAGTCGGTCCACGGTGTCGGCCCGGTGACCGCCGCCCGGCTGGCGGAGCTGGGGATCGATTCCGCGGGGGAGTTGGCCGGCGCCGACCCCGCGGCGCTCAGGTCGGCGTTCGGCTCCCGGGGGCCGGAGCTCCGTGACCGGGCCCGCGGCGTCGACGACCGCGACGTGACCCCGACGGGCCGGCCGAAGAGCCTCTCGCGGGAGTCGGCGTTCGGGGAGCCGGCGGACGACACCGACAAACGCGAGACCGTGGCGGCGCTTTCGGCGGACGTGGCGGCGCGGGCCCGCAACCGCGACGCGACCTACCGGACCATCGGTATCAAGGTGGTGACCCCGCCGTACGACGTCAACACCCGCGAGCGGTCGCTGTCGGGGCCGGTCGACGCCCCCGACCTGGTGGAGGAGGTCGCCTTGGAGCTGCTCTCGGAGTTCGCGGGCGAGCCCGCCCGGAAGGTCGGGGTTCGCGTGTCGAACCTCTCGTTCGCGTCGGGCGAGCAAGCCAGCCTCGACGGGTGGGACGACGGCGAGCCGCCCGGGAGCGCCGGCGCCGACGCCGCGGACGGGGGCGCCGACGCGTCGGGGGGCGGAGCCGACGGACAGGCCTCCCTTGACGAGTTCGACGCCGCGGAGTGACGGCCGCGGGGCGCCTGCGGCGGCGCCACACCGACACGACAACCGTTTTGGGTCCGGTGCTCGAAGTCGAACCATGGCCGACACCATCCTCGTTCCGTTCGAGCTTCCGGACCCCGAACCGATCTCGGACGTCCTCGTCGAGGATCTGGCGCCGCTTGAGGTCGTCGCGATGGGCCACTTTTCGGTCCCCGAACAGACGCCGACCGACGCGGCGCGCGACCAGTTCGGGACGGAGGCACAGGCCGAGTTGGACGAGGTGGCGGCGCCGTTCCGCGAACGGAGCCCCTCGGTCCGGACGCGGCTGGCGTTCGGGAAGACCCGCGAGACCGCTATCAACCGCGTCATGCTGGAGGAGGAGTGCGCCGCGGAGCTCGACCCCGCCCCCACCGAGGGGATCGGCCGGATCCTGGTTCCGATCCCGGATTCGGCGGAGTTCAGCCTGCTCCCGGAGTTCGTTCAGGTGCTGTGTGAGGCGTCGACCGTCGAGATCACGCTGTTTCATGTCGCGGAGGGCGCGGAGTCGATCGCCGAGGGGGAGACGATCCTCGCGGACGTCCGCGAGGGGTTGGTCGCCGCCGGGCTGGACGACGACCTGGTCGACACGCGGATCGTCGAGGGGACGAGCCACGACGAGGAGATCCTGGCGGCCGCGGCCGACTACGACGCGGTCGTGATGTACGACGCCGCCTCGCGCATCCGCGATCGGGTGTTCGGGTCGCTCCCCGACCGGATCGCGAAGGGGACCGGCGACCCGGTGATACTGGTGCGGCGGGACTACGACCCGGACGAGCCCGACGCTCCGGAGGCGTCAGAAGCGTCGGACGACCCGAGCGCGACGTAGCGGGGCTCAGTCCTGTTCGGTCGGCGCGAGCCCGTCGTCGGCCTCGCCGCGACGGGCGTGGATGATCGTGCCGACCGCGCCGGTCCGATCGGTCCGCGACCGACCGTAGAGCAGGTAGATCAGGGCGCTGCCCACGATGATCCCGGCCGCGCCGAGGATGGGGACCGTCCCCATCTGGGTGAGCAGTCCCAGCCCGGCGAGGAACCCGAACGCCTGGACGTACGGGTAGCCGGGCGCCGTGAACTCGGGCTCGTAGGAGGAAACGTCGGCCTCGCGGAACGCCACGAGCGCCAGGTTGATCACCGAGAAGACCAGGATCTGGAACGCGCTCGCGAGCTTCGCCAGTTCGATCACCGGCACGAACGCGATGAGTGTCAGAAGCACCGCGCCGGTGAGCAACACCGCGTTCCGCGGGGTCCGGAACCGGGGATCGATCCGGCTGAGCGGCGCCGGCAACAGGTCGTCGCGGCTCATCGCCAGCGGGAACCGCGACGACGACAGGATCCCGGCGTTCGCCATGCTCGTCAGCGCGACGATGGCGACGACCGAGATGAACAGCACCCCGAACCCGCCGAGCAGCAGTCCCGCGCCGTCGGCCATCGGCGTCAGCGACGCGGTATCGCCCGGCCCGCCCTTCGTCAGGATCTCGGGATCGCTCAGGCCGACGATCGCCCCCACGACGGCGACGTAGAGCACGGTCATGATCACCATCGATCCGAGGATCGCCCGTGGGAGGTTCCGGCCGGGATCCTTCACCTCCTCGGCGACGCTCGCGACCTTGGTGACCCCGGCGTAGGAGACGAACACGAACGCCGCCGCGGTCACGACGCCGACGTTCCCCTCCGTCACGAACGGGGTGAAGCGGGCGGAATCAAGCGTGACCCCGGCGTTGATCGTGTAGACCGCCAGGCTCGCGACCACGAGCGTCACGATGACCGCCTGGATCTGGCCGCTCAGTTCCGTGCCGGAGATGTTGAGAACGACGACCAGGGCACCGAGCGCGAGCGCGACGGGGACGACAGCGCCCTGCGACAGCGGCGCAAACAGCAGCAGGTACGCCCCGAGCCCCACCAGCGCGAAGGAGCTCTTGAACACCAGCGAGAACCACGCGCCGATCCCGGCGACCGTCCCGAACAGCGGGCCCAGCGCCCGGTCGATGTAGAGGTAGGTGCCGCCGGACTCCGGCATGGCGGTCGCCATCTCGGCCTTCGACAGCGCCGCCGGCAGCACCACGAGCGCCGCCAGAACGTACGCCAGGATCACTGCCGGCCCCGCCTTCTTGTATCCCAGGGCCGGCAGCACGAAGATGCCGCTCCCGATCATCGCGCCCATGCTGATCATCATTGTCGGGTACAGCCCCAGACTCCGATCCAAGTCGCTGCCGACCATTCTGTGTCCCCGTACCGGCCACCCACTGATAACCCTTCGTACGGGGTCCACTCCCGGCGACGCCGGCCCGGGGCGATGGTTTATGATCCGGGCGCGACCTGTGGGGTGTATGGCCGAGGATTCCGAAGCGATCGCCGTCGCGAACGTGCGCGAGGGACCGGGCGGCGACGGGGACCGCGACCCCGGGGCGTCGGTCGAGCTCCCGGTGGTCGACATCCTCACCGGCCGGGGCTTCATCACCGGGAAGTCGGGGTCGGGGAAGTCGAACACCGCGTCGGTGGTGATCGAGAAGCTCCTGGAGAAGAGCTTCCCGGTGCTCATCGTCGACACCGACGGGGAGTACTACGGGTTGAAAGAGCAGTTCGAGCTGCTGCACGCCGGCGCCGACGAGGAGTGCGACATCGTCGTCAGCCCGGAACACGCCGACAAGATCGCAGGGTTGGCGCTGGAAGAGAACGTCCCGATCATTCTAGACGTCTCGGGGTATCTCGACGACGACGAGGCACAGCGGCTGCTCACCGAGGTCGCAAAGAGCCTGTTCGCGAAGGAGAAGAAGCTGAAGAAGCCGTTCCTGATGCTGGTCGAGGAGTGCCACGAGTATCTCCCCGAGGGCGGCGGGATGACCGAGGCCGGGCGGATGCTGATCAAGATCGGGAAGCGCGGCCGGAAACACGGGCTCGGGATCGTCGGGATCTCACAACGCCCCGCCGACGTGAAGAAGGACTTCATCACCCAGTGCGACTGGCTGGTGTGGCATCGGCTGACCTGGGACAACGACACCAAGGTGGTCGGGCGGATCCTGGGATCGGAGTACGCCGACGCGATCGAGGGACTCGACGACGGCGAGGCGTTTCTGGTCGCCGACTGGTCGGGGTCGTTGCGTCGGGTCCAGTTCCACAAAAAGCGGACGTTCGACGCGGGCGCGACCCCCGGGCTGGAGGACTTCGAGCGCCCGGAGCTGAAGTCGATCGACGGCGACCTGGTGTCGGAACTCGAAGCCATCTCCGAGGAGCAGGCCCGCCGGGAGAGCCAGATCGCGGACCTGCGACAGAAACTCGACGAGAAGGAGGCGAGGATCAGGGAGCTCGAACGCGAACTCGAGGAGGCGCGGGACCTCTCCCGGATGGCCGACCAGTTCGCCCAGGCGATGTTTCGGACCGCCGACGCACCGTACCGTGGGGTCGGGGGCGCCGACACGACGACCCGGGAGCCGACGGGGTCGGACGCCGCCGAGACGGGCGCGCCCACGCTGGACGAGTACGGCGACGCCGCGACCGGTGCCGGCGACGCCCCCGGAAGCGACGCCGACGCCGCGACGGGGGAAGACGCCGACGCGACCGCGGCGGACGTCGGGACCACGGACCCCAATCCCGACGCCGAGGCGGCCGTGACCGCCGCGACCGCCGAGGCGTACCCCGGCCACGACCGGGACGCGGGCGGGGGAGACGCGTCGAGCGAGTCCGTCCCGCCGGAACGTGCCCACGAGGCGACGGACGACCTCACCGGCCGGGACGACGTGATCGAGCGGCTGCGCGGCGTGGTGGCGTCGTTGCCGCCGGCGGCCCGGCGGATGTTGGCGTTCTACCGCGAGGTCGACGCCGCCGATCCCGTAGACGCCCACGTCGCCGCGGGGGAGACCGGGGACACCCACATCGCGTACAGCCGGAACCGGCTGCTCCGGCGTGCGGGGTTCGTCGAGCACGTCGGCCGGGGCACCTACGCCTACACCCTCCCCGGGCTGGTCCGGGCGGAGTTCGCCGACCGGCTCGACGACGACGCGGTGGCGGCGGTCGTCGGCGCCGTCGAGCGCGCGTTCACCGACGACGGCGACGATGTCAAGAGTCGGGCCGACGCGCCGGGCGCAGCGCGATCCGACCGCGACATGCGGGAGTCCGGGGCGGCGAGCGCGGAGGCCGGCCCCGAGTGATCACAGCCGCTGGGTGATGTAGTCGTCGAGCGCCGTCACCTGCTCGGGGCGGTACGTCCAGAAGCCGCTCCACTCGTTGGGACCGTCCTCCAGGGCGAGCAGCGCCACGTGGCCGTCCTCGCCTTCCGGCGGGACGTAGACCACGAACCACGACTCAACGAAGTCCTGCTCGTAGCCCGCGTGGATCGTGATCGTCGATTCCGGCGGGGGCACCCACCCGGGGGTGCCGTAGACGTGCACGTCGACCGGGGAGTCGTCGAGCCGGCGGTACACCTGGTTGGTGCCGATCTCGTCTTCGATCCGGTCGAGCGACTGGAACGACGTCCTGAGGGTACCGGACTGGTGTTCCCACGCGGTCCGCTCGATGTACCGCGACACCAGGATGAGAAGCAGCTTCTCGGAGTGGGACTCGGGGTAGCCCCGGAGGAAGAACGGCAACTCGTCCAGCTGCTTCAGCGCGTCCGGGAGTTCGACCTCCTCGAGCCGACGGGTCCCGGTGATGAACAGGTCGGAGTTGACCGTGAGGATGGCGTCTTGGAGCTCCCGGAGCGGCGACCGGGCCACGACGGTCCCGTCCTCGACCACGAGCACTTGGTCGTCGTCCTCTGTCGGGATCTCGAGTTCGTCGACCGCGACGGGCTGGCCGTCGAACATCGCCTCCAGCATCCGCTGGACCGACTCCGGCGCCCGGCGGTTGATCACCACGAGCGACCGATCCGGCTCGTCGACGTCGTCGAGGAACCGTCGGAGCGTCATCCGGCGGCTCCGTGCCCGGTCGGCGGAGCGCTCACAGCGGCTCGACCAGCGCGTCCAGCGCCGCGCGGGGGTCGTCGGCCTTCGCGACGCCCGAGGCGAGCAGGATCCCCGAGGCGCCCAGTTCCCGTGCGGTCTCGACGTCCGCGCCCGAGGAGATCCCCGCGCCGCAGTAGACCGGCACCGACCCGTCGACGTCGGCCGCGGCGGCGACCGCGTCCTCGACGATCCCCGGATCCGCGGTCGCGACCGAGACGTCGCCGCCGATCAGCGCCGGCGGCTCGACCGCGACGCCGTCGGGACCCAGCGCCGCGGCCGCGCCGATCTGCGCGGGGTTGTTGGCGCAGACGCAGGTCTCCAGCCCGGCGCGTTCGGCCGCGCGGACCGCCCCGTCGACGTCCGCGAGCCGGAGCCGACGCTCCGAGTGGTTGATCAGGGTCCCGGTCGCCCCGGCGTCGGCCACGGCCTCGGCGAGGGTACTGCCGGTGTGGCTGCCCGTGCCGACGGGGTCGACGTGTTGGGCCCAGGTCTCGACGCCGGTGTCGGCCACGCGGGAGAGGTCGGCGGCCTGCGGCGAGACCGCGATCCGGACGTCCGACGCCGCCGCGACGTCGGCCGCGGCGGTCGCGACCTCGACCGGGTCGCAGGGGTACGTCTTGAGGTTGACGAGGATGAACACGCTCCCGTGTGTTCCCTACGGGCAGATATAGGTTGGTCATACGGCGGTCCGGGCGGTCGGAGCCCGGGGCTCAGTCCTTCCGCTTGACGACGTCGCCGAGCGTGGTCGTCGTCGAGGAGTCCCCGGACCACTCGGCGTCGTCGGCGTCCTGCCCCTCGACGAGCGAGATCTCGAGCCCCCGCTCGAGTTTGGCTCTGACGTCGTCGGAGGGGAGCATGTCGCCGCGTTCGAGCTTCCGGATCAGGCTCGCCTTCTCGTTGAGCGACTTCGCGAGATCCTCCTGGCTGAGGCCGCGGCCCTCCCTGGCCTCCCGGATCCGCTGGTCGTAGTCCGCCACGATCTCGTCCATGTCGTCGAACATGTCGCGGCGCCGCCGGCTCGACCCGCCCCCGGAGCCGCCCGATCCGGAGCCCGAGGTCCCGGATCCCGACCCGGAGCCGGTGCCGCCGGAACTCGACGTCGAATACTTCGTCGACGCCGAGGAACTCGATTCAGTGCGGACCTCGGTGCCGAACTCCTTGCAGTCGTCACACAGCTGGAGTTCGGCCCCTTCGACTTTGACCGTCGTCAGGGACGGCTGCTCACTGCCGCACATCTCGCACTGGGGCATACCTCGGGGTAATCGAGGGGAGGCTATAAACCACACGCCGGGAGCCGACGGCGCCGTCTCAGTCGCCGGCCAGACGGACCGTCGTCGGCCCGTCCTCCTGGGTCGTCACGATCCCGTCGAACAGCTGTTTCAGGGTGTTCATGGTCTGGTCGTCGTGGGCGCTGTCGTCGATGGCGAACACGCCCAAGCCGTCGACGCTCTGGATCCGGCCGGTGAAGACGTGGAGGAACCGGAACACCGTCTGGAGGTCGGCGTACATGAGCAGCGTCGACAGCGAGTGGAGCATCACCCGGTTGCGCTCGATCCCACGGTTCTGGTAGAACCCCTGGAGGAACTCCGAGAGCTTGATCCCGATCCCGGTCATGTCCACCGGCGAGGAGGTGTACTTGATCCGGTCGTCGTCGCGAACGTCGCTCACGCCCTGCTGGCGGGTGACGCAGTCGACGACCGCCACCGGGCGGTCCTCGTACGGCGTCCGGGTCTCGAAGTCGCTGAGCACTCGGTCGGCCCCGTCCTTCGTGGTGACGATGATGGCTCCCTCGTCGTTTTCGACGCCCGACGCGAGGATGTCGAGACACAGCGAGCGCTTCCCCGAGAGCGGCGGGCCGCTCACCAGTACGTTCGTGCCCGGTGGGACCTCCTCGTCGAGGTCCGGGCCGAGGTCATACATCTGATCTCCTCGGCGCCGAACCGCCGGCTGAAGGGAAGAAGTCGGTCGTTCGGTGGGGCGACTCGCCGGGAGTCATTAGACGATTGGACAATATCGGCTACCGATAATATTCTTTTTGATCCTGTCGACGCGAGGTGGGGGGTTAGGCGACGGCCCCGATCGTCCCCGCGGCCCGACCGACGATGAACGCGACCGCCGCCAGGAACATCCCGCGTTTGAGCCGGCGCTGTGCGACGCCGGGATCGGTGAACGACCGCCGGATCGCGTCGAGCATGACTGCGTCGGCGGGCACGACGACCACGAGGTACGCCGGCCCGAACGTCCCCATCGCGTACGGGACCGCGCTCGCCGCCACGGCGACCGCCAACACCGCGGCGCCGATCCGGAGCGCGGCCGGCTCGCCCGCGACGATCGGGAGTGTGCGCAGCCCCTCCGCGCGGTCGCCCGCGACGTCCTCGACGTCCTTGACGATCTCCCGCGAGAGCGTCGCGAGCGCGGCGAGCGAGAACAGCACGACCACCGCCGGATCCGCCACGCGGCCGACCGCCGCGCCGCCGAACAGGAACGTCGACCCCGTCAGGTACGCGACCACCACGTTGCCGACGCCCGGCAGTCCCTTGAACAGCTTCGTGTACGCCACCAGGGCGAGCAGGTTCGCCACCGCGATGGCGACCGCCGCAAGCGGGAGTGCGACCGCGGCGGCGACCGCGGCGGCGAACAGCAGCCCGCCGAACGCCACCCCGCCGCGCGCGGTGACCGCCCCGCGCGGGATCGGGCGGTCGGGGCGGTTCACCCGGTCGACCTCGCGGTCGAAGTAGTCGTTGACCGCGTTGCCCGCGGCGGTCGCGAAGCCGGTGGCCGCCACGGCCGCGACGACCGGGACCGCCGCCCCTCCGAACCCACTCGCGACGAACGACCCCGTGGCAGTCAGCACGCCGGCGGCGACCACGTTGCCCGGGCGGGTGAGCTCGACGAGCCCCCGGAGGAGTGCCGCCGGGTCGCGCTCCCCTGTGCTCATACTTCCCCCGTGTCGCCGGCGCGGGAATAAACCACGCGGAGTCCGTCGCAGGACCCTTCGTCGACCCTCAGGCGTCGTGGGTACAGACGACGAGCCGCTCGCCCTCGTGGGTCACACACACCCGGCCGGTCCCGCCGAGGTCGAAGGAGTGTGCGCGCCGTTCGGTGAGAAGCAGCCTGGAGAACGGATCGGCACACGCCGGACACGCCACGCCGTCGCGGTTCTCGTAGAGCGTCACGTCACCGTCGTCCCGGAGGAGCTTCATCCGGTGTCTGACCGCGTGCTGGTCGAATCGATCCGCCATCCGCCGAAGGGTGCGTCCCGAGGCTCAAAGCCGTTGTGCCGCCCGCGTTACTCCAGCCCGGCGAGTCGGTCCTCGGCGGTCGCGAGCGCCGCCTCGTCGTCGACGAGATACGTCACCAGGTCCCGGGCCGCCCGAACCAGCGTCTCCGACTCCGCCGGCGACACGTCGCCGTAGACGGCGTTCACGCGCCTGACGTGGGTGTCGAGCCGTTCGCGGACCCGCTCGGCGGCGGGGTCGGGGTTGTCGTCGAGCCACGTCCCGAGGTCGGAGCAGAACCGATCGAGCACCTCGGCGTACGCCAGCCCGCGGGCGTCGGCCATCGCCCCGGGCACCGCCGCGGGGTCGGGGCGGTCGCCGGCGTCGGCGCCGGAGAGCAGCGCAAGCAGGTAGAGCCGGACCGCGTCGTCGGGAGCGCCGCGGATCCGCTCGAAGACGTCGACCGCGTGGAGGAGCTCCGCGGCGGCGAGCAGGGTGTCGTCGACCGTCCGGAGGTCGCCGCCGCGGACGAACCCGCGCCGGCGGACGTATTCGCGCAGGGTCGTCTGCAGGTCGTCGGCCACGTCGCCGATGGCGGCGTCGTCGCCGACCGCGGCGCGGTGCGGCGAGAGGTCGAGATCCACCGCGGCGTCGGTGTGGCGCCGGCGCTCGTCGGTCCCGACGCTCCGGAGGCTACCGCAGTCGGGACACGCGACGCTCCCCGTGTCGAAGTACGACCACTCGTGCCCGCAGTCCCGACACCGGCGGTGGCCACGGATTCGCATACCAGCCGGTTCCGGCCGGGCCGGGAAAAGCGCGTCGCGACCGTTCGCCGAGTTCGATACGTTTATGTTCGGCAGTCAGTAACTCTCGTCTGACGCTTCGTTCTGGAGGGCCGAAGCGTCAGCGGGGACCAACTCGGGCGGCGACCCGCGCGGTTTTTGCGCGGCCGCCTCCCGTTTTCGACGCGTCACCGTTCCCGAGAGACGTCTGCGGCGTTCCGCGCGACGGCACCGCCGAGGATCACGACCGTCCACGGCCGACCGACTCCGGAGCCCCGACTCCGGCCGGCGACCCGCGCCGCGGAGTCGACCCCGGCCGCGGCGATGACTCGTCACGGACAGTGTAACGTCCCCGATACGTTTCGTCGGATACGTCGTCCGACAGCGACCGTTGCGGCCGTCTCCACGTCCCGACGGAGCAACAACGCTCCGATATGTTTATTTTGGATAACACCCAAACTCGTGCAGACACGACGAATGTACGACCTCACCGGATTCCAGCGTGACCTGCTGTACGTGATCGCCGGCCTCGACGAGCCGCACGGCCTCGCGGTCAAGGACGAACTCGAGGAGTATTACGAGAAGGAGATCCACCACGGCCGGCTGTACCCCAACCTGGACACGCTGGTCGACAAGGGCCTGATCGACAAGGGCCAGCGGGACCGACGCACCAACTTCTACACCCTCACCCGGCGCGGCCGGCGGGAGATCGCCGCCCGGAAGGACTGGGAAGCCACCTACGTCGACGTCTCCTTCGACGGGATCAGCAGCTGAGTCGGCGGCCGGGAGGTCTCACCCGCCGCCGGATCCCGCCGACGGCGACTCCCCGCCCGTCTCGGGGTCAGTGGGGTCCGGCGGCTGGTCCGTTCCGAACTCGAACCCGCCGTTCGCGCTCGTGGCCGGGTCGGCGTCAGTCCCCCCGGTGACCCGCCCGCCCGCGGTCGCCCCCGAGCCGTCGGACCCGGTCTCGCCCGGCCCGGTGTCGGTGACGACGCCGGGGTCGACTGCGTACGGCACCAGCGGTTCGCGCGCGATCAACACCGGCAGAACGTGTCGGGCGAAGTTCACGACCAGGACGAGGATGATCGGCCCCAGGAAGATGCCGTACCACCCGAACAGCAGCGGCCCCAAGGTGTACGCGATCATCACGGCGCCGACGTGGAGGTGTCGTCCCGAGACGTACGGCCTGAGCACCAGATCGGGGATCGTGTCGACGACCACGAACGACACCGCGAAGAACGCCGCGGTGAACCACAGCGTATTGGGGTCGGCGAGGTACGAACTGATCCCGAGATACCCCGTGATTGGGACGTACACCAGCTTCATTCCGACGACCGGGATGAGGCTGGCGACGCCGGCGAACAACCCGACGAGCCCGGCCGCGGGGATGGCGACCTGCGGCGGGGCGACCAGGTTCAGCAGCGAGTAGACCACCACGCCGATGGTGCCGGTGAGGACGGCGTTGAGGATGTTTCCGAAGAAGATGCTGGTGAAGTCGCGGTCGACGCCCGCGAGGAACGCCTCCATCACCCCCCTGTCGTCGGCGATGCGCGCCCGGACCCACCGCGAGAGCTTCCAGTCGTCCCGGAGGAGATAGAACGCCAGCGCGACCATCGCGAACAGGTGGACCAGCCCGATCCCGACGAACGCCACCACGTTGCCCGCGGAGCCGAGCGACGACACCGCACGCCGGACCTGCTGGAACGTCACCGCCGCGGGGTCAACCGCGAGCAGGCTCTCGAAGTCGGTCAGCGTCGTCAGCTGTTCGGCGGTGAACGGGTAGCGCGAGAGGTCGAACAGCCCCTCGTCGGTCAGCCTGAGCAGTTCGCTGACGCCGACGGCGCCGGTGTACGCGACGAGGGCGAGCGCCGGCAGCGCCAACACGAACAGCGCGACCGCTGCGGCGAGGCTCGGCGGACGGATCCGGGTCCGGATCCGGCGGTAGATCGGGCGGGTGGCGTAGTAGAGGAACAGCCCGAAGACGAAGGTTCCCACGAAGGAGTGGAGGACGAACACCAGGGCGCCGCCGAGGACGAGCCCCAGGCTCCACCACGCGATCCGGGATCGGTTCATCCCCAGGAGGGCCATACGCACGAAGGATCGCGGTCGGACAAAAGTCTACTGCGGAGCCTCCCGGAGCGGACCCACCGGGCAGGCCGCGGTCACTCCGGCTCCGACGCCGCCCCGGCACACCCGAGCGCCGCCGACACGACCCGCGCCCGCACGCTGCCGTCGGGGCGGACCGCGACGTGGGTGGCGGAGTCGTCGCAGCCGACGAACTCCCGGCGCACCCCGAGTTTCCGGCCGTCGTCCTCCGGGCCGGCGATCACACAGACGTAGTCCGCCGGCCGGAACACCGTCACGCGGAGCGAGCCGTAGGCCGGAAACGTCGGCGCGGCCGACACCGCCGGCTCGTCGCGCCCGACCGCCCGGAGCCGGACGCGGATCGGTCGCCGGTCGGCGTCGTCGTTCCAGACCACGATCCGGTGGCCCGTCCCGGCGTCGGGGTCGCCGACGGTCCACCGCTCGAAGTGGTCGTCGGCGTCGAACTGTAGGGGGGCGCCGTCGCCCGTCGGCGGCAGGCCCGCGTCGGCCCCGGCGTCGGTGTCGGCCGGGGAGCCGATCCGGCCGGCCGACAGACAGCCGCCGACCAGCGGCGCCGCGAGCGCGAGGAGGGCTCGGCGTCGCATCGACAGCCGGTACGCCACCGACCGATAAACCGGTGCTGATAGGTCCAACGCGCGTTTGAGTCACCGGGCGGCGTCAGGTCCAGTCGTCGAGCCCGGTCTGGACGGTCGCGGACTCGATCCGCTCGAACCCGCGGTCGACCTCGCTCGCGTCCACCTCCCACTCCTCGGTGACGTACGCCCGCGCGGCCTCGATGTCCGGCGAGATGTCGGCGTCGAAGCCGTACGCCTCGGTCACCGGCGGGTCCAAGAAGAGCTCCCGGACCCGGTCGGCGCCCTCGATGTACGCCCCGCGGTCGTCGAGCACCGCCCAGAGGTCGCCGTGGTCCGCGATCGCGGACACGGCGGTCTTCGGCCCCACCCCGGAGAGCCCCTCGTTGAAATCGGTCCCACACAGGATGGCGACGTCGACCAGCTGTTCGCGGGTGAGGCCGTGGCGCTCCAACGTCGCGTCCAGCCGCATCAGCTCCGGGTCGCCGGAGGCGGTCAGCTTCCGGAGCGTCGCCGGCGCGCCGAACAGCAGGGTGTCGTAATCCTCGCTGCCGACGTAGTCGACGTCGCCGCGGGCGGCCATGTACGACGCCTGCGCCTCCCCCTCCGCGGGCGCCTCGACGACCGGCACGTCGAGGCGCTCCAACAGCCCACGGGTGGTTTCGTGGATGACGTCTGTCAGCCGCTGCGTGCGCGCTTCCAGCCGGGCGGCCGCGACGGCGTCGCCGCGCGCCTCGGCGTCGGCGCGCTTCTCCTCGGCGCGCTCGCGGGCGGCGCGGCGCTCGGCCACCTCGTCGTCTTTCAGGTCGGTCACGCCGCCGTCGAAGACGAACACGGGGACGATGTCGTGTTCGAAGAACTTCGGCAGCCCCTGGACCACGCCGATCAGGTTCGCCACCTCGTCGCCGGCCGCAGTGGTGTACGCCCCCGCGGAAGTGAACTTCACGGTCGTGGTGAGATACCGGTACAGCCAGTTGTGGGCGTCGACCGCGACGACGCTCCCGCCCAACGTGTCGAACCCGACGTCCTCGATCGCCGCCAGGCTCCGGAGATCCGCGTTTCCCATCACGTCCGTCTGGGTCGTGCCGGGGGTTAAGCCTCCGGATCGGTCGCGTCGACCCACTCGGGGACGTCGACCCGCCTCGGCGGGTCGGCGCCGATCCGGTCGTCGAGAAACGACGCCTCGGGGTCGCCGAGGTCGCGGCGACGGTACCGGTCCAACCCGTCACGGTAGGTCCCCGGATCGGGGGGTGCCGCGCCGTCGCCGACGTCACCGGCGGGACGCTCCAACAGGAGTTCGGCCAGCCCGCTCTCCCGGCCGGTCCACGCGAACCCGGCTTTGTACATCGCCTCGTAGGCGAAGGGGTTGTTGACCGCGATCGCGACGCGGTCGTACCCCTGCCGGCCGGCGGCGGACGCGACCACGGTCGCCAGCCGCGGCCCCATCTCCCGGCGCTTCAGGTCCGACCGCACGGTGAGATATCGGAGCCGAAGCAGGCTCCCGTCGGTCCGGTCGGCGCTGAACGCGACCGCCGCCGCCACGTCGGTGTCGTAGCTCACTCCGTCGGGGGTGTCGGCCGGCGTGTCGGCGTCCACCGCGTCCGAGGCCGCCGCCCCACGGGCGACGGCCTTGCCGGTGTTCGACACCACGAACTTGCCGGCGTAGGCGAACCGCCGGTGGTCCAAGCGGAGCGTGGGGCCGTCCGGCGGCCACCCGAGGAGCGCGTACTCCACCACTCGTGGTATGTGACCGAGGAGCAAAGACTCCGGCGGTCGGTACGCACTTGTCCCGGCCGGGCGTACGCCGGGTATGACCTCCCGGTTCGGCCCCGGCGACGTCCGGTTCTTCGACCGGATCGCCGGGCTCTACGACCTCGTGATGCCGTCGGCGACGGTCGGCCCGCTCCGCGAGGGGTTCGCGTTCGCCGACCGGCGGATCGACCGGGTCGTCGACGTCGCCGGCGGCACGGGGCGGGTGTCGGACGGGCTGGCTCGGGCGGGGTTCGACCCGGTCGTCGTCGATCGATCCGCCGGGATGCTGCGCCGCGCCCGGGACGCGGGCCACGGGGCGGTCCGCGGCGACGCCGGGGCGCTCCCGCTCCGTACCGACGCCGTCGACGCCGCGGTGATCGCCGACGCGCTGCACCACTTCCCGGACCCCGACGCGGGGCTCGCGGAGGTCGGTCGGGTCCTCGCGCCCGGCGGCGTGGCGGTCGTCCAGGAGTTCGACCCGCGAACCCTCCGCGGCCGGGGGTTGGTTGCCGCCGAACGTCTGGTGGGGTTCGACTCCACGTTCCGGACGCCCGACGCGCTGTGTGACCGCCTCGCCGCTGCCGGGTTCGAGCCGCGGATCGTCGCCGAGGGGTTCGAGTACGTCGTCGTCGGTCGGGTTCCGACGTCCTGATCCCGCGCCGCCGACCGCCGGCGATCGAATCCGGGAGAGCCATTACGGTGCGTCCGAACCGTCGGGTATGGCATCCTCCGAGGAGTCGTTCCTCGCGCGACGCATCGACGCCGCGGCGGCGCCGCTGGCCGTGGTCGACCTGCTTGCGCTGTCCGCAGTTCTCACCTACGGCGTGATCAACCACAACGGCGTCGACTACCTCACGACCGCGACGGGCGGGTGGCTCCTCACCCTGGTCCCGTTCCTGCTCGGGTGGGCGGTCGCGAGCCCCCTCGTCGGGGCGTACTCCGCGGGCGCGGCGGAGTCGGCGAAGGCCGCCGTCCCGCTCGCGCTCCGGGCGTGGGTGCCGGCAGCCGCGATCGGGTTCGTGCTCCGCGCGTCGCCGCTGTTCTCGGGGGGGTTCCAGCTGATCTTCGGCGTCGTGGTGTTCGTCGTCGGCGGGGTCGCACTCGCCGGGCTCCGGTGGCTTTTCTTCAAGTTTCGCGGGTGATTCGGGGACCGACGCTCACGCCGCGTCGGCGTCGTCGGCGTCGCCGACCGGGTCAGCGCGTCGCCTGAGGAGGTAGGCGCCGAGTCCCGACCCCACCGCGGCGAACCCCGCGAGCGTCGCGAACAGCACCGTCGGGGTGGCGTACGTCAGGATCACGCCGGCGACGGTCCCCCCGAGCGCGCCGACGCCGAACACCCCGAGGTAGGTGAACCCGTACGACAACCCCCGAGTTCCCGACGGGGAGTACTCCGCGACCGTGGCCTGGTAGAACGGCTGGACGAAGAAGAGCGCCGCGCCGAGCACCGCGCCGACGGCCAAAAGCGGCACCAACCCCGCCGACGCCGCCGGGAGAAACAGCAACGCGAGCACGGCCAGGAGGCCGAACCCGCCCGCGAGGCCGTACTCGACCGCCACTCGGTCGATCAGCTTCCCGCCGACGTACTGCCCGACCACGCCCACGATCAGCAGCCCCGAGTAGAAGTACCGCTCGGGGTTGAGCGACCGGACGGAGTCGGGCGCCACCCCGAGGGCGTCGGTGACGGCGGGCGGCAGCAGCGCCGTCAGCGGGATCGGGGCGAACTCCGGGAACGGTTCGAGGACGTTGGGAAGGAAGGTGAGGATCCCGCGGTAGTAGAGCCCCGAGGTCATCACTATCACGAAGACGAGGGCGAACGCCCCGGCGAACAGCCGCCGCGACGCGGCGCCGAACGCCGCGAGGTCGTCGACGCCGCCCGACGCCCGGTCGTCGCCCCCGGATCCGGATTCCCCGCCGCCCGCCGCCCCGTCCGGCCCCACGGCTGCGGTCTCGTCGAACTCCGCGCGGATCGCGTAGACGCCGGCCAGAAGCGCGGGCACGGCGAGAGCGGCCGCGACTGCGGTCCACTCCACGAACAGGAGCGCAGTCGCCGCCACCAGCGGCCCGAGCCCGGTGCCGACGTTGCCCGCGATGCCGTGGTACGCAAAGCCCGTGCCGCGCTCCTCGACGCCCTTCGACAGCAGCGTGAGCCCCGCGGGGTGGTAGACGCTCGCGGCCGCACCCCACAGGAGCAGCGCGACGGCGACCACGAGCAGGTTCGGCGCGACCGCCAGGAGGAGAAACGACCCGCCCATCCCGAACAGACACGCCGCGATGAGCCGGCCGGAGCCGACGCGGTCGACCAACACGCCGCCGGGGAGCGACCCCACGCCGAAGAGGCCGTAGCCGGCGGTCACGACGACGCCGAGCGTCGCCGCGGTCACGTCGACCTGCGTCACCACGAGCGGGAGCACGTCGAACTCAACGAGCCAGATGGCCACGAAGATCGGGAGCGACAGCTCGTAGGTGTGTACCATCGCGTGGGCGAGCATCACCAGCACGACGATGGACCGATCGTTCGGCGTCACGTCCCGGCGTGGGTCTGGCGATCAGTTCAACGCTCCGGTGTGTGTCCGGCGACAGCGTCACCCCCCGCACGTTCTTGTCGGTGGGCGCCGAACCGCCGGGTATGACCGAGACGCTGTTCCTGACGAGCGCGGACGTCGACGGGCTCGCGACCCCTGCGGAGTTCGTCGACGCGGTCCGCGAGGGCTACCGGCAGTACGGCGAGGGCGCCCCCGCCGAGCCGCGGACCACGCTCCCCAACGACGACCCGCCGGGGTTTCTGACGGCGTACGCGTCGGTGCTGCCGGAGACGGGCGCGATGGGCGGCTACATGTACACCGCCGGCTTCGGGGCGGCCGACGCGTGGTTCCTCACCCCGCTTTTCGACGCCGACTCCGGCGCGCCGCTGGCGCTCGTCGACGGCGCGAGCATGAACCCGTTCAAGACCGGCGCGACCGGCGCCGTCGGCGCCGACGCCCTCGCCCGCGAGGACGCGTCGTCGGCCGCGATCATCGGCAGCGGCCCGCAGGCCCGCGGCCAGCTCCGCGCGCTTTCGACCGTCCGGGAGCTCGAAACCGTCTGGATCTACTCGCCCACCAAGGACCACCGCGAGTCGTTCGCGGGCGAGATGGGCCGGCGGCTCGACGCCAGCGTCGCTGCGGTCGCCTCCGCCGGCGCCGCCGTCGAGGGCGCCGACGTCGTCGTGACCGCCACGAACGCGAGCGAGCCGGTCTTCGACGGCGACCTCCTGGAGCCGGGCGCGCACGTCACCGCGATGGGGCAGTACGACGCCGACAAGCGCGAACTCGACACCACGACGATCGAACGCGCCACCTACGTCCCCGACATGCACGACCGGGCGTTCCAGGACGCGGGGTCGTTCCTCCACGCCCTGGCGGAGGGGGCGATCGACGAGGACCACGTCCACGCCGATCTGGGCGATCTGGTCGCCGGCACTGCCCCCGGCCGGGAGTCCGACGACGAGATCACCGTGTTCGACAGCGGCGGGACGGGGATCGAGACCGTCGCCGGGGCGTACCTGCTCTACGAGAAGGCGAGGGCCGAGGGCCTCGGCCAGCCCATCGACGTCGCGCCGGGCAGCGAGGCGCTCACCGGGAGGTGAGGCCGCCGGGGCGCCGACGAGCCGGCCGCGTCAGGTCTCCGATCCGTCGGGGGCCGAGTTCCCTCCGCTTTCGCGTTCGCCCTTGACGTCCGCGCGCCCGATCCGGACCGTCGACACCCGCGCGCCGTCGACGCGCCGCACCTCGAAGGCGAAGCCGTCGGCACGGACCGAATCGCCGACCTCGGGCGCCCGGTCGAGGCGGCTCAAGACCAGCCCGCCGACCGTCTCGAACCCGTCGGCCGCGAACGACGTCCCGAGCGTTCCGTTGAGCGTCGACAGCGCCGCCGACCCGTCGGCGTCGTACCCGCCGTCGTCGCGTCGCCGGATCGAGTCGTCCGGCCCTTCCGCGTCGAACCCGTCGCGGAGGTCGCCGACGACGGCCTCGACGACGTCTTCGACGGTCGCGATCCCCTCGAAGACGCCCCACTCGTCGATGACCGCGGCCATCTGCCGCTCGCCGTCCCGGAACTGCACGAGCAGGTCGTCGATCGCGGTCGTCTCCGGCACGACCACCAACTCGCGCGCGAGGTCGCCGGCGGTCGCGTCGTCGCCCGCGTCGGTGGCGCGCAGCACGTCCTTCGCATCGACGAACCCGACCGTCCGGTCGGCGTCGTCGGCTTCGACGACCGGGTAGCGGGTGTGCCCGGCGTCGAGGACCGTCGCGCGGAGGTCGGCGAGTCCCATGTCCGACGGGACGCTCACCACGTCCGGCCGCGGCACCATGACCTCCCGCACCACGGTGTCGTCGAGGTCGAAGACCCGCTCGATCATCTCGACTTCCGCGGCCTCGACGTGGCCTGCCTCCCCGGAACGCGCCACCACGCGCCGGATCTCGCGTTCCTGCATCGTCTCGTCGGTCTCCGACGCCGGCGGCACCCCGAGCAACCGGGTGAACGCGTTGGCGGCGCCGTTGAACACGACGATCCCGGGGGTGAACACGTAGTACGACAGCTTCATCGGGGGCGCAAGCAGCAACGACACCCGCTCTGCGTCGGCGATCGCGATGGTCTTCGGAGCGAGTTCGCCGAAGACGACGTGGAGGAACGTGATGACGCTGAACCCCAGCGCGAACGCCACCAGGTGGATCAGCGACGCCGGGAGCACCGACGAGAGCACGGGTTCGATCAGCGCCGCCACCGCGGGCTCGCCGATCCACCCCAGCCCCAGCGACGCGATCGTGATCCCCAACTGCGTCGCCGCGAGGTAGTCGTCGAGGTTGTTCATCACGTCCTGGAGCGCGGCCGACCCCGCCCGCCCCTCCGCGGCCAACTGCTCGACCGACGTGGAGCGGACCCGGACGAACGCGAACTCCGAAGCGACGAAAAAGCCGTTCAGGGCGACCAGAAACAGCGCGGCGAGAACCCGGCCCACGGAGAAGGCGACGTTCACCATCGTCGACACTCCGCCGCGTGACCGGTGGGGGTTCGGGTGACCATACCCGCGGCTTGCGCGTCCGGCTACTAAAATGGGCGCCGACCGGACCCGCGGCGGCCGGCTACTGGATCCGGTACCGCAGCAGCGCCGCGATCCCGCCGAGGTTCTTCAGCTGTCGACCCGGGTCGAACTCCCCGGAGAACACCGTCACGTCGCCGCCCTGGCGTTCGACCGACTCCACCACGTCGTTGACGTCGCGGTCCCAGTCGCCGTCGCCCTGCCGCTCCCGGCGGAGCCGGTCGTCGACAATCAGGAGCGTCTCGACCGCGCCGAACTCCGCGGCCTCCGCGACCTCGTCGATCCCGTACGCGACCGTCTCGCCGGTGGCGAGCCGCTCCATCAGTTCGTCGAGGAGTGCCGCCTCGGTCGAGATCCGGGTCTGCGTCTGGACCTCGTCGACCGCGCCGCGTTTCAACACCTCGTGGACCCCGCGGTCCCCGACGCCCGCGGTGTCGACGACGGTGAGTCGCTCCGCGACCTCGGGGTGGTGCTCCGCGATGTAGTCGCGGGCGTCCTGCTTCGTGAACCCCGGCCCGGCGAGGATGACCGCGTCGACGTCCATCCGCGCGAGCGCCTCGGCGAGCTCCCGGAACAGCTCCGAGCGGGGCCGGGCGTACTCGCCTTTCCCGGTGGGGGCGGTGAGGGAGAACCGCTCCTCGGTGCCGTACTGGGCGACGGTGTGGATGTGCGCCTCGCCCTCCTCGACGGTGGCGACCGCGACGTCGGCGTTCTCGGCGGCCTCCTCGGCGGCCTCGATCCGGTCGATCTGGTCGGGTTTGAACCGCTTTTCGATCGTGATCTCGTCGTGAGCCTCGACGTTCAGGGTGTGGAACCGGCCGAGTTGGTCCTCGCGGGAGCAGCCGACGATCTCGCCGCCGACCCGCAGTCGGTTCGCGAACCGCGCGAACTCGACGTCGTCGACGCCGATCGTGACGGACAGGTGCTCGCGCTCCCCGCCGGTGTCGCGGAGGTTCTCGTCGTCGCGCTGGATCCGCCGGGTGGTGTCGCCGGAGACCCGGTCGCCGTCCTCCAACACGTGCGAGAGGTGCCACAGATCGTCGACGTTCTCGGGGACCAGGGTGATGCGCTCGCGGCCCTCCTCGCCGCGACCGCGGCTCGAGACTCGCATACCGGGAGTCCGCGGGCGGGCGGGAAAACACTCACCGTTTCGTCGCGTCGCGCAGCGTCACGCCGCACCAGGTCGCGAGCGGGCCGCGGCCGCTCAGTACGTCACCGCCGCCGCGTCGCCGCCGTCGGCCGCGAGCCCGTCGGCGAACCCGCGGCCGAACAGGTAGTAGGTCACGACCTGGACGTAGAACAGCCCGAAGATCCCGACGACGAGGAGACTCAGGATGCTCGCCACGGTCCCGAGCACCACCCCGACGGCGACCGCCAGGAGCCACGCGATCAGGTACTCGAGGCTCAGCGCGCCCGAGAGGATCGTCGAGACGTGGAACGCCGCGGTCAGCGAGTCCTCGCGGGCGAAGTTCACGAACATCGCGGGAGCGACGTAGGTGATCGCTACGATCCCGGCGAGGAGCACGCCGATCCCGAGCAGTCCGACCACCCCGCCCGCGGCGCTGGGATCGGAGACGCCGGTGGTGCCCGCCAGGAACGACCCCGTCCCCAGCACGACCGCGACGCCCGCCTGCACGACGATCACCCCGAGCACCACCACGACGTTCACGACGAACAGCTTCACCCCGTCGACGAGCAGGGCCACCCACTCGTCGAACGCCGGCGGGTCGGGGTCGTCGTTCGCGACGCCGCGCAACACCCGGACGTAGTACCCTTGAATGAGGAAGGCGGGCAGCACCAACACCGAGAGGATCGTGAGGAGGCCGCCGATGAGGATCGTGCGGACCCACCCGTCGCCGTTCAACGGATACCGGAGCGCGTCGGAGAGCATCGTCGGATCCGACTCCGGGCGGACACGTAGTTCTTCGCAAGGGTCACACCGCGATTTTGACGAGCGGCTGACTGGTTCGGCCGGAAGCCGGCGCTACGTGTCCGGCGATCGGGGCGTCGACCGGCCGGCCGGGGCGCCGTCGGCGTCGGCGCGGTCGATCCCGTGGAACTCCCCCCACGCGTGGCCGACGAGGTAGTAGGCGGCCGCCGCGGCGTAGAACCCGACGAACCCGCCGATCACGAACCCGACCACCGGGATCGCGTTCAGCGCCCCGGCGACGAGCCCGGCACCGACCACGATCGCGGCCGCCGACACCCACGCCGTCGCGTACGTCCCGGACGTCAGCACCGGCCGGAGGCGCCCGACCGAGAACGCCGCCCCGAGCCGCCCGGTCTCGGCGAACGCGGCGGTGGCCGCGGGCACGACGTAGGCCGCGAGCACCCCGGCCACAAGCGCGAGTAGCCCGCCGACCAGCGCGATAGCGGCGACCGCGAGCCCGACCCCGGTACGGACGGCGGTCCCGCTCTCGACCACGCCGCCGGCGGAGGCGCCCCCGACGACGGTGAACGGGAGCACGACGCCGAACGCCACCGCGATCGCGATCACGCCGGGAACGAGCCCGTAGGCGAACGCGATCACGAACGCCTTCAGACCGTCGACAAAGAGGTCCGTCCACGCCTCGAAGACGGGCGGGCGGTCGTCGCCGCGCATCGTCCGGTCGAGCACCCGGACCAGGTAGCCCGACACCAGGAACGCCGGCACCACCAACACGCCGAGCAGGCCGAGCAGCCCGCCGATCAGCACGGTCGTCGTCCAGTTCTCGTCGGTCCGGGGGTAGTCGATCGCTTCCCGTATCATGGCGTTCGGGTGCGGGCGTGCGGTTCGAAACGGCGGTGCTGGGGGGTCATACGTGGCCCCGTGTACGCCGGGCACCGACATAAGTAGGCGGCGGCTATCCGGGCGGCGGCCGGTCGGGGCCGTCACGGGTAGGCGGCGGCGATCCGGCCGCCGGTCACTCCGTCACGATCTCGCTGCCGCCGGCCGGCAGGAACTCCTGGATCCGGTCGGGGCTCGCGACCTTCCGGAGGAACGACTGGTCGGCGAACCGCGATTTGAACTCCCGGTAGAGCAGCTTCGCGGCGTCGTTCTGGGCGTACTGTCCGGGCCGGAGCCGGACTGCGGTCGCGACCCGCCCCTCGATCGCCGACGGCGGGCCGCCGACCACGCGGGTCTCGCCCTCACACTGGATCCCGACGGCGATCTCGCTTTCGACGTCCCGGAAGTACGTCCGGTCGCCGCGGATCACGAACGACCCCTTTTCGATGTACTCCCCGGATTCGGGGGTCTTCGACACCTGATCGGGCGTCACCATATACGCCTCGCCGGCGTACCGCCCCTCCTTCCAGGTCGATGAGTACGACACCGCGAACTGCGCGGCCTCTTCGAGGGTGGTCCCGGGGAAGTCGACCGGCTCGGCGGGTTCGGACGGGCCGGAGGCTTTCACCACCGTCACTGGGCCGCCGTGGGCCTGGGTGTGGAGGAAGCGGTCGTGTTTGTCGAGGTACTTCGTGACGATCTCCTCGTTTTGGTCGGCGTTCCGGCCGCCGATCACCAGGAAGCCGTCGGCGGAGTGGAACCACCGGAACCGCTCGTACCACTCCTCGGAGGCCCGGATCGGGATCGATTCCATCGAGAGCCAGTCCCGGTCGGCGTCCCCGTCGTCGGACTCGGCGTCGGGGTCGGGGTCGTCATCGTCGGCTTCCCACTCGTCGCGACGCCGCTTGACCGCGGCCAACTCCTCGCGGGTGTTCTCGATCGCGGCGAGTGCGCCCTCCTTCTTCTCCTCGATCCGCTTGGCCTCGGTGTAGAGCCGGTCGGCGTTCTTCTCGACGCCGGTGTCGACGTCGACCGTGACCTCCGTGTCGTCGAGCGCGACCGTGACGGTTCCGTCGGCGCCGTCGACGTCGACCACGGCCTCGGCCGCGGGGATCCCGCGTTCGGCGCCCGCAGCGAGCGTCTCGCGGATCTCGTCCCACGGGACGTCGTCGTCGCGGGCCGCCCGGACGGTCGAGAGCACCTCGTCGACCAGATCGTAGTTGGCGTACAGGAGTTCCGCGCGGCGGCGCTCGGCGTCGGCCCGCTCCTCGAACTCCTCGATCGCCCCCTCCTGCTGGTCGATGATCCGGTTCTGTTTCGCGATCTCCGCCTCGAAGTCCGGGCGTGAACTCGCCGCCTCCTCCGCGGAGTCGTCGTCGGCCCGTTCGAGCCGGTAGAAATACTCGCCGAGCGCGGCGTTGAACGTGTCGACGGCCTCGCTGTCGAGACCCTCGCGTTCGTGTTCTTCGAGCGGGAACGGGGTGGCGTCGACCACCCTGCCGTCGTCCTCGTAGATCCGCGGGTCGAACGCCCCGCTCCGAAGCCGGGTCCGGAGGTCCGCGAGGGCGTCGTGGATCGCGCGGTACTCGTCGTCGCCGGCCGCCTCGATCGGCGTGGTCTTCTCGACGCCCGCGCGGGTGCACACCTCCTCGGCGTAGAGCCCGCCCAGGTTCAACTGGGTCGCGAGCGTCCGGACCACGTCGGAATCGGAGTCGTCCATCCGCGCGGCCAAGGCGTCGTAGCTCACCGACAGGGGGTTCACCCGGGAGGCGGGGAACTCGTACTGTGCTCCCGGCGCGACCGTCCGGGACTTCAGCCGGACGGTTTCGAGGCTCCGGACCACCTCGCCGGTCTCGTCGAGGACCGCGACGTTCCCCTGGCCGAACAGCTCCACGACCACCCGCGTGTTCTCGTCGCCGCGCTCGAAGTCGAACGTGAGGATGCGGTCGAACTCGAACTGTTCGACCCCCGCGAAGTCGGCGCCCGACAGCCGGTTCCGCAGCATCTTCGCGAAGTTCGGCGGTCGGCCGGGGGCGTCGGGGACGCGGTCGGGGTCGGCGGCGTGGACGCGCTTCGTGTCGCCGACCTCCACGAGGAGCTCCACCCGACCGCGGTCGAAGTCCCGCATCTTGAAGCGGAGCAGATCGTCGCCGTAGAGGTAGACCTTGTCGACCTTCGCGCCCTCGTACCGGTTCAACTCGGTGACGAGGGCCGCGAGGTCGACGCTCGTGAGCTCGCGCTTCGGATCCATACGCCGGCTTCTCGTGGGAGAATGAAAAGCCGCACGTTCCGTCGGCTCGCGCCCCGGCTCCGGCGGTCGGCCGACGAGTCACGCCGCTTTTATCCGGCGGCCCGCTATCTTCCGGCGATGGCCAAAGTGAGTATCGGGCTCCGCGGGTGGCGCTTCGACGAGGCGGCGGTGTTCACCGACGACGGGGAGTTCCGGCCGCTGGAGGCGCTGGCCGACGACACCCGACGGCGGCTCGTCCGGCTGACCTACCTTCAGGGCGAGCCGTGTGACGCCTGCTACCTCGTCCACGGCGAGGCCGACGTGAAGCGGTGCAACCAGGCCGAGATCGTCTACGGCGAGCCCATGGAGGAGGTGCTTCTGTGTGCCGCCCACGAGGCCGACTTCCTCTACTGGTTCCGCGAGGCCGGCGGCGCCGACGCGGCCGGAACGGAGACCTTCCGCGACGAGTTCCACGAGTGGTTCGCGGCGGGCAACCGCGCGCCGGAGGGGTACGCCGGGCTCGACCACGTCGACACCGACCCCGGCGGGCTGCCGGATCCCCCGGACCCCGACGAGCTCAACCGCCGGCTCAACGAGAACTACGACGGCGAGCGCAAGCGGATCGACCTCCGCACCGGCGAGATCACTACCGTCGACGACGAGGACGACCCCGACGACCTCGATCTCGGCCGGGAGTATCCGACGGGCTGATGTCCGGCGACGACACCGGCCCCGAGCCGCTCCCGACGGACGCCGAGGAGCAGCCGTTCCGGCGCACTCACGGCCCGGTCGTGGTGGTGGTCGACGCCGAGACCCCCGGCAACGTCGGCACCATCGCCCGCGCGATGAAGAACTTCGGGCTCTCGGAGCTGAAACTGGTGACCCCACCGGAGCTCCACGAGGACGGCGAGGCCTACGGGTTCGCGGGCCACGCCCGCGAGGACGTGCTCCCGAACGCCGAGACGGTGACGTTCGAGTCGGTGGTCGAGACCTACCACACCGTCGGCACCACCGCGATCACCAACGACGACTCCCGCCGGCACGTCCGGTTCCCGTTCAAGACGCCCGTCGAGGTCCGGGAGAGCCTGGAGACCGTCGACTCCCGGACCGCACTCGTGTTCGGCCGGGAGGGCACCGGCCTCGACAACGACGAACTCGCCCGCCTCGACGAGGTGTGTTCGATCCCCGCGAGCGCCGACTACCCCGTCCTGAACCTGGGGCAGGCGGCGACGATCCTGCTGTACGAACTCCGGACGCTGACGGTCTCGGAGACCCAACTCCCGGACGTGGAGCGCGAACGCGCCGACGAGGCCGCGATCGACCGGTTCTACGACTTCTTCGAGACCTTCCACCGGTCGATCGAGACCCGCGACCACAAACGCGAGAAGACCCGGGTGATGATGCGCCGGCTCCTCGGCCGCGCCCACCCCACCGAGCGGGAGATCACGACGCTCACCGGGATCTTCCGCCGTGCGAACGACCTCCTGGGCGACCGGTCGTTCGGCGATCACACCGCCGGAGCCGACGACGGCGACGCCGTCGGTGACGGTACCGACGACCCGGGCGACGGCGACCGGCCGTCGTAGCGGCCGCGCGGACAGTAGGTATAACCGCGTGGTCGTCCGACCCATCGTATGGCAGCTTCGCTCCTCGGCGGTCTGGTCTCGTTCGTCGTCGCGCTGTTGGTCGGTGGGCTCGCCATCTACATCAGCGCCCGCGTCGTCGTCGACGTCGACGACTACGACCACGCCGTCGTCACCGCGATCGTGGGTGCGGTCGGGTGGGCGGTGACCTCGTGGATCCCGCTGGTCGGTCCGCTTCTGGCCCTGGTCGTGTGGGTCGGCGTGATCAACTGGCGGTACCCCGGCGGGTGGACGAAGGCGGCGATCGTCGGCGTCGGGGCGTGGCTCTCGGCGCTTCTGCTCCTGCTCGTGGTGAACTCGGTTCTGGGGCTCGGGATCGGCGCCTTCGGCGTCCCCGGGGCCTGACGCGTCCCGTCGCGCGGTTCACACCCGCTTCCGAATCTCCTCGCGGAGCGCGTCGCTGACGACCTCGCCGTCGGCCTTCCCGCGGAGCGCGCCCATCGCCTCGCCCATCAGCGCCGAGAACGCCCCCATCCCCTCGGCCTCGACCTGCTCGGCGTTCCGGTCGACGACCTCGCTGACGGCGTCGCGGACGTCCGACTCCGACACGCCGGCGAGTCCGGCTTCCTCCACCGCGGCCGTCGCCGACAGCTCCGGCTCCGCGGCGAGCGTCGAGAGCACTTCCTCGACGCCCTCCTTCGCCAAGTCGCCGTCGTCGACCAGACCCATCACGTCCAGCAGGTGGTCGTCGGTCAGCGCCCCGACCGCGACGTCGTCGCGGCGGAGCTCCGTCAAGGTGGATTCGAGCAGCGTCGCCGCGAACGTCGCGTCGACCCCGGCGTCGACCGCGCGCTCGAACAGCGGCATCCGACGGCCGTACGCGACCTGCTCTGCGAGCCCCGAATCCAGGCCGTGCGCCGACCGGTAGCGCTCGACCTTCTCGGTCAGGAGTTCGGGGGTGTCGACCTCCGAGGCGTCGAGTTCGACCGGCGGCACGTCGGTCTCGGGGTACATGCGCGCCGCGCCGGGCAGCGGCCGGAGATACCGGGTCGTGGCGTCGTCGTTGGCGCCGCGGGTCTCCTCCGGCACGCCGTCGAGGGCGGTCGCGGCGCGTTCGGCGACCGCCTCGATCGCGCGCTCGGCGGTCTCGGTGTCGGCGGCGACGATCGCGACCGCGTCGTCCTCCCCGGCGCCGACCGCCTCGCGCAGCGTCTCGACCTCCGCGTCGGTCACGCCGTAGGCGGGGAGTTCGTCGGTGTGGAAGATCCCGCCGGCGCCGTTGCGTTTCGCGTGATCCGAGAGCTCCGTGCCGAGTCGGCGGTCGGGCTGGATCTCCCGGCCGACCAGCCCGTCGAAGCCGTACAGCGGGACCGCGGTCACGGATCCCCCGTCCCGGAGCGCGCCGCCGATCACGCCGGAGTCGGTGTCTTCGAACACCTCCGAAACGTCCCGGGCGTCGCCGACCGCGGCGTCCCGCTCGACCAGCTCGTCGCGGACCGCCAGCAGCTCGACCTGCCGGCCGACCTCCCCTCGGACGATGTCGTCGATGTCGTCGAGCGCCTGGACCCCCTTGATCTCGACGCGGGCGCCCGCCGCGATCGAGACGTTCACGTCCTGGCGGATGGTCCCGAGCCCGCGTTTGACCGACCCGGTCGACCGGAGCAACATTCCGATGGTCTCGGCGGCCTCCCGCGCCTGTTCGGGGGAGTCGATGTCGGGGCGGGTCCCGATCTCGACGAGGGGCACCCCCAGCCGGTCCAAGGAGTAGGTGACGCCGCCGTCGCGCTCCGCGACGCGCCGTGCGGACTCCTCTTCGAGCAGCAGGTCCTCGACACCGACCGGTCCCTCGGTCGTCTCGATCTGCCCGTCCTGGGCGACCAGGGCGGTCCGCTGGAACCCGGAGGTGTTGGAGCCGTCGATCACGAGCTTCCGCATCACGTGGGCCTGGTCGACCGGCTCCATGTCCAGGAGGGCGGCGATCCGGAGCGCGACCTCGCGGGCCTCGCCGTCGAGCCGGTGGGGCGGCTCCTCGTCTTCCTCCACCAGACAGGTGGAGTCGTACGCGAGATACTCGAACTCGCGGTCGACGCGGCTCTCCTCGACCGCGGCGTCGTCGAGTTCGCCGAGTTCGCTCCGCGTGGGGTGGAGAGACCGCGTGAACGAGCGGGCGGCGTCGTCGGGGTCGCGCTCCGTGGTGGGACACCGGCAGAACAGCTTCGTCGCGGACTCGAGCTGCTGGTGGATCTCCAGCCCCGCGACGAGGCCGAGGTCGTCGTAGTCGTACTCCGTCATTGGGTATGAGTGGGTACCCCCGGCGTAAAAAATGGGTCAGTCCGCGTCCGCCGCACCGCCGAGGCGGGACCCCGGATTATACCTTCCGGAGCCCGTCGCCGATCCCCGTTCCCTCGCCGCACTCCGGACACGCGTAGTGCCACCCGTCGGTCGTGGCTTTCCCCTCCGGAAACGTCGCCTCGCACCGTCGGCACTCGAGGAGGTCGCGACCCTGGTCGTCGGAACGTAGGAGTTCCTGCATACGCGTTGACTCGATCGAAACCAGTATCAACGTATCGGTTCCGCTGCCGGGTGAGACCCCGTCTCACTCCCCGCCGAGGATCCCGCGGTGGGTCATCGCCTCCGGGTCGAGCACCTCCGCGGCCTCCGCCTCGGTCAGGTAACCCTTCTCGACGACGACCTCCCTGACGGTCTTGCCCTGCTTCAGCGCGGCTTTCGCCACCTCGCTGGCCTTGTCGTACCCGATCGTCGGGTTCAACGCGGTGGCGAGCGCCATCGACCGTTCGACCTGCTCCGCACAGACCGCCTCGTCGGCGTCGAGCTTCGCGACGAACCGCTCGCCGAAGGTCTCGGCGGCGTTCGCGAGCAGCGCCGCCGACTGAAGCGTGTTGTGGGCGAGCACCGGCTTGTAGAGGTTGAGGTCGAGTTGGCCCCCCGCGGCGCCCGCCGCGACCGCGGCGTCGTTGCCGACGACCTGGGTGTGGACCTGGTTCACCGCCTCCGCGACGACGGGGTTGACCTTCCCGGGCATGATCGAGCTCCCGGGCTGGTTCTCGGGCTGTTCGATCTCGCCGAGCCCGTTCCGCGGCCCCGACGCCAGCAGCCGGAGGTCGTTCGCGATCTTGTTCAGAGAGCCCGCGACCGTCCGGAGGGCGCCGTGGGCCTCGCTCATGGCGTCGTGGGCGGCCTGCGCCTCGAAGTGGCTGTCCGCCGGCCGGAACTCGAACCCGGTTTCCGCGGAGACGTACTCCGCGGCCCGCTCGGGGAACTCCGGGTGTGTGTTGAGCCCGGTCCCCACCGCGGTCCCGCCCAACGCGAGCTCCGAGAGGTGGTCCGTGGCGTCTTCGGCGCGGGTGATGCCCTTCTCGATCTGGGTGCGGTAGCCCGCGAACTCCTGGCCGAGCCGGACGGGCGTGGCG